>NC_007614.1:1910545-2228970 GCF_000196355.1 Nitrosospira multiformis ATCC 25196
AAAGCTCGTGGATAAAATTGCAGACGGTCATGGCACGGCCTCGGATCTCGAAGAACTGAAGCATTTGGGACATCTCATGAGAACCATGAGCCATTGCGGACTGGGACATACGGCTCCGAATCCGGTGCTGGATATGCTGGAAAAATTTCCCGGCGCTTACGAGCAAAAGCTCACCAGCCTGTCCTTCGAACCCGCATTCGATCTGGATGCCGCACTGGCGACAGCGCGCAGGATCACCGGCAGAGACGATCCATGGGCCCACTTGCCATGACCAGCACCATTACGATCGACGGAAAGACAGTGCCGTTCACCGAGGGGCAGACCATCATGGATGCGGCGCTCGCAGCCAAGGTTTATATTCCCCACCTTTGCCATGATCCCGAGTTCAAACCCCACGGCAGCTGCAAGTTGTGTGTAGTGGAGGCCAATGGACGTAACGTCACATCCTGCACCATGCCTGCTTCCCCCGACATGGTGGTGATCAACGATACGCCCGAGCTGAATGAGGATCGCAGGGCGCTGGTGCAGATGCTGTTCGTCGAAGGCAACCACATCTGCCCGGCTTGCGAAGCGACGGGAAATTGCCAGTTGCAGGCGGCCGGCTACTACCTTCGCATGCAAAGCCCTCACTTCATGCACTTCTACCCCCCTCGCAGGGTGGATGCTTCGCATCCCGACATTTTTCTCGATCTCAATCGCTGCATTCTGTGTGAGCTCTGCGTTCGCGCCAGCCGCGATATCGATAAAAAGAACGTGTTCGGCATTTCAGGGCGAGGCATAGATTCTCATCTTGCGGTCAATTCCGAAAGCGGCAGATTGGGCGACACCGACATGGCGGTAACCGACAAGGCCGCGCATGTTTGCCCCACCGGCGCTATTCTGATCAAACGCAAAGGTTATACTGTACCCATAGGGCAGCGGATATTCGATCAGAAGACGCTGCGCGAATTCCATCTGGAGCAGCAGAAGCGAGTCGAGTCTGAGGATGGACCGGATGGCGGATGAAAAACCCAAGATTCGCATCGCGACCTGTTCCCTGGCAGGATGTTTCGGCTGCCATACCTCACTGCTCGATATCGACGAGCGGCTGTTTGATCTTATGGAGATGGTCGAATTCGACCGCACTCCCTTCACGGATATCAAGCATTGCGGTCCGTGCGATATCGGCATTGTCGAAGGCGGGGTCAGCAATGCCGAGAATGCCCGGGTGCTTAAGGAATTCCGCGAGAATTGCAACGTGCTGGTGGCAATCGGCTCCTGCGCGATCACGGGTAACGTTCCAGCGCTGCGCAACAATATCGATTTGTGGGACTGCTTTCAGGAGGTGTATTTGTATGACTCTGGAACAGAAGGCAAGCAGATACCCAACGATCCAGAGTTGCCGCTTCCATTCGACAAGGTGTATCCCATCTACGAGGTCGTGAAAGTGGATTATTTCCTGCACGGCTGCCCTCCCCCTGCCGATGCGATCTGGAGATTTCTCACTGCCCTGATCCAGGGAAGAGAGCCGGAGATCGGTTATGAATCGCTCCGGTACGATTAGGATATTCCCCTTGTGCTGTCCCTTGCCTGCACCAATAGCGGTCGGAAGGAATATGGGAGTAGCGGATGACATCTGAACTGGAAACTGCCGCGAATCCAGAGAAGCTTAAGCGGATCGTAATCGAACCGGTCACCCGCGTGGAAGGTCATGGCAAAGTGACCCTCCTGCTGGATGAGGATAACCGGGTGCAGCAGGCGCGCTTTCACATCGTCGAATTTCGCGGCTTCGAGAAATTCATTCAGGGACGTCCCTATACGGAAGTACCGGTATTGGTGCAGCGCCTCTGCGGCATTTGCCCGGTGAGTCACAATCTTGCCGCTTCCAAGGCGATGGATGTGATCGTGGGGGCAGCGCCTCCCCCCGCGGCCGACAAGCTGCGCCGCCTGATGCACATGGGGCAAATGCTGCAATCGCACGCGCTGCATTTTTTCCATCTCTCCTCTCCCGACCTGCTCTTCGGCTTCGATGCGGAAGTGGGGAAACGCAACATCGCCGGTCTTGCCATGCAATTCCCCGATATCGCCAGGCAAGGGGTCGGATTGCGCAAGTTTGGCCAGGAAGTCATCCGCATGACGAGCGGCAAGCGCGTACACGGCACAGGCGTGATTCCAGGCGGCATGAGCAAAAATTTATCTCGCGAAGATCGGGATTGGCTGCTCGCCGAGATAGACCAGGTTGTGCGCTGGAGCCAGCAAGCAGTGAACCTTATCAAGCGTCTTTATGGCGAGCATAAGGATTTTTACAACAACTTTGGCTATTACCGCTCGAGTTTCATGAGCCTCGTGCGTGAAGACGGGGCCATGGACCTGTATCACGGGAACCTCCGGGCTATAGATGACAAGGGCCAGACCATTTTCGACCACGTGGATTACAGCCACTACGGGGATTACATCCACGAAGAAGTGAAGTCATGGTCTTACATGAAATTTCCGTTCATACGTTCCCAAGGCAGGGAGGAAGGCTGGTACAGGGTGGGGCCGCTGGCGCGCGTCAACAACTGCGATTTCATCCCTACTCCTCTGGCGGAGGCCGAGCGCAAAATTTTCAAGGAATATGACGGGGGGCGTGCGTCCCATGCCACGCTCTCCTTTCACTGGGCGCGCATGATCGAAATGCTCCACTCTGCGGAGGCGATACGGGAGCTATTGCACGATGACGATTTGCTGAGCGACGACCTGGTGAACATCGGGGAACGACAGCTGCGTGGCGTAGGCGTAATCGAGGCGCCGCGAGGAACATTGATCCACCACTATCGGATCAACGAAGACGAGCAGATCGTGCGCGCCAATCTGATTGTAGCCACTACGCATAATAATCAGGCGATGAACGAAGCCATACGCCAAGTGTCGTTGCAATACCTCGACGGGCAGCAGCTTACCGAAGGCTTGCTCAATTATATCGAGGTAGCGATCCGCGCGTTCGACCCCTGTCTTTCCTGCGCGACTCACGCCTTGGGAAAAATGCCGCTGGAAGTGGAGCTGGTGGATGCGGAAGGAGCAAGAGTAAAGAGAATAATTAAGGATTCCGATGGGGGGTACCGCGCTTAACTATCTACTATCGATCTGGAAATGGGATTCCCACTTAAAACAACATTAAGGCGATCGCAATGTTTTTATCCCTCATTGGAACTGCTCGGAATAACTAACGAAAGAAAAAGAGCGGCTATACAAGCAAGGATCTTTACTTACCCTATCACCCTGCTTGAAAGCGCAAGGGGATCAAAACTCTATGATTTCTCTTATACTAAAAATAGATCGGCTGCTGTTCAGCAGATGGTTATGGATACCTCTTTGACAAATAATAGAAAGGAGTGGTGAAATGAAAATTACTTCGTTTACAGGTATCCTTACATACGCCTTCCTATTCTTATTTTCAGGATTTGCACAGGCTGTTTCGGTTTCTGTCCCGGGAACCGCCAACCCTTACCTGGCAGGAATGCCGGATGGATCAACCGCCCTGCCTGACCGGGCTCCTTATCAATCCCCGGTAGAGGTCACCGGGTTAAACCTTGCAACTAGCGGAAAATTGACATTTACAGGGGCTACCGGTGGCGTTAGCAATACTCCTACCTGCGATGGAACAAATTGCAGTTCCATTGACGGTAACGTATATAACGGCGTCCTGTTCTATGATCATGGGGAGGATGCCCAGAATGGGATATCGGACATCAAGGCGCCGATCAATTCGCTGGTTGGCGTATTTTTGACGGACAGCAGACCTGATTTGACCCCGGCGCCTTCCAAACTGGACTTTGAGGCAACTGGCCTGAATTTTACCGCTCTGTCGCCGGAGCTCAAGCAAGTGTTCTTTATTGGCGATGGGATGACATCCGACGGCACAATACAGCAATTTTCCATTCCATCTTCTGCCACCCGTCTTTTCCTCGGCACAATGGATGGGGGCGAATGGTTGAACAATAGCGGTGCCATCCTGGTCAATGTCGCTCAAGTAGTACCCGAACCAGAGGTTTACTCCATGCTCTTTGCCGGACTCATACTTTTGGGGTGTGTAGCAAAGAGGCGGAGAAGCCGGGAAGCCTAAAGATCTCACGCATTTCAGATTTAACACCTCCCCTACTGGTCTTCGGATACGGCAACCCCAGCCGGGGGGACGATGCCCTGGGGCCCCTGCTGATAGAGCGCCTGGAAGCGCTTGACTTGCCCAATGTAGAGCTGCTCACGGATTTTCAGCTCCAGATCGAGCATGCTTTGGACCTGCAGAGCCGCGAAAGGGTGTTGTTCGTGGACACCAGTATCTCCTGCGTACCACCTTACGCCTTTTCCCGGCTTCTTGCGCGCAAAGATGTCAGTTTCACTAGTCACGTGATGAGCCCAATAGCACTCCTGTACGCCTATCTGAACCTATATGGGCCTCCTCCTCCTGCTTATCTAATTGAAATTCGCGGAGACTGCTTCGAACTGGGAGAACCCCTCGGTCCTCGAGCTGCTGCCAATCTGGATGCCTCCTTCCAGTTGGCAAGGAGGTTATGTTCAAATCTCGATTTGTGTGCATGGGAGGAATTTGTGAATCATGAGCAAGCATTACCTTAGTCCCCTTTTTACGCCCAGGTCGGTTGCCGTATTCGGCGCAAGCAATACCTCAGGCAAGGTCGGCTACGTCGTGTTTGAAAACATGTTGAAAAGCGGTTTTCAGGGGGCGCTCTACCCCATCAATCCTAAATATCCCGAGGTACAGGGAAGACCGGCCTATTCTTCCATCGGTGTGATTCACGAGCCGGTTGAACTGGCTGTGATTGCCACGCCACCTCAGACAGTGCCTGGCATCATCGAGAACTGCGGCAACGAGGGCGTAAAGGCGGCGATCATCATTACTGCCGGTTTTCAGGAGGAAGGAGATCGCCTGGAGGAGCAATTGCTGGCCACCGCCCGCGCTTTCGGTATTCGCCTTGTCGGCCCCAACTGCCTGGGCATCATGCGCCCCTCGATCGGGCTCAATGCCACGTTTTACAAAGGGGGAGCCAACAGCGGGAACATCGCGTTCGTCTCCCAGTCCGGCGCGCTCTGTACCGCCATTCTCGATTGGGCGCAAAACAACGACGTAGGCTTTTCAAGCATCGTCTCGATGGGCTCATCGACCGATGTCGATTTCGGGGAGATTCTTGATTATCTGGTGGCTGATACTGCCACGCAGAGCATTCTGATGTATATCGAAGGAATCCGGGATGCCCGCCGGTTCATGAGTGCGCTTCGCGCCGCGACCCGGCTCAAACCCGTGATCGTTGTAAAGGTCGGCCGCCATGCGGCGGGGGCAAAGGCGGCGCGTTCACATACCGCTGCACTGGTGGGAGCCGATAATGTGTTCAATGCAGCACTCAACCGGGTGGGTGCGGTGCGTGTGCAGACCGTCACCCAACTCTTTACAGCAGCGAAGGCGCTATCGCTCAATTTCTGCCGATTCGGCAATCGGCTCGCCATCGTCACCAATGGCGGAGGCCCGGGCGTCATGGCGGCTGACCGGGCTGAAGACTTGGGCCTGGTCCTGGCGCCCCTTGAGGATGCCACGCTTCAATACCTTGATCAGCATCTGCCTCAGCATTGGTCCCACGGAAATCCGGTCGACATTATTGGCGATGCCGGAGCGGATCGCTACCGCCACGCGGTGAAAGCCTGCCTCGAAGATGAGAACGTGGACGGAGTGCTGACTATCCTCACCCCACAGGCCATGACGGCGCCCCTCGAATCGGCACAGGCGCTGATAGCCCTTTCCGCCGCGCACTGTAAGCCACTGCTAGCCTGTTGGATGGGCGAAACACAAGTTGCCTCGGCGCGGGAGGCCTTCGCCCGGGCCCGTATACCCTACTTTCGTACCCCCGAGCCCGCAGTTGAGGTTTTCTCCCATCTCTCGGCCTATTACCGCAACCAGCAATTGCTGGGACAAATGCCGGGGCCACTTTCGCATTATCTCGAACCCAACGTGGAAAGCGCTCGGGTCATTATCGAAGGGGCCATGCAGGAACAGCGGACAATATTGACGGCAATGGAATCCAAGGCAGTTCTGGCGGCATTCCATATTCCCGTCGCTCCGACGATGCTCGCCCGCTCCCCGGCCGAAGCACTTCTCATCGCGCAGCAACTGGGATTTCCAGTAGTGATGAAAATCAACTCACCCGATATCACCCACAAGACCGACGTAGGCGGCGTCTTGCTCAACCTGAAAAATGCCCACGAAGTTCGTGCCGCATATCAGGATATGCTGGATACCGTGCGGGAGAAACGCCCTGAGGCACATCTGGAGGGGGTTTCCATCGAACCCATGATTCGCAAGGCCAATGGCCGGGAATTGATGGTCGGGGTTACCAGCGATCCGGCGTTCGGACCCGTCATCACATTCGGGCCGGGCGGCACCGATGTCGAGATCAGGAGCACGCCTGCGATTGCCCTGCCGCCGCTAAACAAATTTCTGTCAAGAGAACTGATAAGGGAAGCCAACATTGCCAGGCTGCTGGGCGCATTTCGCCAGATGTCTCCGGCTAACCTTGGAGCGCTGGAAGACGTGCTCTTGCGCGTCTCGGAAATGGTATGCGAACTGCCCTTCCTCAAGGAGATGGATATCAACCCGCTCATCCTCGATGAAGCAGGTGCCCTGGCTGCAGACGCCCGCATCATTGTGGAATACCGTAAACCCGGCGCTGATCGCTATGCGCACATGGCCATCGCCCCCTATCCGGCCCACCTCGTCAACCATTGGCAGCTGGCCGATGGCACCGACATCATCATTCGTCCAATCCGCCCGGAAGATGCCGAACTGGACCAGCGGTTCATTCGCGGGCTATCGAAGGAATCCCGGTACTTCCGCTTCATGCAGGCAATGCAGGAGTTGCCGGAAACGCTGCTCGCATCGCTCACCCAGATTGACTATGGCCGGGAGATGGCGCTCATCGCCGTTACCGAGGATAAAGGCCATGAAGCCGCCCTGGGCGTTGCCCGTTATATCATCAATCCGGATGGAAGCACCTGCAATTTCGCCGTGGCCGTGGCCGACAGCATTGCCGGAAAAGGATTGGGAGGAAAACTGATGGTTTCCCTGATGGCTGCTGCCCGGGAGCAGGGACTGAAAGAGATGGAAGGCAGCGTACTCAACAACAACCACCGCATGCTCAAATTCATGAATGATCTCGGTTTCGCCATCAAACCCGACAAGGAGGACCACGGACTCATGAAAGTGAGCAAGGTGTTGTAAGAATAGTACGCAGCAATTCAATTGCTTGCCACTCTAGCGGCGGAACAGTACCTAAAAATGGTGTTCAGTATGGTTTTGTCTGAGGTGCGTTCTCATCAGTATCGGCATTGCTATATCGGTGAAGCGTTTGGGTAACATCAGTGTCATAGTGAGGTTTGATCTGATACTGACTGTCAAATTCAAGTGATTGCTTTGGGCGTAAAACAGCCTGTCACTACTGCTCGTGCCGCAGTGTTGTAAAACCAGGAGTAAATGTCTTTCGCTGATAGCCTGATCGGCTCATATACTTTTCCCTTGACTGATCTAAACTGGATTATGAGAAATGACGGGAGTTGGACAGTATCTCTGATGGAGAGCACTATCGATGCGCTTCCCATAAAATCTCGATTGTCCTGAATCCCTAAAAACCGTTCTTACCGAGAGAAAATCATGAAAACTACTCCTAGCTCTAAAATCCACAGCCTGATTCTGGGGGCAGCCCTGAGTATCGCACCTGGTTTTGTTTCCCCTGTCTCCGCACAGGAACGTTCATATATCCTCAACTTCTATGACAACAGTCTAACCGATCTCGGGACGCTGGATCTGGGTGGAGGTTCCAGTTACGCCCGTGGCATCAATGATACCGGGCAGGTGATGGGGGAGTCCCTTCTTCTAGGCGACCCGAATAATGCGCACGCTTTTATCACCGGTCCCAATGGTGTGGGCATGACCGATCTCGGGACGCTAGGGGGAATGTGGAGTACTGCCAACGACATCAATAATGCTGGGCAGGTGGTGGGGAGCGCAGGCACGGCCGCAGGTGAGCGTCACGCTTTTATCACCGGCCCCAATGGCGAGGGCATGACCGATCTCGGGACGCTGGGGGGAAATTACAGTACCGCCAACGACATCAATAATGCTGGGCAGGTGGTGGGGTGGTCCACCACGGCCTCAGGTTCCGAGCACGCTTTCATCACTGGTCCTGATGGCGTGGGCATGACAGATCTCGGGACGCTGGGGGGAAATTACAGTACCGCCAACGACATCAATAATGCTGGGCAGGTGGTGGGGAACTCCGCCACAGCCGCAGGTGAGGGACACGCTTTTATCACCGGCCCCAATGGCATGGGCATGACAGACCTCAATTCGCTGGTTGAGTGGCCAGCCGGAATTGCTCTAGCGAACGCTGTCGACATCAATAACGTGGGACAGGTCCTCGTCAATGCTGCGATCCCTGAGCCTCAATCCTATGCTTTGATGCTCGCGGGCCTCATGCTGGTCGGATTCATGGTTCGGCGAAAAAGCCTGCCGGCATAAAATACCTGCAAACCCGACCCAATCAGTGCATGGAAGAGCATGCGCTCTTGTAGTTTTCTTAGGCGTGAAAGGCCGTTCCTGGCACTCCGGGGCAATTCGAGCCTGACTTGTTTGTTAGCTCAAATCCAAGCTAATACATTTCAGAACGTCGGTACTACCAATATATCGCAGCTTGCCTCTTGTATCACGCGCCTTGCTACACCGCCGAGCAGCGTCTCCTCCTGCTCGGACTGTCCCTGTTTGCCGATGACAACCAGATCAGGGTCAAGCACTTCCATATTTTTCCGGATTACAGTAGATACAGGGCCCAATTCCATGATACTGGACAAGGTGGGCTTTGGCCCTCTCAATTCGGAGATAAATTCCTCCATCTCCTTTTTCTTTTGTACCTGAACTTCGCTCTCGTAAACTTTAATCAGCTTATTATCTACACCGGCAGACTCCAGCCGGGCTTTGAAGGGCACCTCGACCGCGTGCAGAGCAGTAATATGTGCATGCGGAGCAATGTTCACGGCAAACTCCGTTGCCTGACCGGAAAATTCCGAGAAATCCACAGGGATCAGCACTTTCCGGTACGCTGCCCGAGGCTCCCGTTTGACGATCAGCACGGGCCGGGTAAGCTTGCGCAGAACTTTGTCGACAGTAGAGCCAACAAATAGCTCTCGCACCAACCCACCGCCATGAGCTCCAAGTACGACAAGGCCAGCATTCAGGAACTCCGCATAACGAACGATCTCGGTATAAGGGCGTCCCACATTCAGTGTCGTGATCGACACCGGGATCCTGTATTTTTCGGAAAGTGTGTGTTCGATTTCCGTTAATTGCTTACGCGACAGCTCCATCAATCGCTGCTCAGTTTCAAGCGGTGTCTTCGTTAGATGACGTAGCGTTTCAATGGCAAGATTATCTATGACATGTATCAAGTCCACAGATTCGCTACCTAATTCATGCGCCAGCAACGCCGCCCGTGCCGCCGCCCAACTCGCAAGCGGGGACATGTCGGTACCGACTACTATTCGCTTTATAGGCAACATAAAGGGGTTTTCCTTCAAAGGTTTCTAAGCATGTCAGCTTACATAAAAATTCCGCATCATGCCCAGATCTTCATGCTCCAGATTGTGGCAGTGATAGAGAAACAGGCCGGTGTAATCCTCGAACGGTTTGATCACATCAATTTCCTCGTTCGGCATGACCAACACAGTATCTTTCCAGCCGCTGTTAATGAAACCTTCGCGGACACTGGCATAGCTATCCGTGTCTGCGCCCTTTAATCTACGTGAAATGATCCGGAACTGTTGACCGTGCATATGGATGGGATGCGGCAACATCATCATGCCCATGCCGCCCATTCCCCCTCTCATTCCACGACCCCCTCCTCCCATGCCGCCCATTCCATCCCGCCCACCCATCATCGACCCATGCTCGTTGGTTATACGGACCTTTCGGATGGTATTGAGCGGGATGCGTTCGATATCCATTGCTTCATGCATTTCGAAAGACGCGCCGTTTAAGAGGGGCGACATATGCTCCATGGAGGCGGCGATTGGTACAGGCTGATCCGGATTTGCAATATCGCTTTCTGGCAGATTGCGCATCCTGACCAGCCTCTCCGGCAGCCGGGGAGACTCGCTGACTTTTTCAACAACGCTGAATTTCACAATCGGAAAGTCTTCACCTTGGGCCAGTCTTGCTGTTCCCATGCCCATGCCGCCCCTGCCTCCCATTCTCCCGCGGCCCATGCCACCGTGCATTCCCATGCCGCCACCCATCCCCATTCCCATTCCCATCTGGGGAAAGTCGTATTCGAGGCTCTGCAGCGTCAAATCCGTTCCAGGCTTGCGGCCGCTGAAGTCGACCCAAAGCTCGACCCGCTCTGCAGGTGCCAGTATGATATATGGAAAGGTTTCCGGCGCTTCCAGCAGGCCTCCGTCGGTGCCGATTGCTGTCAGGGGCATGCCGTCTTCCCATCCCAGCTTGTAAATCCTCGAATTCGAGCCGTTGAAAACGCGTATTCGATAAGCGCGGCTTTTTACCGGAATAGTAGCGTTTACCTGCCCGTTAACCAGGATGGTATCTCCCAGGAAACCCGTCATCCGCTCATGCATCCCGAAAATGTATTGCAACTGATTTCCCGCGGTGAAGCGACGGTCCTGAATGACGAGGGGAAGATCGTACTCGCCATCGGGCAGATTCAATTTTTGCTCCTGCTCATCCGTAATCGTGATCAATCCGGCCTGGCCGCGATAGACCTGCGGCCCTGTCATTTCATGCGGGTGTGCGTGATACCAGTTTGTGCCGGCCGGGTTCTTTACCTCGAACTCGTACACGTACCTTTCACCCGGCTCTATCGCATACATGGGATGTCCATCCATCTTCTGCGGCACGTGCATACCATGCCAATGCATGATCGAGGGTTCAGGCAATTTGTTGTAGTAAAAAATTCGCACTTTTTGCCCATGGGCAAGGTTCATGATTGGCCCCAGATAGCTTGTGCTCTTCAACAAGGCCGTTTCAGGCCCTCTCAATACCTTCCCATCGTATTTGAAAACGCTCGTACGGGGACCTGGCAGGATTTGAATCTCCGCTATTTGCGCGATGAACTCAATTTCTACATCCGGCTTGAAGGCAGAGTTGGGTTTCGTATTCAATATACCCGCGCCCGCGCCATGCTGGCTCCATGCCCACCCTGGAAACATAGCCGAGGCTGCACCCGCCAAGGCATATTGCATGAATTGGCGTCGCTTATAATCTTGATTTTTCATGATTTTCTCCGTTTTTTTCCATGGGACTGGGGACACAAGATTAGTTCCGAGGTGATGGCCCTATTCTTCCCGCAGGCAAAGAATAAAAAGACCTTTTTAAGTCGATATTCTGCGGCCGCCCCTGTTATTTTTGGTGCATATGGGAGTGGAAATGGCCTGGAACAGCATGACGCGCATGATCCCTTAGCTGGGCATCAAACCAGTGGTGAATGGCGTCAACCAATTGGGGCGATTCGGTGGAGTAGGCAATTTGCGCCCCATCAGGCAGTACGGAATACTCGATTTTGATTCGCCCTGATTTGGCTGATTTCAATTCAGCCAGGCCGGGCATGCCCTTGCCGTGAATGCGCTCGGGCTTTGAGAAATCGCCCCGTTTAAAATCTTCTGAAATCTCGTACAAATGGGCCCGTATCAGCTTGACTTGCTTCACATCCGATTTGTCCTTAACCACCACTTGTTGCAAGCCGCCCTGATTTGTCTTGGAAAAAACATGCGTCGTTTTCTCCAAATCGAATGGCATCACATGAGTGCCGCGCTTTGCGACTTCATCAAGCCGCTTCTCACCCGCCTTTTCCATTGCCTGAGCAGGGGTTGCCGCCAATAGCGCAATTATCATTCTCATGATGGATAGCTTCATTTCATCCCCTAACCTGATTCATGTCCATAAAACTCGGGAACCCTTAGCCTTTGTATAACGAAAACTTCATACTGCAGGGTTGGGTCACATATCCAACACCTTGGGACGACCGGGTTGGATGAAGGTGAGTGTCCTTAAAGTATAGAAGGCCATGCCTAAATCATCCCGGATTAACCTACTGTTTCATTTTCAGCTGCTGATTCCTGTTACAGCCGCTATGGCTTTGATCCCCATGCCCGTCGCTACGACCGCGGCAAGAATGGCAAAGCCTTTTTGCAATCCCTGACCTGTGAAGCGGGCCGCGAATGTGCCCGCAGCCAGCATTGCCACCACCGTGCCTCCTGCAAAGGGCAATGCAATCCGCCAGTTCATACTCCCGGATAATGCCGCTGAAAATGTGCCAGCTGCGGATACCAGTGCAATGACCGCAAGGGAGGTGGACACGATGCTCCGCATATGAAGACGCGTGGCTTTTTGGAGCGCAGGCACGATGATGAAACCACCCCCGACTCCAAGCAGACCGGAGAGAAAGCCGGCTGCAACTCCCCATAAGGTCAGTGAGCGGGCGCAACGAGCATCCCATATCAGACGGCCGCTGAAATCGTCGAGCTGGCAAGGAGTGGCAGGCAAGGAAGCAGTTGCGGCTTTCTCAGAATGATTTCCCAAGCGTCTGAACATGCTGAGGGCGATATAGGCAAGCACCGCGGCAAACAGGAGGCTCAAGGCTGCGTCAGGTATCTGTCGGGCGATGTATATTCCTCCGGGCGAAGCCAGCGCCCCGGTGAACGCGATGAAACCGGCCGCCCGATACCTTACCCTTCCCTGTTTCAATGCACGCAGCGCGCCGATGGCGGCCGAGATGCTGATTGCAAACAATGCAATGGGTGCGGCCTCTGCCACTCCCAATTGCAAGCCGAAAACGAGCAGTGGAACGGCAATGATAGCGCCGCCCGCCCCGGTTAGCCCGAGTATTAGGCCAACCAGGGCGCCAAAAAGGGCGACAACTATTGAGACTGGCACGGCTCAGATGGTACTGCCCGGACGGGCGAGCCACTCGCGCCCTTTCAGGAAACCATGCCAGTAAAACCACGGCAGGAACTTC
This sequence comes from Nitrosospira multiformis ATCC 25196, assembly GCF_000196355.1. Classification (NCBI taxonomy): domain Bacteria; kingdom Pseudomonadati; phylum Pseudomonadota; class Betaproteobacteria; order Nitrosomonadales; family Nitrosomonadaceae; genus Nitrosospira; species Nitrosospira multiformis. Next base: position 1,923,586 of record NC_007614.1, read on the forward strand.
GCCTTGAGCAGCCAGGCCAGGTAGCGCGGAACTGTCGGATCGAGCCGAAAAGTCGGGAGCAGCTTGCCGCCGAACCCGAACTCGGCAAGAATGACCTTCCCCTTTTCCACGGTAAGCGGACAGGAGCCGTACCCATCGTACAGTGTGGCCAACTCCCTTCCTTCCCTCGCTGCCAGCAGGTTTTCCGCAACTACAACGATCTGCTTTCTGACAGCAGCAGCGGTCTTCGCGTTAGGGGCGGAGCACACATCCCCAAGAGAGAAGATATTTGCATAGCGAGAGTGCCGCAGCGTCTTGTGATCAACCTCACACCATCCCGTGGGATCTGCCAGGGAGCTTTTGCGCACGAAATCAGGGGCCATCTGGGGCGGCGAGATGTGCAGCATCTCGAAGGGCTTTGCCACCCGCTCGATGCTTCCATCGGGCTGACGGATATCAAACCAGGCAGTCCTGTTTGGCCCATCCACCTTGACGAGGTTGGAGTTGAATACGAGATTTGCGTTATAGCGCTTCACGTACTCCATTAGTGGCGGAACGAAAGCCGCCACACCGAACAGCACAGGCGCGGCGCTGTTGAACTCGACGCTGATATTGTCGAGCACTCCTTCCCGCAACCAGTGATCGCATGACAGGTACATTGCCTTTTGCGGGGCGCCCGCGCACTTGATCGGCATCGGCGGCTGGGTAAAAATAGCCCTGCCGCCCTTGAATTCCTTTACCAGAGACCAGGTATACGGCGCCAGACCGAATCTGTAATTGGATGTGACGCCGTTTTTCCCCAGCGTATCCTCCAACCCCTCGATCTGCTCCCACGCCAGGCGCAGGCCCGGGCACACCACCAGTTGCCTGTAGCCGACAGAACGGCCGCCCACCAGATGAACAAGATTGGAATCCGGATCAAAGCCATTCGCTGTAGCCTGGATCCAGGTAGCTCCGGGCGGAATGACGCTGTCCATCGGCTGCACCGTTTTTGCGATGTCGTACGCGCCTCCCCCCACGAGCGTCCAGGCTGGCTGATAGTAGTGCCGGTCACCGGGCTCGATGATTGCGATGCGCAGGGAAGGCTGACGTCGAAGCAGGCTCGCTGTAACCCCTATGCCTGCCGCGCCTCCTCCAATCACAACGACATCAAAGTCTCCGCTCCAGTTACAAGCGGCATCGATCGGGGGTGTGGATACTGCGTTGTTCCGAATACGCTCGTTCATCACTTAATCCTCCTTCTTTCAATTGTTCCTGCTCCACCCGCGGCCCAGGGTAGGCCATGCATATTGTTTGCAATCGGGTACAGCGTGAATAATCAGCTCTTGTGGGGGGTATTACCCCCGCCTCCGCAATAAATGCTGTACAGGGTTTCCATAATCCTGACCACATCAGGATTCGCAAGGCTGTAAATGATGTACTTGCCCTTACGCTCGGTCGCGACGAGGCCTTCCTCGCGCAGTACGGTCAGCTGCTGGGAAAGGGTGGGCTGACGGATTCCCAGATCTTTTTCCAGTTCGCCAACGCTGCTGGGACCATTGATCAGCTGGCACAGGATGAGAAGCCGGTCTTCATTCGCCAATATCTTGAGCATGGTGCAGGCGGCTAACGCGGCAGCGCGCATGCTGATCATGTCCGGGAAATCGTGTACTTTATTCATTACCGGTCTTTCTCCGGGCCCGCGAATCATCTGGACGGTCTACCGGTTGAGCATCTCCTGTTTGCACAGGCCCGGATCGACGCCCCGCTCTGCCTTTCTCCAGCATTGCGAAAACACCCATCCCCAGCAACATGGCGCCTACAAAGACCATACCCTTGGCACTTCCGCTTCCGAGTAACACCAGGGCAGGACCAGGACAAATGCCAGCCATTCCCCAGCCAATGCCAAATGCAAGGCTGCCCAGGACAAGTCTCTTGTCGATCAACCGCGAAGCGGGAATTTGCATCTTTGCACCGAGATAGCTGCGATCGCGCCTCCGAGCAGCCGTAAATGCCAGCGAAGCAACTCCTGCCGCTCCTGCCATGACCAGTGCAAGAGAGGGATCCCATGCGCCGGCAACATCGAGGAACGCCAGAACCTTTGCAGGATTGGCCATCCCGCCAAGAATCAGTCCCAGGCCAAAGATCAGGCCGGACAGCAACGCTATCAGATTGGTCATCCAGTTTCTTCCTTTATGATTGAAATACATGCCGAGTGAGGTAGACCGTGAGCATGCCTATGCTCATGAAAATGAGTGTTGCTACAACTGAGCGTGGCGATCCCCTCGATATCCCGCAGACTCCGTGACCGCTCGTGCAACCGGAACCATAGCGGGTGCCGATTCCGACAATCAGTCCCGCCGCTGCCAGCACGGCATAGCTGGCGTCAATCCGGATCAGGGGCAACTCCTGGAAAAACTGCCAGGCCAGGGGTGCGGCAACAAGGCCGGAAACAAAGGCCACACGCCACCCTAGGTCACCCTTGGCGCGAGTGAACATCCCTCCGACGATGCCGGAAATTCCGGCGATCCTTCCATTGAAAAGAACTAGCAGGGCAGCAGCGAGGCCGATCATCGCGCCGCCCACGAGTGCAGACCACGGGGTAAACTGATTCCAGTCAATGAACATGGATACTTCCTCCCAGCGAGATTCGATGACGTATAAAAGCGCAACATGACTCCATGCCGTTAATAGACTATCTATTTTCAAATAGATTCAAAATATATATTATATTTATATATATAATATAATTAAGAGCTTTTTAAACCTGTTTGACTTGACCAACTTTAGGGAAATCGAGATGAAACCGTACATTGAGGCATTCTTTGATCCGGCAACATGGACGATAAGCTATGTCGTTTATGACGAGCCTGGTGGCAGTTGCGCGATTATCGATCCCGTGCTGGATTACGACCCGAAATCAGGCAGGACACGAACGATATCAGCAGACAGGATAATCGCCTTCGTCAACGAAAAGCGATTGAGGACAGAATGGATTCTGGAAACGCACGCACACGCCGACCATCTGACCTCTGCGAACTATCTCAAGAACAAGCTGGGCGGCAAAACTGCAATCGGGAAGGAAATTCCTGCGGTCCAAGAAACTTTCAAGAAGATTTTCAACTTGGGAACCGATTTCATACCCGACGGACGTCATTTCGATCAGTTGCTCGCGGATGGCGAAACGTTCCGTATCGGGAAGGTGACGGCAACTGCAATATCAACGCCCGGTCACACTCCCGCAGACCTCTCCTATCAGATCGGTGAGGCGATCTTCGTGGGCGATACGCTTTTCATGCCCGATCTCGGGACTGCGCGTGCTGATTTCCCCGGCGGGGATGCCCGACGTCTATTCCGGTCGATACACAAGCTTCTGGCTTATCCAGCGGAAACACGGCTATTCCTTTGCCATGACTACGCTCCCGCAAGCCGCTCCACCCGGTGGGAGACAACGGTGGCTGAGCAGCGCGCTCATAACATTCATGTGCATGATGGTATCGATGAACACGAGTACGTAGCCATGCGGCAAGCGCGGGATGCTACGCTCGACATGCCCCATCTCCTGCTACCATCGATTCAAGTAAACGTGCGAGCGGGGCAAATGCCGCCTCCCGAAGATAACGGGATCTCGTACCTGAAAATACCGCTGAATGTTATCTGAAACGCTGAAAAGCAGTGATCGTTGGATCAGAAAAGCAAGATCCTGGTCCCTGTGATGGAACCCGTGTGTGTCGAGGAACAACACCGCTCCAATAACTTCACGGATTGCGGCACACTCGGTGGAGCAAACAGCTGGCCCAACACCATCATCACCGACCGACCGCCGCTCTCCAAACTATATGGATGATTCTGCTCCCTAAGAAGAACTGGTATGTCGAAATGAGGGACGGGTCTAAGCTTGATCTGGCTGTCAGGCTGAAGTGGTCCAACGCCACTGCAACCGGGATTAATAACATTGGTCGGGTTATTGCGATCGCCGTGGTCCCGGAATTCACGCGGTGCGGCAGAGTTGATTGCTGCATAGGAGGTCACCATTAGGCTCAGGACTCATTAATTGAGATAGAAGATGACAGTTGCGGCGATACAGATGGCAGAGAAGAAGGTATGGGCACAGCGGTCGTAACGCATGGCGATCCTGCGCCAGTCCTTGAGCCGAGCGAACATGTTCTCGATCCTGTGCCTTTGCCTGTAGAGGGTCTTGTCGTATTTGATCTGGATTTTGCGATTCCTTTTTGTCGGTATGCAGGGCGTCATGCCTTTGGCACGCAACGCTGCCCGGAACCAGGCAGCGTCATAGCCGCGGTCTGCAATCAGGGTTTTGGCTTTGGGCAATGACGGCAGCAGCACACGTGCTCCCTTGTAATCGCTCATCTGCCCTTCGGACAGGAGCATGGCCACAGGCTTGCCCTGACCGTCGCAGACCACATGAAGCTTCGAGTTCAGGCCGCCCTTTGTGCGACCGATACGGCGGGGAACATCCCCTTTTTTAGCAGGCTGGCTGCCGTGCGGTGGGCCTTCAGATGCGTGGCGTCGATCATCAGCCTCTCGGGCGTTTCCTCTTTACCGGTCAGTTCCACAAAGATGCGGTTGAACACGCCCAGTCGGCTCCAGCGCACGAAACGGTTATACAGTGTCTTGTGCGGCCCGTATTCCCTGGGGGCATCCTTCCATTGCAGGCCATTCCGAATGACGTAGATGATCCCGCTGATCACCCGCAGATCATCAACACGGGGAACTCCGTGGGACAAGGGAAAATAAGGTTTTATACGGTTGAACTGTGTTTCCGACAGGTAAAACAAATCTCTCATGGCAGCACCTCCGCCATAAGTGAATCACATTTGATCCTATTCGTGAATCATGAAATTAATAGGTCCTGAACCTAAGTCAGAGGCCACAGTAGTTGCGTTTATGCTCGCAGGGATTTCGGAGCTGGTTTGCACCCCATAATGCAACTCATCATATTTGCCGGGCAATGATCGAATCCGTGACTTTTGCATGCGCAAAATGAATTCTGAGTCTCATCGTACGGCGTCAGTTCCAATTGCTGCCTCTTCTTCAAGCCATGTCGCCTTTCAACTATTCCCCTTTTTAATACCGCTAATATTGAAACGACATTAATTGAATCGGTTCGATTAACCATAAAGTGGGCCAATTGATTTGGCTGAAAATGGAGACCAGAGGAATCGGCTATGCATGCCAAGAATATTTAAAAACGAGCAAAATGTTTCATTGCATTATTTACTTGAGCAAATCTTCCCTGCAATCATGGGCAAGCATCCGTCGCATCGTAAAACTGCTTACTTTTTAATACTTTTTTCTTGTATTTCTTCCTGTTTTTTATACTTTTTCAACTTTTCTTTCACAATTTCTGAACTTATACTTCACTCTAACTTCACAGTTTGGACCTGAGAACAGGACTGGAGGGAAAATTCACTGCCATTGTGAAACTGAATTTCACATGCCAAAGGGAGAAGCAAAAAATGGAATTACTTGTGTGGTTTTTTCTCGCTCAGCAGCAAACAAACTCCAGAATTATATGCAGATGGATGGCAACCCCAATCGTGGTTGCTGTGTTTTCGACAGGGATAGGCTTGGTAGAGGCAGCCAATAAATCGCGCTTAGGGATCTCTCTAAATGGCGAGCCGGTCGATTACCTGCCCTGCGGCACAATTCCGTTAAGCACGCGAACTGCTGTATTAATGGGTGGAGGAGACGACGTCAAGGAGGCCTTCAGCTGGATGATTGCCAAGATGAGCCAATGTGGCGATGGCAATACAGGGAGGCCGGGAAATTTTGTCGTGATTGATAATGGCAGCGTCCCGCCTGACGATACTTACATCAGCATAGTCGGGCCCGTCGCCTCGGTAGTAACTCTGGTTGTTCCTGACATAGAAACAGCTAATGACCCCGCCCTCGAGCCTTACATTCGAAATGCCGGCGCAATCTGGCTAACCGGGGGCGATCAAGGGCGCTACTACAATTTCTGGAAGGACTCGTTGCTGGAACAACTGATATCAAAGCAGGTCCGGAATTTCAAGATTCCCATTGGCGGAACAAGCGCGGGAACCATGGTACTCAGCGAGTTCGCTTATGTCGCCGACCCGTGCGCGATCACTTCGTCAAAAGCCTTGACCGACCCCTACTCACAGTGCGTAGCACTGAGACGTGATTTTTGGAGCGACAGGACGCCTTTACCCCCCCTGTTATCGACTGTCACTGATTCCCATTTCAATGCGCGCGATCGCATGGGCCGCCTGATCACGTTCCTGGGGCACGCGATAAATAGCCAATGGACCAGTGCTGCCATTGCCCAGGCTATCGGAGTAGATGAGGAAACAGCATTATTGATGGAAATTGATGACAATACAGACCCATCTTCTCCCGGCACCAATTTTAGTTACAAGGTCATTACAAATACAGGAGTCAGCGGGTCAGTCTATATTCTCAGCACCGATTCGCAAAGTCAGCTGAACCTTGAGCCCGACCAGCCTCTTAGCTTTACCAATGTAAAAGTGAGAAAGATAGAGACTGCGGGAAATGAGAGTGATTATATTATCGACGTCAAGGAAGGCGATTTAATATCCAGCACTGGCAGCATTTACTGAAAAAACCAAGCAACGCACTGCACTCACGCCAACTTAAGGTGCCAGGTTTATGCATACCGCATTTTAATGCGGACATGTGGATTTCGGAAAGTACGCGAACACCTCCTCGCTACCGCTAATTGTATTTCAGGCTATCGTACCTACGAATTTCATGCATTCAGCTCGCTTCGGCGGCTCCTTCCTGTTCCTGCTTCGGACCCGCTTTGCCTTTGGCGTTAATTTTGATCGATGAAACGCTATGCAGTTTTCTCAGCACCGAGGGTTCATTCTACCATCTGCTAATCGCGAGCGAACAAGGGAAGTTTCGCTCCACAATTGCGGCAAAACCTTGCGTTCTCTTCCAGGCCTGTTGTCAGGCAGACAGGGCAGGTCCGGGTGTTTGGCGGTCTTTTCATCGCGAACCGTTGAGCGGTCATTTCAGAAGTGATAATTCCGGTTGGAACAGCAAGGATACTCCACCCGACCAGCATGGTGACTGACGTAATGGCGCGCCCCAGATCAGTTTGAGGGGTAATATCGCCAAACCCGACGGTTGTGACCGCTGTAATGGCGAAATAGACCGATGTGGGAATACTGCTGAACGGAGAATGCGGACCTCCTTCTATTACATACAGCAGGGTGCCATTCAAAATCACCACGATCGCTACCACAGACAGGAAAATCAGGATCTTGCGCCTGCTGGCCATGATTGCGCTGCCCAACACCGAATACTCCTCCACGTACGCGGTAAGCTTCAGAAGGCGAAACATTCGCAGCAACCGCAGTAGGCGAAGATCGACTAACGCATGCAGTTCCGGTATGAAAAAAGCAGCATATGTTGGAAGGATTGCAAGAAGATCCACTATCCCAAAAAAACTCCTGGCATATCGCAGAGGATGTTTTACGCACCACAGCCGGGCGATGTATTCGATCGTAAACGCAACAGTGAAAAACCACTCCAGAGCATTCAGGATTCCCCCATACCGGTAGTTAATCCCGGAAACGCTATCGAGCATCACCACGACCACGCTTAGCAGAATGGCGGCGATGAGCGAAAAATCGAACCTTCGTCCAGCCCGGGTCTCGGCTTCGAAGATAATTACGAAGAGACGGTCACGAAAGCCGGATTCCGGCTTCCCGAAATACGCGGCAACATCGCTTCTTGAGATCGGTCGTGGCGCAACGTTCTCCTGTTCCTGTTTTTTCATAAATAAGTCTTAAAGAGTAAAAGGCATTCAAGCTGTTACCGGTCTCATGTGCCTACTTCAATTTCTCTTTGTCCAATGCCCCCTTCATGGATAATGAAAAATTCAGGCATACGAGTGACCCATGAATGAACATGCTGCCCACCTCGTGATTCTGGGTATATCCGGAATGATCGTAGCGATCTGTGTAATGCTCCATTATGAAGCACTGCGTTTTCTTGGCCGCACGTTGGGAGCGCATGTACATAAACGCATTGGCGTATTGCTGGTAATGATGGGGCTATTGATCGCCCATTTTCTCGAGGTGTGGGTTTTTGCCGTTGCCTACATGTTTGTGGAGCATGAGATGGGGTTTGGCCGAATCGCAGGTATCACAACCGGGGACATTTTCGATTATTTTTATTATTCATCTATCTCCTACACGACAGTCGGTTTCGGGGATTTGGTACCTGTGGGCGCGATACGAATGCTTACCGCTGCTGAAGGACTTGCCGGTTTGTCATTGATTACCTGGTCTGCCTCATTTACCTTCCTGGCCATGCAACGCTTCTGGCCTCACGCTCTTGCGGAATCGCAAGAAAAACCAGACAGTGAAACTTAAAGCTCCTTGAGCTTTAAAATTGACAGTCAAAGGGTAGGTAAAGTGCTTGCCTTTGGATCCTATAATCCTCCCGGAGGAGATGACCCTACCCCAGAATCAGTACCGGCGCATTCAACCGGTCAGTGCAACGCTTCATTCAGTACTTGGGCGGGTGTTCTAAAATCCAAAGTTTTCCTCGGGCGAGAGTTTAGTTTTTCGGCGACCTCATTCAGTTGACACTGCGTGTATGTCGCCAAACTCGTTCCTTTTGGAAAGTATTGTCTTAGCAGGCCATTGGTATTCTCATTGGTTCCCCTTTGCCAGGGGCTGCTCGGATCGCAGAAATAGACGGCCATATTGGTGGCCATGGTAAAGCGCTTGTGTGCGGCAAGTTCCTGGCCTCTATCCCATGTCAGGCTCTTGCGCAGTTGCTCAGGAAGCATGCGCATCTGGGTTATCAAGGACTGAACAACACTTTCAGCGCGCTTGTCCTGCACTTTGCAAAGCACGGTGAATCTGGAGTATCTCTCGACCATCGTAGCAATGCCACTATTACTCGAGCCTATAAGCAGGTCTCCTTCCCAATGCCCAGGCAGGGCCCTGTCTTCCACCTGTGCAGGGCGTTCTCGAATAGAAATCGCATCGGTAATGTGTCCTCTGCCTGCAACCCGGTGGGACTTGGCGTGACGAAACATTCTTTTGGTGCGCAAGTGCTTCTTCAGTTCCTGGCGTAGTACGCCACGAGTTTGAATGAACAGGGATTTGTAGATCGTCTCATGCGATACACACATCGCTTTTCCGTCAGAAGAGTGTCGCTTGAGCCATCCGGTTATCTGTTCTGGCGACCAATCAGCCTCCAGCAGTCCTGTTACCACGCCTCTTAGCTCCTCATCCTGGGAAAGCAATGTAGGCTTGGGGCGTCGACTGCGCTTGAGAAAAGCTTTCTCGGCATGGCATGCCCGATATTTTTCAGGTCCGCCATTGCGGGCAATTTCTCTTGATGTCGTAGAGGCAGCCCGACCAAGTTCCTGGCTAATCCTGCGCAGGCTTTTGCAACTAGCCAATCCACGAGAAATCATTTCACGTTCCTCCAGCGACAGACAACCAGATCGACGAGATCGTTGCCTCGGCTTTATGCCTCCATGGTAGAGAAGATACGAATATACCGTCGCAGGCGGCTTTGCAATATCTCTAGCAATTACACTCATAGCAACCCCTTGCTGCCATAACCGCCAAATACACGCTTTGCGTTCATCAGTCATGCCACCATATACGCTAGCCATTGCACACCTCTACAAATCAAGAATCAATAGGTGTTGCACTGACCGGTTGAATGCGCCCCGGTCTAAAGTGGAAAATTCCGGCTCCGTAGGCCTGTCGGGCAAGGCGTTTTCCCTTGCCCGGCGGGCGAATTCAGCGGGCGTTGCCCACTGCAATGCAGAGTGGGGACGCATCTCATTATAGTACTGCCGCCACTCATCAATCTTGCGCCTGGCATCCTCTAAAGACAAGAACCAGTGGGCGTTGAGACACTCCTGCCGGAACCGTCCGTTGAAGCTTTCCACCCTGGCGTTGTCGGTGGGCTTGCCTGGACGGCTGAAGTCAAGTTCGATGCCACGCTCATAGGCCCATTTGTCCATGACCCTGGAGATGAATTCACTGCCATTGTCGACTTTGATAATGCTGGGCAAGCCGCGTCTGGTCGCAATGTGGTTGAGCGTCTTCACGACATCCTCTCCTTTCAGGCTCTGGCCCACCTCGATGGCTAGGCTCTCCCGCGTATAGTTGTCCACCACGGTCAGAGTGATCTGCTTTAGGAATTCAGGACCAGACAGAAAGTGAGTTTTTCGGCAAACTTGACCTTGAAAGGAGGGGTGTTTGCCATGAAGAAGAAGCGGTTTTCAATAGAACAGATCGTAGCGGTATTAAAGCAGGCGGAGCTTGGGATGCCGGTGGCGGATCTGATCCGGCAGGTGGGAATCTCGGAACAGACGTTCTACCGTTGGAAGAAGCAGTACGCCGGGATGCAGTCGGACCAGGTGCGGGAGCTCAAGCAGTTGCAGGAAGAGAATGGGCGGCTCAAGAAGCTGGTTGCCGACTTGAGCCTGGACCGGGCGATCCTGCAGGACGTTGCATCAAAAAAGTGGCCCATGGTTACCGGCGCATCCACGTGCTTCTCAAGCGTGAAGGCTGGCAGCTGGGTAAAAACCAGATGTATCGGCTTTATAGCGAAGAGCAGCTACAGCTTCGCTCAAAGCTGCCCAGGCGCCGCAAGATGGTCGTGAGACGCCAGGCGAAGATCAAGCCGACCAAACCCAATGAAGCATGGAGCATGGACTTTGTGGCGGACCAACTGGCCAACGGGATGAAGTTCCGTACGCTGACGATTGTGGATGTCTTCAGCAAGGAAGCATTGGCAATCGAAGTGGGTCAGCGTCTGCGAAGCGACCATGTGGTCGCTACGTTAAATCGACTGGCCGCGGCGGGGTCCTCCTCAATATCTTTTTGTCGATAATGGCAGCGAATTCTCGGGGCAGTTGCTCGATCTCTGGGCGTACCATCACCAGGCACGGATCGACTTCAGCCGCCCGGGAAAGCCAACGGACAATTGCCACATCGAGACGTTTAACGGATCATTCCGGGACGAGTGCCTGAACTTGCACTGGTTTGAAACGCTGGAAGAGGCCAAAGCGATCATCGAGGACTGGCGGCGGGACTACAACGAGAGTCGGCCTCACTCGACTCTCAATGACCTGTCGCCAGCCGAATTTGTACACCGGGCGGGGCTTTCAAGCTTTGCCCGGGTTTAACCAGCGCCGAAAACTAACTCTCGGAATGGCCCTGGAAACCCAAGCAGATCACAGCGCCGAAAACTAACTCTCGGAATGGCCCTGGAAACCCAAGCAGATCACAGACGCGGAAGCTGCAATAACACATCTAAAGCAGCTTCAGGAAATACGAGACCATAAAATCCGCAAACAGCGCGAAGAGCGGGAACGAAAGGAAGCCGCAGCAAAGACACCTTCCGTCACTCTTCCCGACTTACAAGCTAAGTTTATTGCTTTATTACAAGGCGAGGTGATCGGGGCACGGCGAGGTTATGCACTAGAGGAAATATTGCAATCCCTATCAAAACTGTACGCACTTGAAGTAACCGAACCATATCGAATAAACGGAGAGCAAATAGACGGTGCTATCAAGTATGACGGCGAGCACTACATTATTGAAGCGAAGTGGCAAGATAAAGCCTCCTCTAATGAGGCTGTTTATCAATTTGCAGGAAAAATAGAAGGTAAGATGTACGGTCGCGGGCTTTTTATTTCGATTCACGGCTTCAGTGAGAATGTCATAAACTCTCTTGTCACAGGCAAAGCCATAAAGACGGTCTTCGTCGATGGGGGGATTTAATATTGGTGCTAGAAGGGCTAATAAGCTTTTCGGAAATGATTGACAAGAAAATCAAAGCAGCTCAAACAAAGGGTTTAATTTACATTAACCCGATCACCGGAATGTCAAAATAATAAAATACGTTCACCGGGCGCGCTAATGAGAGGAGTCGAACCTTCGATCTACTGAAATTAGGAATTATCTGCTACCGGCGACAGCCAGAGGATGCCAAATTGACCAGCAGACCGAAAACAACGTCCCGTCTTTATAGTTCAATAGGGGCGTTTGGCTCAACAATTATTCTACTACAGGGCTACTAAGACAGGAGGGGATTTAGAATTTTTCTGTAAGTCTTTGTTTTATGGCTCCCCGACCAGGGCTCGAACCTGGGACCTGCGGATTAACAGTCCGTCGCTCTACCGACTGAGCTATCGGGGAATTGGAGAGGTGCATATACTAATAGCTTAAGCCAAGCTGGTCAATCCAGGGCAGTGAGTTATTGGGCTTGACAGGAGCCATTAAGGCTGATGGAACTGGAATGCAGTGGCCTTGTATCTCAACAAAAGAGGGAAATCGACTTGCAATTAGCGCGCCTCAGGAAGGTTATGCTAGCCCCCTAATACAGGCCACTTCTTTGCCCGTCCAATATTAAATTCCCGTAAAAGGAAAACGTTTAATATTGGACGATCCATTTAATGAAGTATCAGTTTACGCGGTGGCCTGCGCGTAAACTGCGCTGTGAATTTTTCTGAATTGATCAATAATTTCCGTCAGAATTTTTCTCTGGCACGACAATAATTTTTTCCTTCTCTTTTTCTGCAGGACGCTCTACGGATATACAACCCGCGATTTGAGCGAGCAATAACGTCACCATAAACAGTTTTAGTATTTTCATAGGAATGATCCTTTTGTAACTCGGCATGAAGTAAATGGGCCTAATTATTACAATATGCTAGAGCTGTAATCAAAACCGTTCGTTAGCACACATTATTGGCGAGCAAGTTTTCTTTGTATCCGAATGATGAGAGGTCAGCGGAAGAATATATCTACCGGGAAGATTTCTCTTGACATTTAGAATAATCCACAATTCTGCCCGAGTTCAGAGCCGAAAATTACCGTGCTGTTCGCAAGTTGCAGCAAAGCTTGACTTTATTTTAATTTATTGATAGTAAAGCCTTTTTAGAAATGTTCAAAAAATAGCCAGATAAGAAAAAGCTGTTACAGGAGGGCGACTTACTCTTCCTTTCATCAGCTTATCAACAAACTTATCCACAGCAATTGTGGAAAATAAAACGTCTGATATAACAGTGTCAGGAAATGCAAAAGGTGCTGCATACGAAGGATTCAGGCGAACACTTACGCCTCAGGAATCCTTGTCACTTTCCCTTGCTTCATCATCTAAGATTCCTGATCGAAAGACACTTCTTGAAGCCTCGTCAAGGGGTCAAACAGTATTAAACTTAAACGTCTGTCTGTTTCTACCGTACGGGCGTTTCATACTCCTCTTGCCGCAATGCCGCTTCCACGACTTCCTTGGCCTCCTCGATGTTCTTTACGTGTGACAGATCAATTCCCGGATTGGGATAGCTATGCCAGAAAGAAAACCCTGCGGTCGTGCTCCATAATAATCCCCTTACATGCTGTTCTACGAATACCTCCTGATGATGCTCGTCAACTATCTTCCATTCAATATCCATCGTTAAGACTCCTCAGCGTCTGGAAATGTTAATATACCCCAATCAAACTCAGACTGTAGCAGTTATACTTTCATACTAATACCAATTGCTTCATTCTGCACTTGTTCTGAGTCAGTCAGCACTAATTAAGTGGATATCTGCAAGCGCTGGTTAGGCGGCAAAGCCAGAAATACTACGAGCTATGTTCGTCCCCCCAATCTCCCCCCTGTTTCATAATCCGTTGATCTATCGAGTAATGTTCAGCAGCATGCACTTCGGCAAGAAGGAGGCTTTTATGTCGATTTATATATCCTATCCTGCTCAATCGTCAGCAAGGAAAAAACAATGACTCAAGATGTAAGGAAAAATAGGTTACTGGTACTGGCAGTAGTCGTTATATCTATTCTTGTCAGTTCCGCCGCGCGAGCCGACGCAGTGACGCACTGGAACCGGGTGGCAGGGGATATTATCGTGGACTCGGGATTGGGCCCGCTCCCGGCAGATCGTGCTCTCGCAATCGTGCAGACTGCGGTATATGAGGCAACAAACGCGATTACCCAGCAATATCCGGCCAGCGATCTCAAGCTGAAAGGTAAGCCGGAAGCCTCGGTTGAGGCCGCCATTGCAGCGGCAAATCGCGCTACGCTTACAGCCCTGGTACCGGTGCAACGGACAGCTATCGATACTGCCTATCGCCAAGCGCTTGCCGCCATCCCGGATGACATCGCAAGAAGCGATGGCCTTGCGATTGGCGAAAAAGCCGCAGCGGGAATTCTGTCGCAGCGGGCACAAGACGGTGCCGATGCAGGAGAATCATACCGTCCGCACACCTCTCCCGGACTCTATGTGCCTACTGTAATACCGGAAGCGCCGCACTGGTTGCAAATCAGGCCTTGGCTTATGGATAACCCGGCCCAATTTCGTCCCGGCCCTCCTCCCCAACTGGAAAGCGAGCTATGGGCACGCGACTACAATGAAGTCAAGGCGCTGGGCGGGAAGCACAGCCAGCGCACCGCTGCTCAGACCGAAATTGCCCGCTTTTGGGAAGAAGTAATGCCTCCGATCTACCATGGAGTAATACGCTCGGTTGCCGAAGCCCCCGGAAGGGAGATCACTCGGAATGCGCGTCTCTTTGCGGCGGCAACCCAGGCTTCCACCGACGCGCTTATAGCGGTATTTGACGCCAAGTATCATTACGGCTTCTGGCGCCCGGTCACTGCCATTCGCAATGGCGATGTTGATGGAAACAATGCGACAGAACGGGATCCTTCATGGCTTCCCTTTATCGACACCCCCATGCATCCTGAATACCCCTGCGCCCACTGCATCGTAGCAGGCGCGGTAGGAACAGTACTGAAAGCTGAGATTGGGGCAGATCCCATACCGCCCCTGGCTACTACCAGCCGGGCCGCGGGCGGCGTGATGCGCAGTTGGAAGAATATCGATGAGATCATCCAGGAAGTGGCCAATGCGCGCATATATGATGGAGTACACTACCGCAACTCCGGTGAGGTAGGCACCGCCATGGGCAGACGAATTGCCGAGCTGGCAGTTATGAAATATTTCCGCACTGACCAGTAAGCTTTTAGTGTTCTCAGAAACTTTCTCTGAGCCCCGGCTTGCGCACGGGGCTCATGATCCCCCTGCGGTTTGGTGCGGCGCTTTTCCGCATTCAAGATGGTATCAGCCGCAGTAAATGAGGCAGCCAGGGCTCAAAATGGACTTGACAAATGGAATTAATCCACAGCGTCATAAAAGTCCCATATCTTCGAAAAATCTCTTTTGCAAAACTTCCTGGATATAAGGCTTATTTATAAACTCCTGAAAATAAATATTTTTTTTGAAGACAAAAAACAGGCTGAATACAAAAATCCGTTATGGAAACGTCACTTATCAAGTGTGCCCATACCTTATCAACAAAGTTATCCACAGTTATTGTGGAAAACAAGATCCTTGACAGGTATGAATGAAATAGGACATGGACTCCGCAAGAAGCGACGGAATGAACCTATCTGGGAACAAAAGCGTCCGCAATGATGCCTAAAACCTTTATGGCGATGTTTGCCGCTTGTTTGAGTTTAAGCGTATAGCGGATTGTTCTAACGGACTTTGGGAGGTCGAACGTGAAACAGCATGTCACTTCGCACAAATACATCCTTTTTTCTGATTTGCTCGATAAAGGGGCCGAAATCTTTACCAAGAAAAAACTCGAACACTCTCGATCGAAGGCCGACACACCTGATAACGTGGGAAAAAATTCGCCACCTCCAAAGTCTGCCAACAGATTGAAATCTTTCCGGGAAGGAAAAGAAAAAATTTAGCAATTCAAAAACTCAGGAATGCGGCGGCAGCACCTGTTGCCGCAGTTGTTCCCCATATAGCAGCAATAGCAGTGCATCCTGGACTGTCACCGAACAGTGAGTCTCAGAAATTCCCGTCCCGAAACTTCAAAGATTAAAGCAGCAGATCTTATGTTACGCGAACATTCTTGAATTGCCAGGGATCCTCCCTGTCGACATCCTCGTCAAATAACCATCCTCGATCCTGCAACGGAGTCCAGTCCGAATAGATCCCCACAAGCTCTCCCAGATAGGGCTTGGCTACCTCCAGGACAAGCTCGTGGTCGATTGCTTCAGGTTCCACTACACCCGATCTCGGATTCTGCAGAGCCCATATCATTCCGGCAAGAATGCCAGCTACGACCTGCAAGCTGGTAGCACTATTGAATCGGGCAAGCCGGCGTGCTTCCCCTATGGATAACCGGGATCCATACCAGTAAGCGCATTTTGCGTGGCCCATGAGCAGCACGCCAAGCTCGTCCGTCCCCTCCACCAGTTCATCCCGAAGAATGCGTTTTTTCGCCTGTATCTGCCAATTTCTGCCCGCAAGCTCGTGAACTGAAAGTACAGCATCGTCACAGGGAAGATAAGCGTAATGCACCGTTGGACGGTAAATCACCTCTCCCTTTTCTCTCAATGTCAGATGGTCGGCTATGGAGATGGATTCGTTATGGGTTATCAGAAAACCGTGATACGGTCCGCCGAGGGGTGTCCAACTGCGCGCGCGGGTAGAAGCGCCGGGGCGGTTGAGATAGATGGCGGCATCGCATCCGAATCCATGATGCGCTCCATCCACCGGCCAATGGCGTTCATGAGTCCCCCATCCCAGTTCCGATGGCTGAAGACCTTCACCGACAAAACCATCCACCGACCAGGTGTTGACAAACTCATTGGGCTGTTTGCGTTGAGAAGCAGCCTGGGTATCACGCTCTGCAATATGAATTGCTTTTATATTGAGCTGATACGCAAGTTGTGCCCATTCGCAGGAGTTTGTGGGTTTTTTCACTGCCATGCCGGTGTCCGCAGCAATGTTCAGTAATGCCTGTTTCGCAAATGTCGAGGCAAGACCCGGATTCGCGCCGTGCGACAGAAGCGCGGTGGGGCCTTCCTGCTTTTCCCGCGCAAAAGCGAGTGCTTGCTCACGCAGCGCATAATTGGAACGCAAGGACGGGGAAACGGATCGGTCAACATATCCACCGGCCCAGGGTTCAATGCAAGTGTCCAGGTACAATGCGCCTCGCCGCCAGCACAATTCCATTAGAGCAAGGCTGGAAACGTCTACGGCGAGATTAAGCAGGAAATCTCCCTCATCGAGCCAAGGCTCCAGCACAGCGAGATAATTTTCCTCGGTCAGCGAATGGGGTGTGAATGAGACGCTAAATTTGCTAGCGATTTCACTGCCATGTTCATCAGCTGTGATTATCCTCACCTGATCGGAACGAATCTCGATATTCTGAAACAATAACGAAAGCAAAGCCTGGCCTACGCTGCCAAAACCCACTATTATCAAATTCCCCTGCAGATGCGCGTGTTTGGTGTTTGCCTGCTTGTGCGCTTTCATTTCCATATCGAAATTAATCCTCCTCCTCATTTCTGGTCACTGCCATCACTGCCTTTTTCAATCGCCCATCAGTTTCCACCCGTAATTTCCCAATTTCGATCCACACATCATCCACATTGATACCCCCGATATTTATGGCAGGCAGAATCCTTGAGATTGTGGCTTCCTGCCCGTGCTCACGCTCCATTTTTAGCTGCCGCCAGGCCAGGATTGAAACGCTCCCCTGGCAAATACTCCTCCTGCCGGTCTTTCCGGCATGGATTTTCCTCGCGCAGGAACCGGTGGATTCAAACAGTGGTCAAATTATTATTATTTTAATATACCCTTCAAATTGCATGCGACCTTGCCGGACGGGCGTGACCGTCATCGTATCAAGGTAACCGGTAACGGGAGTCAAAAGGAAGAAAAACGGGTGGGTTCGTGCAAGAGTGTTACGGTGGTCTCATTTTTATTATTATGAATGCAGTAGCTTTTGAACTGATTCACCTTATTGAGGCTTAAGGAAAAGCGCCATGACGAATTCTAATTGTATCCTGCCACGACATGAAAATCACACCCATCCCCATGGCCCGGAATGCGGCCACACCGGTGTCGCGCACGATGACCATGTCTGCTATCTTCACGATGGCCATCTGCATTACCCGCACGGCAACCATATCGATGAGCATGTCATAGACGTCAGTGAAATCAATCCGCAGAACTGTACTCCGGGACATGAATGCGAAGGTCACGCGCAAGGTCATGTACATGGTCCCGAGTGCGGGCACGAAGCCGTGCCTCATGGAGACCATATGGACTATCTGGTCGGAGGCCATCTTCACCACCCCCATGATGACCATTGCGATGATCATGGTCCGGTGAAGACAGTGGGGTGATCCTATCTCCAGGCACTCCTTGAATTTGCCCAAGCCGAAAAAGGGTAACCGGTTTAGAGGAAGGGTAGCCTAATTATTGCTTGGATAAGGTATTCTGCTCAGATTATGAGCAACGCTGGATGCAGCACTTCGATCTCGTGCAGAGGACGGCCTTGCTGGGGCGGCGAATAGGTGCCATAACTCGAAATCACCGAAGGGTCCAGATGACCGACGATCTGCTCCAGCTCGGAAAGCCGCAAGCCCTGGCGTACAAGATAAGTAATGTAGCTATGCCGGATCGTCTCGGCGGTGATTTCCTGGGGGTCAGGCAATCCCGAATCGATTGCGGCGCAAACCAGGGCGGTTGCCAGATCGACGCGTGTCTGCGAATCATCCGGATCCCATACCGGGCGGTTACCGGAATGCTGGAGCAAGGATTTGAGCGGATTGCTGAGGGGCACCGCCCTCGGAGTTCTTCCTTCGAGGTTGATGACATTGGCCCGCTCGTTGATCTGATTCGCCTTCAAGGACGCCGCTTCATTGATGTCGAGGCCGCTGAGCAGCAAACCGATAAGCTGCTTCCCCTTCAGGTTGGCGGCATTGATCAGGGTCCGTAACTGATGGCTCGAAAGTTCCCGGTGCACCGGTTTTGGCAAGGCAAAGTTGGTTTTCTGCTCTAACGGTTCGGCTTTGGTCCCGAGCGCGGCGTGAGGATGATCAATAAGCTCGGTAGCAGGCGGGGTATATCTCCCCACACCGAATACTGCGATGGAAGGCGATTGTTCCTTCTTTTGGGTCAGATACTCAAAAACCCACACGCTGATCAATCCCAGAAGCAGGGAGCCGCCGAGCGCTATCAGGGCTTCACGACTGTAGTTCGGTCTTACTGGCTCCCTTGATTCATATGCCCTGCTAATCACATCGACCTGTGGATATTTGTCCTTGCGGCCGGTTTTCACCTGTACCAGCCGTTCCTGCGTATCCCGATACAGCTTTTCCAGTCCTTCCAGATCGGTCTTCAACGCCTCGTGCTGGGTAAATTTTGTCGCGAAGGCCGATGCCCGCTGCCTGTGCTCGCCCAATTGCTCGCGAATATCCCTGACGGTCTGTCGTGCGGCCGCGTAATTCACTTCGGCTTCATTCAAAGCTACATTTTGACCCCGCAACCGCTTATTGTTGATAGCAGTCTCGAGTTCCTTGATTTGCTCAGGAAGAGACTTCAGGTCGGGCTGCAGGTTTAAGTACTCGCGGGTAAATTTTTTATCGAATTCTGCCAGTTTTTCACGTGAATCATGCAGACGCTTCTCGAGGTCGGCCAAGCTGATTTTCTCATCGTCGGGAACCACTGCCTTTCCCCGGGCAATTGCAGCTCTGATGGCATCCAGTTCCGCTTTCGCCTTGACCTCCGCCTCGGAAGCCTTGTTAAGCGACTCGTTCAGCCCCTTCAGCCGGGCGGATGGTTCATTCTCCTCGCGCTCTGTCGATAGAATGTTATTGTTTTCACGGAAGTTCTCCAGCGCCGTCCTCGCGGCAGCAACCTTGTCAGCCAACTCCTCCAGTTCACCCTCGACAATACGCTCGGTATTGCTCTTCAAACGTTTTACTTCTTCACTTCGCGCTTCCAGGTATACGTCTATCCATGTATTGATGAGCAAAGGCAGAAAGCGGGGATCCGAGCCTTCTGCCGCAACCTCGACGAGATTGGTTTCTGGAACAGGCTCGACGGTCAACAAAGTCTGAATATCGGATTCAGTCAACCGGTTTAAGGATTTACCGGCGGGAGAAGCCTTCAATTTCCTCAGGGTTTCAGCGGCAAGCTCCCGCCCCAGCAGGATTTGGCGCTGGATTGCCACGTGTTGAATATCGGCATCATCGCTCTGCTGGTCGATGGGCGTCATGGCCGAAGTAAGCAATGTCGCGCTGCTGCGATAAATTGCCGGCTGGCTGTAAACGTAAGCGAGACTGATAGCGGCGCTTGTCAGAAATACAAGTCCAAAAATGTTGAACCTGCGAGATTGATACCAAGGGAATTCATTCTTATCGGCAATCCGTCCCATTTGGTGTGAATTGCCCCCGAGATGCAAGTTGACTCTGTTTTTCATCATGCCTGCTATTCCCCTGCGCCAGCCGCTGCCCTGCCATTTATCACCCACATTCCTCCGTGCAATTCTTCCACTGATTCGATACAAATGTCACGAGATAAATGCAGCCTCTGTACGGTGCCGCACAAACGGGAAAGGGTTCATCCTCGGACAATGGCCCATCCAAAAAAGCAGCGATATTCATATTATTGTAAAACCCTTGCCTTAACTTGACGGTTAGCAATCGCACGCATGATAGACACAGGATTTGTATCGGAACCGGAATGCAAATCCGGTCAGAATCACCCTCTTAACCCTTTCAGGAAACGCAAAATGAAAAAACATCGTGACCAGGTTCTGTTCGGTAACGTCTTTGCTTCATTCGATCCCCGATCGGCGGCATTCCGGCAAAAAATGTTGGAACATTTTCAGACGAATAACTGCAAGCAGTGGAAAACGGTTGAAGGATTACCGGAAGCGGGAAAAAATCATGGTGTGATATACTTCAGAGAAAGTGTATAAGAAGCTCCCATCCGGACTAGGAAACCAGGAGTATACTGCTCTCTCCATACGCTTTCCTGCGATTGCCAAAATGCTTCCCGAACGTGACTTCGACAATCATGCGTTCCAATAGCCCGGCAACGCTCCTCCAACTTTCCCCACTTCCATAGCTCCTGCACAATCTGATGCCCGCAATGCCCGCAGTCTTCGTAGGTCATGGGAATCCTATGAATGCCCTGTCCTGCAACGCGTATACTGAAGCGTGGTCCGCTATTGGCAAAAGCCTCCCGGCCAAACCTAAAGCTATTCTTTGTATCTCCGCGCATTGGTACATACCGAAAACAGCGGTAACTGCCCAAGAAAACCCCCCCACGATTCATGACTTCGGCGGATTCCCGCAGGAGCTGTATCGAGTCCAGTATCCCGCCCCCGGATCCCTGGAACTTGCAGCGGAAGTCGCTGATTTGCTCCTGCCACATGCTGTCATGGACACAACCTGGGGGCTTGATCATGGTACCTGGTCGGTCCTCGTCCATATGTTTCCGGATGCGGATATTCCCGTCATCCAATTGAGTATAGATGAAACCAAAGAGGCTGCATGGCATTATGAGACGGCGCGAAACCTGGCACCGTTGCGGGATCGGGGTGTCCTTATTCTCGGAAGCGGCAATATCGTCCATAATCTGCATACCTATTCATGGGGAAAGCATGATGCAGACCCTTATGACTGGGCTCTGAGGTTCGAAAAAATGGTGCGCACGGCGTTGCGATCGGACAATGTCGAATCCCTCATCGCATATGAAAAACTGGGAAAGGACGCGTTGCTATCGGTGCCAACTCCTGACCATTACCTTCCGTTTCTCTATATTCTTGCTCAGAGGCAGCACAACGAGGAAATCGGTTTTCCTGTGGAAGGATTTGATGACGGATCAATTTCCATGACGGCAGTCCAGATCGGGGTATGAGGCCTCATCTGAGGCAAAGATTGGAACATCGCGTATCTCCACGAAAACTCTTCTCCCTCCTCAAGTTTCCTATGTTTCCCTTATCTCTTTTAACCTGTGGTAATGGTAAGCGGCTGTCTTTTCCTGAGCGGCGATGCGTCGGCGTATCGTATTTTCATAACGCGGAAGATCGAAAAGAACATTGCCTTTAGATCCATGCAATGCTTCCAGTAACATGTCTGCGCCGAGTTGCGCGGATTCGATTGCCCACTCGATCCCCGTTCCACTGAGAGGATCCGGCGCTGCCGTTGCATCTCCGACTGCAATCCAGGCGTCTCCGCCCATTGCTGGGAACATCGTCGCGCCAGCCATTCGTCCGGCTATTGGCCGCTGATCGAAAGCTCCCGCCGACAATGGCGCGAGAAGGCGGGTACACTGCAATTCCTGAAAGAAAAAATCCTTCAAGCGCGACTGCCGCTGCTTGAGTTCATTCCGCCCGATACAAAAACTGGCGAAATAACCTTTTTCGGCAGGCAAAGCGTACCACCACCCGTTTCGGGTACCTTCGACATAGAGAGTGTGGCGAGGGGCTATCCGAGCCTGGAGGGAAGTCATCAGGGCAATTTGCGAGGACTCTGCAACGGGTGCATGGTCGAAAAACGGCAGCGGCACGCGTCCTGTCGCAAGCACTATAAAACGCGCATAAATAGCGAATTCGCCTGCCCGGGAAGTGGTTTCATTGGAAGATGCGTCCTCGGAAGAACGCGCGATCAGCCGCCACCTGTCATGCTGGCGCTCTACGTCCACTACCTTGGCGTCGGGAATTATAGTGCCGCCCGCGCCGGAAGCAAGATTTCGCAAAGCCCCATCCAGAAGCGAACGCTCAATCGCTACGCCAGCGCCCCATGGATTAAACATTGCATTGAATATTACCGGCTCGGCCGTATCCCACAGCGAGGCGGTTTCATGAATCTCTATTCCATGCACTACTTCTGAAAAAAAATCGGGACAGTACTGCTCGATAAAATGTCGCCCTCGACCCGATACGAGTTCGATGCCGCCGGGAGCGTAACCTCCCCAGTACATGAGCTTTACATCGACACCCGCACGTGCGAGCGCAAGCGCGCAGATGGCGCCCGCCGGTCCGCCGCCTATGACAACAACATCCGATATCTCTCCGTCGGGAAACATTTGCTGCTATCGGTCCTTTTTCCTGGCAAACAGGACTATTCTGTACTACTGTCACTCTATAGGGAAGAACCGGATAGCGATGCCGAGAGGATAGGCTTGCTGGTTCACGTTTTCCTTCCTGTATCCATAGAATCGTGATCAGACACGGCTAAAAGAGAGTATCAACCATGCGTGCCAGCAAAGGTCGCGATATTCGATATTGCCTTCAGAGGTTAGTTGCTCAATGCAAATGATCCTGTGTGTAGGCACACTAAAAAACCGGAGGCATCGTAGAGGTTAATGAAATACCTAGGCCATCTGTCGACAGATGACCCCTTTTATGAATACCTCCGGTACGACATCCTGCCGGCGCTGCACTCCGTGAATCATCCGGATTTCAGGGTTTATGAGTTGCGGGCCTCCAACCATGTTTACCTTTACGAAGAACGGGATAGCGGAGCGCGGGTTATTGGAAAATTCTTCGGGGGTGTTCCGCATATCGGCCCTGACGCCGCGTTACGTCACATGGAGCAGGAGTTCAATAATTTGAACTATCTGCGCAGGATCGGCTTCAATGCCTATCCCCACTATGTAGTGCGCCCCCTTGGCCGCAACGCCAGCCTCAACCATGTGGTTGTGGAAGAATATTGCTATGGCACACATTTTAAACATGTCATTCTCAAGGCAATCCGAGAAAATGTGCGCGACGTTCTTTTCCAGAAGCTTACCGCGCTCGCTTATTTTCTTGCCACGCTGCATAACCGGACAGCGCACGAGCGCAAGGTGGAGTTCAACAAAGAATGCGATTACTTTGACCAGGTCATGAACCGCTTGCTAAGCGCAGCATGGATTGGATGGGATCAGGCTCAGGACTTGTATCGGCTAAAAAACCGATGGAGGGACAAAGCCTGCATGTGGGAAGACTGCGAGGTTCTGATCCATGGCGATGTTACTCCGGATAATGTTCTTTTTGGCGATGGCCTTTGGGTCATCATGCTCGACCTGGAGCGGATGAAATCATCTGACAGGGTATTTGATCTGGGCCGCGTCGTAGGCGAACTTCAGCATTTCTTCCTGCAGCAGGCGGGCGACAAGTGGCGCGCTGAACCCTTTATCGGGCATTTTCTATGGGAATACAGCTGTCATTTTCCCGATCGCGATGCAGCCTTCGCTGCGATAACCCGCCGCCTTCCCTTCTATGCCGCGCTCACTCTCCTGCGCATCAGCCGCAATGCCTGGATTGGCGCAGCTTATCGGAAGCGATTACTGGATGAGGCCAGGAGGACATTGGAGTAGTAACAGGTAATAACACCGGAGTACATGCGTTATGGCAATAAAAGGCATCCTGTTTGACCTCTACGGCACGCTGATCGACATCGAAACCGATGAATCCATCGATGAAATCTATCGCGCCATCGCGCACTACCTGGTTTACCAAGGTGTATATCTTCATCGTGGACAGGTGCGGGAGCGCTACTATGCCATCATGAGACAACAGAAGGATGCGAAGGATGAGGAATACCCGGAAATCGATGTGGAAGCCATATGGAATGAACTGCTCCTCCAGCAAGGCATCAAGTCAAGCTACGTCCGGGGACAACAAGCAAAAGTGATCGCTCATATTTATCGCGGCATCTCCCGCAAACGTCTTCGACTCTATCCAAATGTGAAGGAAGTATTGAATGAGCTCCAGACGCGCTACCAACTCGCGCTGGTGTCTGACGCGCAGCCCTGTTTTGCGCTGCCCGAAATTCGGGCGATGGGTCTCGAGAGTTATTTCAATCCCGTCATCATTTCCAGTTACTACGGTTTCAGAAAACCCGATTCCCGTCTCTTCAATAAAGCGCTCGATAAAATGGGTATCTCGCGTTCAGAGGTAATCGCAATCGGAAATGATATGTTCCGGGACATATATGGAGCTCAGCTTCTCGACATCAGGACGATTTTTTTCGATTCCAATCAGGGCGCCAAAACTTACGAAGATGTTGTACCCGCATATCGGGTCCAACAATTCGAGGATATCCTCACTGGCATAGCTCAACTGGCGCAACGTTAGCGTCGACTGTAGCGCGGAGAATCGATTCCCCCTCCCCTATGAAAAAGGAGATAAAAGAAAGGATAACTGGGGAAAGTTGCTCTCAACCCGGGTATTTAAGCTTCAATCGGTTAATAAAGGGTTCTGACAACGAAAAGTCCCTGTCCCCTGGTACGAAAACCTTGCAGCTGTGTTCCGTTCCGGCATGGCTTACCTTGAGGGTTGCAAACACACCCCTATCTGCGGGTCGGGTAACAGGGATCTGCAGCGTTCCTGCTTTCAACTTATAACGGTCAGGCAATATCCGGGACGCTGCCGCACCTTCGAACCTCGCGACCCCGCCTCTCGTCAGATAGGAATATTCGACCTCGGGCTGAACCTGGGATTCGGAAGCCCCGCCTGATGCCCAGTTGACATTGAGCACGAACTCTTCTCCTTGTTCTTCGGAGGATACCCTGGCTGGAGTGGCCCAACAGGTCAGTCCCGGGCGCTTGCGCAGGCAGGCTGACCAGTTTTGGACTGCCCTGGACGCATCGCTATTGCCCGCCACTGCCCGCTGCATGAAAAACTCCGCAGCCTGGGAAGGATCGAGCGTTGCATTTTGGGCGCAATATCCGCCTTTCCATTGCCCGAACCGCATGTCGCTCATCGTATCTGCCGGAGTTGAGTCCGAATCCGGACTGTTGTCAGGCGGCAGATCATCCAGATTGACAAGCCCGTACGTCAGCCCCAGTGACTTATCTTTGCCGAACTGCTGGGCACGCTTGATCGCCTTTTGCGCGTCCTCGTACTTCAATGCGCACAATTCCGCATACATTGCCCGATCTCTCAGGGGCGGCGCAATCCTCTGGTATTCATCATAAAATCCGCTTGCCAGGGTACTATGGCACGTTTCGCTGGCAAACACATTCCCCGGCAGAATCCCCCAGATCAGCGCGACAGACAGAATAGGCGTGAGAGCGGAAACATATTCCTTTTTCATGATGCTCCTCCAGAAGGCAAGCAATTATATAGAAGATGTTACCAGACCAGAAGATGGCTTTGCCCTAAAAGAAGGCTTTGCCTCAGGGAAGATTCGACGATCAGAAAACACATCCATTGTGATCAATCACACAGACAATTGTCTAACTTTATGCTGAACTGGCCCCTGAACTCAGGCTCTGCCAATAAATAAACAAATAACCGGGAGATACTTTATCCCCTCATTGATACCGGTTTCCGAATTTCCGATGATAAAGTTTCTCCATTGCTCAACCGTTATACGATGAGTCGTTCTCCCTGGCTTATCGTCTTGCTTTACGTCGCTTTATCGACCCTCTGGATGGCCGTTGCGGGCTATCTGATATCACTCATGCTTGAGGATCCGGCTTTGCGGAGCCGCGCCTATCTGGCAAAGGAACTGGTTCTTATTGCCATTAGCAGTATCCTATTCTATGCATTGCTTAAACTGGGCAAGGGCGCTACTACTGCCCGCGAAGCCGATGTGACAGCGGCAGACGTCGCAGCTTCGGCTGCGGCAGGTTTCCGGCTGAACCGGTTGATGTTGGCGTTCTTCTCGCTGGCGATGATGGCACCCATTATCAGCATAATGATTATAAAGATGTATGGTCCGGAGATAGAGCAAGGGGCCTATGCTGATCTGCAAACCATCGTGGATCTTAAGGCCGAGCAGATCGAACTCTGGCTTGCTGAACGGCATAACGACGCGGAGGCATTGCTGGCGAACCAGGCGCTTATCGAGCAAGTAGTCGATCTCAAACGAAGAAGAAACGCGCATGAACTGGAGCTTATCCGTAATCGCCTGGAGGCAGTGCGGCAAGCCTACAGCTACGAGTCAGTGATATTGCTTGATGTCGAAAGCCGGCCTCTGCTCGTGTTAGGCGAAAAGCATGAATTGCCACCCATTACCCGCGAATTACTATCTACCGCGTTACGTTCGCGCCAGATACAGAGTACCGATTTCTTTCTGGATGAAAACGGAAAACCTCTGCTGGATATTGCAGTGCCTCTGGTAGCGGAGACAACAAATAAGGAACCTGGTGCCATTGTGCTCTTACGAGCGGATCTGGAGCAATTCCTTCTTCCACTCGTCGAGAAGTGGCCCCGTATCAGTTGCAGCGGAGAGATACTGCTTATCACCCAGAAGAATGAAACCGTCAATTATCTTAATAAATTGCACCGCTTTCAGCGGACACATGGCACACATGGATATCATGCGCTCGCCAGGGACGAACTTGCTAGCGCCATTGCCACCCGGGACGAAAAACAGGGGACGGTACATGGAATCGATTACCGGGGAGAGCAGGTGCTCGCGGCCTATCGACCCCTTACCGGGACCGGTTGGCGTTTGCTTGCAAAAATCGACCAGAATGAAGTGCTGGCGCAGCTATGGACTCTTGTATTCTGGATGAGTGCCGTCATTCTCATTGCGGTTACTGCGGTAAGCGTCGTGCTGCTGCTGTTATGGCGTCAACAGCAACGCGCCCACCAGCTGGCACTGATCATTCACACCGCGGATCAGGATCGCCTTCTCAAGTATTTCTATGACCTGCCATTCATCGGCATGGCGATTACCTCCCCCGATACCAAACGCTGGTTGCGCTTCAATAATCAGTTTTGCGAGATGATGGGATACTCAACTGAGGAGTTGGCAAAAAAAAGCTGGATTGAGATAACTCATCCGGATGATGTCGCTAAAAGTACTGCCGAGCGCGAGCGCATCCTGAAAGGGGAGTCTGAAGGCTACGCGATGAACAAGCGCTTCATCCGTAAGGATGGCTCGATAATCTTCGCCAATGTGGATGTCAAATGTGTCCGCAGGGATGATGGCACGGTGCATTATTTTGTTGCCATGATCCGGGATATTACCGAGCAAGAACGCCGGAAAACCGAGATTCTGGCAGCGCGACGCCAGCTCCAGGCCACGCTCGACGCCATTCCCGATTTACTGTTCGAGCTTGATGCAGACGGTTGTGTACACGCGTGGCATTCGGTCCGGCGTACCGAGTTTCCGACTGTGTCCGGTGAAAGCCTTGTAGGCAAAAAGGTCGCGGATTTTCTCCCCACCGGAGCAGTAGATATTATCCTGTCGGCATTGGCGGAGGCACAGGAGAAAGGGCTCTCCTCGGGGAAACAATTGGAACTTCGCCTTCCCGGCCGGGAAGACAAATGGTGGTTCGAGCTTTCCGTCTCGCGCAAGCATGTCGATTCCGCAGCGGGCCTTCGTTTTATCGTTCTTGCGCGTGATATTACGGAACGCAAGGCGTCAGAACAAAGAATACTGCATCTGGCGCATTACGATTCGCTCACCGGCCTGCCAAACCGCGCTCTGCTGGCGGACCGGATGAGAGTGGCCATCAATCGTGCAGCGCGGCAAGCCAAACGCCTCGCTGTACTGTTCGTGGACCTCGATCGTTTCAAGGCAATCAATGATTCGCTTGGTCATGACGTTGGCGACCACCTTCTCAAGGTTGTGGCCGAGCGGATGCAAACCTCGATACGCAGCGTAGATACGGTAAGCCGGGTGGGAGGTGACGAATTTGTTGTGCTGCTGAACGAAATTGAAACCGCGGAGGATGCAGCTCGTGTGGCGCAAAAAATCATAGATGGTCTTTCACAACCGTACCAGATCGAAAAACATGAACTGCTGCTGACCGGAAGCATTGGCATTTGCATCTATCCCGATAACGGCAAGGAACCGAATATCCTCCTGCGCAATGCGGATGCGTCCATGTATACAGCAAAGGAAGCTGGACACAACCGTTACCAGTTCTACTCAGAAGACATGACAGCGCGGGCGATCGAGCGACTCAGTCTGGAACATGATCTCCGGGGGGCGGTCGAACGCGGTGAAATGTTCCTGGTTTATCAGCCCCAGATCGAGCTTGGGACAAGCCGCGTTATCGGGGTGGAGGTGCTGATGCGCTGGCGTCATCCCGCCCGTGGATTGATTTCCCCTGTTCGCTTTATTCCCGTTGCCGAGGATACGGGACTGATTCTCTCGATCGGTGAATGGGGTTTGCGCGAATCGTGCAGGCAGGCGCAGCTATGGTACGAACGTGGACTGCTGAATGCGTGTATCTCGGTCAATGTTTCGGCAGTGCAA
Source organism: Nitrosospira multiformis ATCC 25196 (assembly GCF_000196355.1). Lineage (NCBI taxonomy): Bacteria > Pseudomonadati > Pseudomonadota > Betaproteobacteria > Nitrosomonadales > Nitrosomonadaceae > Nitrosospira > Nitrosospira multiformis. Next base: position 1,952,566 of record NC_007614.1, read on the forward strand.
TTCCGTCAGACTGATTTTGTCGGAATCATTGAAAATGCACTTCAGGAGTCCGGTCTGGCGCCCACTAACCTGGAACTGGAACTTACTGAAAGCGCAGTGATGCAAGGGGCGGAACCTGCACTGAACAAGCTGCGCGAACTGGATGCGCTTGGGGTGAAAGTCGCCATCGACGATTTTGGCACAGGTTACTCAAGTCTCGCCTATTTACGGCAGTTTACGGTTGACCGCCTGAAAATCGATCAATCATTCGTACGGGACGTGCCGGGGAACAATGATGCCGAAGCCATTGCAGCGGCAATCGTGGCAATGGGTCTCAACCTGGGCTTCCGTATCATTGCCGAAGGCGTAGAAACGGAAGCGCAAGCGGAATTTCTCCAAAGTGTCTTATGCAAGGAAGGCCAGGGTTATCTTTTTGCGTGGCCTATGACTGCTATTGAGTTCGAGGCATGGATAGCCGGATGGCAAAACCGCGCAGGAAGCACGTCCTAGCCGGGATATCCGAAAACGGCACCCAAAAGCGCGGTGGGTTTTGACTTTCAGTTCCTCTGATTGCTGCTTTTCTCCTTCGTGACCGGATTTTGTACCGTATACCCTTCCTCTTTCATTTTATAACCACCGTAGGCCCCCGCGCCGCCCGCCGCGAGTAGCAGGCAGCCCGACAGGGCCGGCGCCGCCAATAAGAATATCGCCAGATAGAACAGTTTCCGAACTCTCTTCACGCTATCTCCTGTGGTAGTCATCGAAATCAGGGAAAGAAAAATAATATCTCGTGGTAATCACGAAGTCTGTACGATCGCAGACATTTGTCACCATGCGAACATAGTATACTGAAATTGCAAAGTCTCAGGGGTGGCCCGGGCGCTGCACCAGTTACAGAAGCGTGAGAGCTTCGGGTCGAGCCGACGATTAGCAGACCCCAGCACTCTTCGATGGAAATAGGCTGGAGGCAAGCTTCTGGAAGCCGCACAAGGGATTACACAAGAAGAACTGATTGTACCTGGAGCCGAAAATGAAATGGGAAGGTTATCGCCAAAGTAGTAACGTCGAGGATCGCCGAGGTTCGGGCAGCGCATTTGGACTGGGTGGCGGCAGAATCAGCGCCGGCGCGATTGTCATAGCGTTGATCGGTGGGTTGTTGTTCGGCATCGATCCTCTCACCATGCTCAGCGTGATCACCGGCGGAGGCAGCGGAGGCAACATGGTTCAGGAACAAGGTTCTGCACCCGCTGCGCCCCCGGGGGACATGCAGGCAGCCTTCGTTTCGACAGTCCTCGCCGATACCGAGGATGTATGGACGGGCCTGATGAGGCAGGAAAACAAAACTTATGAGCCGCCCAAGCTTGTGCTGTTTCGAGGTGCTGCTCTAACGGCGTGCGGGCAGGGAAGCGCGGCAATGGGTCCCTTCTACTGTCCGGAGGACCAGCGCATCTATATCGATCTGGACTTCTTCAATACGATGGCAAACCAGCTTGGAGCAGGAGGCGACTTCGCGCAGGCATACGTCATTTCGCACGAAGTCGGGCATCATGTACAGAATCTCCTTGGCATCTCCGGTCAGGTGAATGCCGCGCGCGCTCGGTTGCCGCGCTCACAGGCGAATTCCTTGTCGGTACGTGTCGAATTGCAGGCGGACTGTCTGGCTGGGGTCTGGGCCTACCATTCGCAGCGTTCCAAGGGATGGCTGGAGCAAGGCGATATCGAAGAAGCAATGAACGCGGCAACGCAGATCGGCGATGATACATTGCAGCGCAGGACACGCGGCACGATCGTGCCGGAAAGCTTCACGCATGGCACGAGCGCCCAGCGTACCGGCTGGTTTAAGCGGGGATTGCAAGCGGGAAACATGACGGATTGCAATACTCTTAGATCGGAAAAGCTGTAACCTTGCCTCAAGATTCACAGGGAGAACAATCATGAGAGTTTCCGAGCTTAAGGGCGAACTGCTCGACTACTGGGTGGCAAAAGCCAACGATGTGGAAGAAGTGCATGTTATCGATTCCCACTGCGTAGTCAACCATCAACGCTGGGAACCCTCGGTAGACTGGTCTCAAGGAGGACCGATCATCGAAAGAGAAGGAATAAATCTCAGCCACAGCCTCGAACCGGATTCCGAGCATTGCACGGCTTTCATGCGATCAGGCAGAAACCGGCAAAAGGGGTTTACTCCCCTGATTGCCGCAATGCGCTGTTATGTGGATTCCAAGTTTGGAGAAGAGGTTACGGACTAGGATTGGGGAAATATAAAAAGGTGGAGGAAAAGAAAGATCTGCCAGGGAACATACGCGAGAGAGAACGGATCAAATAGCCTATGGCCAAGTTCAAGCTGACACACCTGCTGCGCGAGATTCCCCATGAAACCGCGCGGGAGGATGCTTCTGCCAGAATCATGGCAGCCCAGGCGTTTTCGCGCGCCGCAGGCGCGCCTTTGGTGCATGGCAACAGCATCCGTCTCCTCAAGGATGCAAGCGAGAATTATCCTGCATGGCTCGACGCGATCCGGTCGGCTGAAAAGAACGTCTATTTTGAAAATTATATTATTCGTAATGACATCATTGGCCAGCGATTTGCCGATGCCCTCATTGCGAAAGCAAAAGAAGGCATACGGGTAAGATTACTTTATGACTGGCTTGGAGGATTGACTGAAACATCATCCAATTTCTGGCGCCACCTGAGCAATGGAGGTGTGGAAGTTCGATGCTTCAATCCGATGCGCTTTGACAGTCCCCTGGCCTGGTTGAGCCGGCTGCATCGCAAATCGGTCTGCGTGGATGACCGTGTTGCATTTGTCAGTGGATTATGCGTCGGGCAGATGTGGGATGGATACCCCGAGCGGAATATTGCGCCCTGGCGGGATACGGGAGTCGAGCTGCGGGGGCCGGTGGTAGCGGACGTCATAAATTCCTTTGCGCGTGCATGGGCGGAGACGGGACCGGAAATACCTGCGGATGAACTGCCTGCTCCCGATTCAATCCCGATTGCGGGTCACATCGATGTGAGAGTACTGGGAAACTTTGCTGCGACTGCGGGCTTATACCGACTGGAGCAGCTGATCACCGTGCTGGCGCAAAAAACGCTTTGGCTTACCGATGCCTATTTCGTTGGGACTACAAGTTATGTGCAAGCGTTGAGAGGCGCGGCAATGGACAATGTAGATGTCCGCTTGCTTGTTCCCGGGTCAAGCGGGGATCTCAAGTTTCTCAGGCCGATTTCGCGCGCCGGTTATCGTCCGTTGCTGGAAGCCGGCGTACGCGTGTTCGAGTGGAATGGCTCGATGCTGCACGCCAAGACAGCCGTTGCCGATGGGCGTTGGGCCCGCGTTGGCTCAAGCAATCTCAATATGGCGAGCTGGCTGGGAAATTGGGAACTGGATATTGCGGTGGAAAACCTGGATTTTGCCCAGAAAATGGAGCAAATGTACCTGGAGGATCTGGAAAATTCAACCGAAATCGTTCTCAATAAAAAGAACCGGGTTCGCCCCATAGTGGATCAACTTCCCCACCGCCCTCGCCGTCAGTACGGGGTTGTCAGGCGCCGGTCCGGAAGCGCGAGCAGGCTGACAGCCGGTGCCCTGCGTGTAGGCAATACTGTCGGAGCGGCTATCACCAGTCGACTCGTCCTGGGAGCTGCCGAGGCAAAAATCATGTTTTTCGGGGGGGTTACGCTGCTTGCTTTGACGGTCATTGCATTGTTGGAGCCCCTGCTCATGGTAATTCCTTTCTCGCTGCTTGCGGGATGGATCGGGATTTCACTGTTGATACAGGCGCACAGATTGCACAGGAACGGGCAGAATGATGCCGCAGCCCAGAATGCCAGTATTGCGTCCGATGAGGCTCAGGATAAAGTGATCGAGCTTCCCAACTCCGTGCGCGAAGGCCAGCAGCCCAAAGATATCCGGAAAGAAGCCCAGGAAACACAGGAAATTCAGAAAGCACTCAGGCAACAATGAGAAGAACTGGTGGCGCGCAGGGGGAATTGAGTTTCTTCTGATCTCAATCGGCTTCAGGTTATTCCCCACCAAATCCTTTTTCTTGACCTCCAGATTCTCTTCCCGCCCCAAGTCCCTGCGCGGGCCCGGAAATCCTTCATCATCTCTTACTGCTACTTACGCCTGGATACCAACTGGGCGACCTGCAAGCTTGTCTGGATTCAACGACAGAAAAAATGCTTTAAGCTCATGCATTTGGTCGAACTTGTGGGATAAACGTCTCTGCGGGGGGACGACTATTCCGGTTAAAACCGATCAAACCATCCTAATTAAATGATTCAAAACAATTATTATTTCTGGCATACAAATTGCTAATTCCCTTAAAGCCGCGCTATTGCTGGGCTGCCTCCGGCAGTTTCCATTCTGGCCGGCTTTGAGGTTTATAAAATAATATGAAAATTGGAGAATTGGCATGTTAAAAAAGAAAGAGGTTATACTTACCCTATTGGCATTATTTGGACTGGTCGCGGAGTCTTCCGCGGCGGGTGGATCAGGAATTTCTGCGGGATTGGGAGTCGGATCAGGAGTGTCCGCGGGGCTCGCTTCTACGGAATCAGGAGCTTCTTCCAGCCTGGAAGCTTCTACCAATTCGGCAACCTTCACTGATCTGGGTATTTCTACGCAATCTGGAGCTTCCATTGCATTGGGAACTTCTACGGACGTGGGAATCATTGTCGCTGCCACCTCAAGCTTAACGGCACTCGGTGCAAACAGTGGGGTAGATATAGCAGCCTCCACTGCCACACTCGGAACGAGCAAGGTAACGATCGATGCACCCGCAGTTGAAATTACGGGTAAGGTAGTCCCCACCCAGTCGCTGGAGACCACGAGTATGGTCACTGTAGGTGGGCCGGCCATTGATGCAACCAGCAGTGTAAGCGTGGGAGTGCCGAAACTCAAACTTGGCGCTGACGTGGATACATCAACTTCCACCGGAATCGCCGCGTTGATCGGATCGACTGACGCAACTGCCAATGCCGATATATCTGCTGGACTTGATGTACATACCCTGCAAGCAAATGTAGGCGTTGCAAGTCAAGTAGATGGAGCTGCCGATTTGGGGGAAACCTTGGGAACCGGAGACATTCTTCCTGTCCATTCAAAACTGGCAGTCACTGCCGATGCAATTCCCGCTGTTCCGGAAGCCGATACTTACGCAATGTTGTTAGCAGGCCTCGGCCTCATGGGTTTCATGGTGAAGCGCAGAAGGGAAGCGCCGAACTAAAAACTGGCCAGTTTTTCCCAAGCTTCTACTGGGTTTTTGAGTGGGAAAGCCTGCTTGGAGGAAGAGCGCGTTAAAATCAGCAGGGGCGCTCTTCCCCGCAACGAAATACCATCAAGCTCGCGATCGGATGAAAGAAGCAAGGTGATACTACACGGAGAACGTACATGCACTGTGCCTGATACAAGTCATGTGACAGAGGCATGAGAAACGTGGCAAGGATATGCCTTATTTCTTTTGGTCATGCAGAAATTCCGCCAGAACAACGGCATCGTTGTGCTCCTCGTCTTTGGCCCCATAGAGCAATGTAACAGCTCCCTTCTTTATTTCCTCCCTCAGTCGCGCCAACTGCTCATCATTCTCCTCGAGCTCGGCCCTATAACGTTTCTTGAACTCGGTCCACTTGTCCGGATCATGTCCGAACCATTTTCGAAGCCCGGCACTCGGCGCCAGTTCCTTCAACCAAATATCCACACCCGCTTTTGCTTTTGTCATCCCACGCGGCCAAAGCCTGTCAACCAGAATGCGAGTCCCATCGTTCTTGTGGGACGGTTCGTAAACCCTTTTGAGCTTCAGATTCATTCCTGCCTCGACCTCCCCTTGCGAAACATCAGTTTTCCAACCCGGTTTCTTCGGCACCTCTTCAAAAGCTTATCGCCAGCCTGAATGTCTCGCAGATACCTTCACTCCCACCTGGGAACAGAACGGAGAATAGTGATGACAGAGAAGCAGTCGGGAAGAGGTGCCAGCGGCGTGTTCCCACGCCCTCATATCGTGACCGGCACAACACTTCTCCGTGTCATTTTGGTAAATTCCACCCTGTATATGGCGCTTTAGTCAATTATGCGCCAATAAAACGTAGTGTTTCAATTTGATCGATAAGGAGAAAAAATGGTACGAAAAAGATTTATGGTGGGAATGGCAGCAGCCACATTATTTTCCACAGCTTTTTGCGGAGTGGCAAAAGCAGAGCTCGTCGGTGAAGTGGATACTGCGTTCCGATGGCTGGGAAAGGATGATCGGGTAGTGATAGAAGCTTATGACGACCCCAAAGTGCGGGGTGTGACCTGTTACGTTTCCCGAGCCCGTACCGGCGGAATCAAAGGAACCGTAGGTTTGGCGGAAGACAGGGCGGAAGCGTCGATCGCCTGCCGGCAGGTGAGCGACCCGATCGAGTTCCACGGCAAACTTCCTCGTCAGGAAGATGTGTTTACCGAACGCATGTCAATTTTATTCAAGCGCCTTCACGTGGTCCGGGTGGTGGATTCGGCACGTAACGTGCTTATCTATCTGACATACTCTGACAGAATTATAGAAGGCAGTCCGCAAAACAGCGTTACGGCCGTTCCTGTCGGCCGGAATAATCCCATACCAATGAAATAGTCGGAAACCCGGCATTTCCAAACGGGGATTGGGCTCAACCGCTTCGGGTTAAGGGATGAAGGGGGTAAAAAAGAAAATTGATAAACCAGATGAAGCCAAGCTGAATAATAGAGAGTTGCGTACGCTAGCGTACGGACGTAATGGCAAATACCCAATAAAATTAAGAGAGATTCTTCGTGTAGCGCAGCACTTTTCCCAGCGCTTCCGCCAGAAAAGTCAAAAGAAATGGCAGATCAATCCACAACAACCAAACTGCATAATTCTATTTCTAGAGGAGGTAGTTCAATGAATAAAGTTCGCAAAACCCCTTTCGCCCCCCCCGCATGGACAGTTGCGCTGCTGGCTGTCCTGGCTTTAAGCGGCACCACAGCTAACGCCACAGACATTACCGTGCACCTGACCGGCGATCAGGAAGTGCCCCCGGTCAAGACTTCCGCAATGGGCCACGGCACCCTAACTGTAGAGGATGACAAATCCATCAAGGGCAAAGTCATGACCTCCGATATAAAAGGTACGGGTGCGCATGTCCATGAGGCCCAGGTTGGCAAGAATGGCCCCGATATCATTACGCTCAACAAAACTTCCGATAACGAATGGTCCATACCGGACGGAGCGAAATTGACAGATGCGCAGTATGACGCCTTCAAGGCAGGTGGACTTTACATCAACGTTCACAGCGACACCCATAAGAACGGGGAAATACGTGGCCAGCTAAAACGCTGATACAGTATTCCTGTTCCGGAAAGACCGGACTGGGAGCGGTGCGTTTATCAATGACTGCCGGTATCCCAGTCCCGGTAGCCCAAAAACCGGACTCATCTTCATGCCAAAATACCGTTTGCAGAAAGAACCGGATGGACCGGGCCGGCGGGACAAACCCGATGGCCCCAAGCCAGCTCCTGCACCCGAGCCGGAGCCTTCCCCTGACCGCCCCATTCAGGACCCGCCTCGTCCCATCGACCCCGATAAGCCAAGACGAGACCCGGAACCCTTTAATCCCGACAAACCTGTCGATCCTCGCCCCTACGATCCTGATCCCACCCCGGGCGATCCTATCATCGATCCGGCGGACGAGCCCCTGCTTTGATTATGAGCAGGGTTCTTCACTTCTCGCGTGCGTTCAGCAGGAGCAGCTGGCAGAGTTAAGTTTACCCCTTCATTTAGCGGCTCCACGCAACGCAATCATGAAGCAACTCATGCAACCAGGAAAGTACTGAGCGAACTCCAATCAGACAGTGGGAAAAAAGCCATGTCCCATTATGACGAGAACAAGGACGATACAGCCGGCCACGGCCCTCTGGGCAAGATCGGTGACCACCAGCTAAGCAGTGCCGCCATCCAGACACAATGTCAGAGCGAGCATGACCGGGAAATCCCGGAAGTGGATCTCATGTCCCCGCTTACCCTTCGCGGCGTTACTTTCCGCAACCGCATCGCAATGTCTCCCATGTGCATGTATTCCGCCGAGGATGGTTTTGCCAACGACTTCCATCTCGTCCACCTGGGTAGCCGGGCAATCGGCGGCTTAGGGCTTGTGGTGGTCGAAGCCACTGCAGTCACGGCTGAGGGCCGTATTTCACCGGGAGACATGGGGATCTGGAAAGATGAACATATCGAGCCGTTGGCTCGCATTGCGCGGTTTGTGGAGATGCAGGGCGCGATTCCAGGCATCCAACTCGCACACGCCGGACGTAAAGCCAGTTGCGATGCTCCCTGGAAAGGCGGCGGCAGCCTGAAAACGCCGGCAGAAGGAGGCTGGTCAGTGATTGGGCCCAGTCCCCTGCCGTTTTACGCTGATGATCCCGTCCCAACACCCATGTCGGAAACTGATATCGAGGAATGTATCGAGGCATGGGAAGCAGCCGCTCGACGTGCGCTGAACGCCGGCTTCAAAATGATAGAACTTCACGCGGCCCATGGTTACCTCATGCACGAATTTCTATCGCCGTTAAGCAACCATCGTACTGATAGTTATGGCGGCAGCCTCGCAAATCGTACGCGGCTTTTGCTAAGGGTTGCCAAGGACCTTCGCGATATTATCCCGTCCGAACTGCCTTTCTTCGTGCGAATCTCGGCAACCGACTGGGTCGAGGGAGGCTGGGATATGGAACAATCGATTATTCTCTGCAGAGAGCTGAAGCTGCTCGGGGTGGATCTGATCGATGTCTCCTCCGGCGGCGTGATACCGGATGCAAGAATTCCTGTTGCCAAAGGCTATCAGGTTCAATTTGCCCAACGCATCCGCGATGAAGCGCAAATCCGCACAGGCGGAGTGGGACTCATCACCGACACGCAATACGCCGATGAGATCATCACCGGCGGTCAGGCAGATCTCGTTTTTATAGGCCGAGAGTTACTGCGGGAGCCTTACTGGGCCCTCAAGGCGCAACATGCGTTAGCGATAGAACCAGAATGGCCGATCCAGTATGGCTATGCTGTCAAGCGCCGTGCAAAATAGCCATGGCAGTTTAATTGCAATCCTGCTGCCGTGGGATAAAGAGAAGGAGTCGCCGGTATGCGCTGAATTGAGCATTCGGCCTCAGCGTTCCGTTATCCCTTCGCGACTCTTGTCGACTTGAGCAGTTGTCACCAGACTGGCGCGATTGCCCCACGCGTTGCGGATATACGACAGAACCAGCGCAACCTCGCCATCGCGTAAAACCTGTGCGAATGGGGGCATGCCGTAGGGGCGGGAATTGCCTGCAGTGGACGGGGGATAACCTCCATTGAGCACGCTGCGAATGACATTCGTAGGGGGTGTAAGGGTAACGCTTCGGTTACCGGCCAAGGGGGGGTAAATTCCCGGGGCGCCCTGCCCCGAGTCGCCATGGCAATCCTGGCAGTGTTCCTTGTATATCCGTGCCCCGTACCGCAACCAGGCCTGCACCTGTTCCGTCTGTGCGGGAGAATTTACCTGTTGGTGCGATTGTGTTTCAGGCAGTGATTTGAGGTAGATCGCCATTGCCCGGGCATCCTCTTTTGTCAGATGCTGGAGGCTCTGACTGACAACTTCGGCCATCGGTCCTGACGTCGTCGCCCTGGGTGAAATCCCGGTGGTCAGCAGTTGGACAATTTCTTCGACCGGCCAGCCAGCCGTACTTGCCTCCAGACTCGAAGTCAGCGATGGCGCGTACCAGTTGGAGCCCATGATCTGCCCACCTCCCAGCTTATCATCTCCCTTGCGGCCAATCATGCCACCCAGTGGATTCCGCTCGGCATGGCAGGCGCTGCAATGACCAAGCCCCTGCACCAGGTAAGCACCCCGGTTCCACTCAGTGCTTTTGGCGGGATCAGCCTGATACACGCCCGGCTTGAAATAAGCGGCACGCCAAAGAGTCAGCAATGGCTGGAAATCGTATCGGGAAGCAACCTGGCTTGGCGGATTCTGTTGAACGACGGGTTCGAGGGCTTGAAGATGGGCAAAAATCGCATCGGAATCCTCGCGCGTGACTTTCGTATATTCGGTATACGGAAACGCGGGATACAGAAGCCTCCCATCGCGCGATTTACCCTCGTGCAGCGCTTTCCAGAAATCGTCTTCATCCCAGTCACCGATTCCGGTTGCCTTATCCGGCGTGATATTGGATGTAACGAACGTGCCAAATGGAGTCGAAAGCTTCCTGCCGCCGGCATAGGCGCCTCCACCTTGAGCTGTATGGCATCCTATGCAATTTCCGGCTCGTGCAAGATATGCTCCGCGCGCTCGCCGCTGTTGCAAAAGAACCGATGATAACGGCGTAGCATTCTTTTCTGCCTTTGCTTCCTTTTTCGGAGAAGGTGCGCCAACTATTTCAGGAGATAGGCCGATACCCGCAAGAACTGCCACTGCGGCAGCGATGACAGCAATTTTCATCGGTCTGCGCTCCCCTGGACAATACTTCCGCAGCGCTGCGCCATCTCCGGGGACAGCACATTTGCCGGACCTGCATTTTCAGGCACAGGCTGAGCGGCAAGCCACGCCGCTACGACATTCGTCTCCTTGATCGTGAGTTGTCTGGCGATATCGGACATGCAGTTACTCGCTTGTCCTCTCATCACTCCACCGTTCTTCCAGGCACCGAATTGGGCGGCGATATAGATGCGCGGAAGCCCCAGGAGTCCCGGAATAAAAGGCGCGGTGCCCATGAGCTGCTTGCCGTGGCATTCAATGCACGCGGGTATATCCCGCGTGGCATCCCCCTGCTGAATCAGCTGCTGGGCCTGTCTTATTTCAGTGGGAGAAGATATCACCTGTTCCGGCGGAGGGTAAGGTTGTCTGAGTGCTGAAAAATACGCTGCCATTTCCCGCAGGTATTCATCGCTCACGTTCGCCAACAGTAATGTCATTGGCCGGTAATAGCGGCGTCCGTCTCGGAAATCCCGCAACTGATTGAAAAGATATCCCTCCGGCTTACCTGCAATTCGAGGGTAATAGGCATCCCTGCCCACCCTGTCTGCCTGGCCATGACACACTGTGCAGGGCTTGACCCGCTCAGCCATCGTATCCGGCACGGTCACCGGCATGACCGGTGTAGTCCTGCTCGATGCGATTCCGTCCGAGGCGGCAGCCAGGGCACTTGATACACCTGATACGGCAGCAGCAATGAATAGAAGTGAAATAAATTGACGCATGAGGATTGATGAATTACTGGATGCTGGCAGAAAATTTCCCTGATGCAGCTGTGCCAGGCTTCCATGCTGTTCAGGAAGGCTATTCAGGAACCAGACAGAGCCTCCCTCGCGCCCGCGAAGGAGTTGTTCAGTAATCCTTAAGTTTCACCCAGAAGGGGGGTCCCGGTCAACCGGAGTTGGTTCAATAGGCATTGGAGAGCACGAGCGGCGAATGTCGGTTGTTCTGCTAGACTTCAGGATGAATAGCGTGTATTCCGCACACTCGGAGGGGAATATGTTGCTCGGGTCAAATATACTGGAAGTGGGAATCGCTGTCATTTTCGTCTATTTACTGCTCAGTCTCGTATGTACAGCCCTTAATGAAGGAATTGCGTCATTGATCGACAAACGCGGCAACCTGGTGGAGGGCATAAAGAATCTTCTGAACGACCCGAAGTTTACCGGGCTGGCGCAGCAACTCTACAATCATGGACTGATAGGCGGAATATCCCAGTACGCTTCCGATCCGTCAAAACGGACTCGCCTTCCCTCCTATATGTCCGGCGAAAGCTTCTCTCTGGCTTTGCTCGACATCCTCTCGGCGCGGGGGATCATCGCAGGAAAGTATGGCGATCTTCTGGCGAATGCCGAGGCGGCGGATGACGCTTATGAAGAAGCCCTGGAAGCAGCGGCAGTTACGCCCGGTGATCCACAACGCGTTGCAGCCGTTACCCAGGCAAAAGATGCGCTTGACAGGGCAAGGGTAGCGCTCGAAGCAATTGCCGAAAAAGCAAAGGTGGCCTATGGCCAGGCTGTACAAGCGGCAAAGACCGCACCCGACGATATGGCTCTTGTCAAAGCAGAAGCAGAGGCCCGGCACGAAATCGATAGTATCAGCGCAGCGCTGAAGATGCTCGATGCGCGCCATGCTGCCATCGCGTCCGCAAAAAATCCAAAAGAGGTTAAATTGCTCCTGACAGCTGACGCCACATTGAAGGAAGCCTTGGCTTTCGCGCGGGACTTTGCTACGGAATATCCGGATCCTCTGGGCAACATACAGGAAGGACTGAAAAGGCTACCCGAGGGCCATACCAAGGAAACCCTTCTCGTTCTTGTCGATAAGACCCGGCGGGAAGTGACTGCGATCGAGCATCAGGCAGAAGCCTTCCGCAAAAATCTCGAAGACTGGTTCAACAAAACCATGGAACGCGTTGGTGGCTGGTACAAGCGCTGGACACAGCGCGTACTGCTTTGTCTCGCGACTCTGGTCGTGGTTGCTTCCAATGCGGACACGGTGATGCTCATTGAAAGACTTTCAAAGGACAATGTTCTGCGCGCATCGATTGTTGCAGCTGCGGAGGATACAGTGAAGACTCAGGCGGATGCTGTTTCGGCAGATACAGCTCTCAAGGCGGCAGAGAATCTCAAATTGCCGGTAGGGTGGTCGCTGGACCCGTATGACTCCGGTTATTTTCGACCTCCCGAGTTATCGTGGAAATATACGGGGTGGGCATTTTACAAGATATTCGGCCTGCTCATTTCCATACTTGCTGTCACGCTGGGAGCTCCCTTCTGGTTCGATACATTGAGCAAATTCGTCAATCTGCGCAGCGCGGGGACGCCGCCCGGCGAAAGCAGTAAAAGTGCGCCCCAGTCCGGGCGATAACGCTGGAAGGAAGCTCGCTTCCACGAATTCAACGGCAACGAGCCAGCCAAAAAGGTTTTTCTGTGAATATCTTAATTTTTCTGTGAATATCTTAATTATCGTAGACAAATCCGGGGATTGGCCTCTTCAAATTCCAGGCGTGACCGTGGTTGAGGCCCGAGCCTACCTGACCGATCCATCTTTTGCCGTTCAGGCGGAAAACAATCGCGGCACGAGTGCTACAGGGCAGTCTCTCAAGGTTTTCAACCTTTGTAAATCGTACCGCTATCAAGGATCGGGATATTACGTTTCATTGCTTGCCGAGGCCCGAGGACATAAACCGGTACCCAAAGTAGGTGCTATTGAGGATTTGCATTCCCGGAATTTGGTGCGCCACTTCATGGAGGAACTGGAGGATCTTGTTCAGAGTGTGCTGGCGCCCTTGCCGGGAGACGACTTCCAGCTTGCCTTCTATTTTGGCCGCACTCCGCTTACCGGTTATGATTCCCTGGGTCATCAGTTCTTCAACCTGTTGCAGGTGCCACTCCTGGCCGTCCGCTTCGAACGCCACCGCCACCGGTGGAGCTTGCGCAGCGCTCGGCCCCTGGGCGCCGGCGAGATTCCTGTCGAACACCGGGACTTCGCGATACTTGCTGCGACCACTTATTTCAATGAGCGCATGCAGCACCGAAGAAAACCCCCTCCCCGCTATGATCTTGCCATTCTCTGCAATCCGGATGAATCTGAGCCGCCCTCCAATGCAAAAGCCCTGCAAAAGTTCAGGAAAGCAGCGGAAAAACTGGACATGCACGTGGATTTCATAACGCGGACGGATATCGGCCGGTTGTCGCATTTCGATGCCTTGTTCATTCGCGAAACCACCTTCGTCAATCACTACACCTATCGTTTTTCGCGGCTTGCATCCGCGGAAAAATTGGCACTGATCGACGACCCCAACTCTATCCTCAAATGCAACAACAAGGTTTACCTGGCTGAACTTCTCGCCCTGCATAAAGTGCCGATACCGAAAACGCTGTTGATCCATCATGATAATGTCGGCCGGATTATTCCTGAACTGGGTCTTCCGTGCGTACTGAAGCAACCCGATAGCTCATTTTCACGAGGAGTCGTGAAAGTGGAGACCGAGAGCGAGCTGATTCCCAAAGTAACCGAACTGCTTGCAAAATCCGTGCTCGTCATTGCACAACAATGGCTGCCGACCGAGTTCGACTGGCGGGTAGGCATACTCGACCGGAAGGTGCTGTTTGTAGCTCAATACTTCTTTCCCCCGGGGCATTGGCAGATTATCGAGCGAGACGCGCAGCGGCATAAACTAAGAGAGGGGGCTACATCGGCTGTTCCACTGGATGAAGCGCCGCAAGAGGTCATCAGTATCGCACTCGAATCAGCCAACCTCATCGGGGATGGGTTCTACGGAGTGGATATCAAGCAGACGAACGACTGCTGTTATGTAATGGAAGTCAACGATAACCCGAATGTGGATGCCGGCAACGAAGACGCAGTGCTCGGCGATGCGCTCTACGAGGAAATCATGCGGGTTTTTTTGAGGCGGATTGAAGCCGGCATGCGCTCATCCCACTGATCTGCAATCAAGCATTTGGCAATGCCCTCTCTATCGGGCAGCCTAGCTGAATCCGTTAGGGGGTCTTGTAAACAGGAACTCTGACCAGCACCTGCGGCACTATGCCAGCTTCGTGCGATCATGGGGCTCATCGAGATTCAGGATCGGGCCCACCGGCACAATGCGATTCGGATTGATGGTGGGATGACTGCGGTAATAGTGCTCCTTGATGTGCTGCATGTTCACAGTCTCTGCCACACCCGGCCATTGATACAACTCCCGTGTGTAGGCCCAGAGATTGGGATAATCCACGAGACGCCTGAGGTTGCACTTGAAATGGCCGTGATAGACCGGATCAAAGCGGATCAGCGTGGTGAATATCCGCCAATCGGCTTCAGTGATACAGTTGCCGATGAGATAACGCTGACGTGAAAGCAGTTGTTCCAGCTCGTCCATGCATCTGAACAGCACCATCACCGCCTTCTCATATACCGATTGCCTAGTGGCAAAACCTGCCTTGTAAACGCCATTATTGACGTCAGCGTAAATGCGCGCATTGATCTCGGCGATCTGTGGAAGCAATACCTCAGGCGCATAATTCCCGGGCAAAGCGCCTATTCCATCGAAAGCCGAGTTCATCATGCGGATGATATCGGCCGATTCATTGCTGACAATGGTATTCCGCTGCAAATCCCAGAGCACGGGTACTGTCACGCGTCCACTATAGTCAGGCACCGACCGGAGGTAGACTTCATAAAGATAGGATGCGCCACCCACGGGATCAGGTATTACTCCCGGCGCCTCATCAAAAGTCCAGCCATGCTCGCCCATGTAGGGATGCACCACCGAAACACTGATCATGCTCTCAAGCCCTTTGAGCATCCGAAAAATCAGCGTGCGGGAAGCCCAGGGGCAAGCAAGCGAGACATATAGATGATAACGCCCCGCCTCGGCGGGAAACCCGCCTTCGCCGGTGGGCCCCGGACTGCCATCGGCCGTTATCCAGTTGCGGAACTGCGCATTGGTACGGATGAACCGGCCGCCGGTCGATCTGGTATCGTACCACTCGTCCACCCACTTGCCTTTAACGAGTAAACCCATTCTGCAGATCCTTCCTGTTTTGCCGGGCCCGGACGATCAAATCGGTCGATTACTGATTTTGATCATACGGCTGTTCCCCGATATCCGACAGCCATTTTGATGTTTACCGCCCTATTCTATGTTGAGGTCTAGCTGCTTGACGTCCTTGAACTCATTCAATGCCGCGTAAATATCGCCGCGCCTGTAAGTATTCATCTCGGTTGATAAGGATTTTCCATCCAGTCTCGCCACTATGTTTGGCCCCTGTTCAACTCCCCGTCTTTTTAAAAAATGGCCAACCAGACTGGAAAGATTCTCTCTTGAGTTCGGGTATAGCGGCATGAGGCTTGAATCCAGGCCCTGTTCGGCAATCGCCTGTTTGACGGAAATGAATGCGTTCTGGTCACGCAAAGCAGACACGGCTTCTCTCAATTCTGCAATCACAACATCCTGTTCATGCAATTTCTTATCGTGATCTCCCAGCCGCGGCGCAATAATCTGCCGGATAATCTCAAGCAATGTTTCTTGTGTGACAGGAGAACCTGGCAGGCTACTGGAGCTTATTCCCTGACTCAGTGCCCGTTCCTGAAGATCATATCCCCAATGAACCAGGCGTTCGTAGTTATCGTGAAATCTTTCAATATCCCGCTGCTCCTGTTTGGGCCTGCCTTTAAACTGGGTTTGATACCATTGTCTGTCGAAGACGCGCAACTGTTCAGCAACGATATGCCAGCGATAAACCAGCACCCCCTTGTAGATCATTTCCAGTTCGCCATCCATCACGTTCTTGTTCAGCAAGGCTGTTCTGATCAGACCTGTTTCAAACCAGACTTTCATGGCGTCCGGAACCTGTAATGCCCTGGCCCATGATTTTGCCGAGGCATATACACGCCCGCCGCTGATCAGATAATTCAGTTGTCCACCATTGGGTGATAATTCCTTCATGGGGACGACATTGGTAAGAGTTTTCATTCCTGTACCTGTAGAGCAAACTTCCACAAAACTGGCAAGACCGGAATCCAGCCAAACCAGTAATGCCGCGCTTTGAACGCCTCTGGATACCGGCTTCCCCCGGTATAATGTTTGTACCGGTTGCTCGCCGACCCGATAAATATGCTTTATATCCTTTTTATACCCTTTCGAGTGGCAGTCACACCAGGTATTGTACAGCTCCTTCAACTCCCGGGATTGAGTCTGCGTTTGCATCCTGGATTCCCCCAGGGACGAGGGTGCAGAATGAGGGTGCAGAATCTGTGTATGACAAGAAGGGAAGAGGTATATTCTTGATGGTTCTTCTGGAATCATCAACCTTTTGCAAGGCGGTAGAAAAATCGTGACTTGGACGGGAATTCTCTGAGCTGACCCGTGGGCAGATTATCGATAATGTATTTTATCAATAATAAAGGATGTGTTAATTTTGGCGTACTTCCATGAATATTGTGTTGAGGACCAATCCGATACGGAAAAAGCCCGCATTGCCAGATCGCTCTGCCACCATAAACCATCGTTAAAAGCAGAAATTACAACATGATGGGTATAACAGCTCTTGGTTTGTTTGCATTATCGCTGCCCGTCTTCGCATCAACCGATACGCAGGATGCGTCGTTTCAATCGGGCTAGGTCGGAGTTCTGCTCACGCTGCTCATGGTACGTTTGCGGGAGCCGCAGAAAAAAGAAATAGGCGGTTGGCTGATCTATTACTATATTCGGCTCTATTATTGGGATAATGGCTTTGTTGCAATCGGCCAATCAAATCCAAAGCAAACTCCACAAGCATGGGTGGAACAACTGTGCCAAACGTTGTCAGGGGCCGAGTAATAGCCATTGTCGCAAACTTGCACAATTCCATAGCATGAGACATTTGTCTGGTCAGGAGTACAGGTAGGTTCTGAATTCGCGCATAAGGCTTTACTACCTGTCCGACAGCATTCACCGTCACCGCACTCGCTTCTTTGAACCTCTCGCTCATTTGACAGGCATTGTCCATCGCAAAAAGGTGGGGCGCCACGCCACGTGTCGGCTTTCGCAAGGGGTGCCGCGAGCCAGACGGCGGCAACAATTAGGATTACCTTCATGGGAATCATAAGCCTTGGAATTGTTATTTCCATAAAACCTCCTTTTATCTTCTTGAACATTCGCATGAACTCAAAACCTTTGATGGTGGCGTAGGCTGTTTTTTTCCATTTAAGGCCCCGCACCAGGTTTATCAAGCGTTAGAGCTTGCCATGATCAGCTTCGACAATATTGTTCAAGTATTTGACGTGCCGATGCATGATATCCGGCGGACACTTTCCTTCCGCTTTTAATTCGGCAAGGGCGGACCTGTAAGCAGGCGCCTCGCCGGTATTGATAGTACCGGGGTGCGCCCAGGGTTTCATGGATTTCAAGGCTTTGCCCAGAAAACGTTTGGCAGCCTTAATATTGCGCGTTGAAGGGAGATAGAAATCAATCGTATGACCTTTCTATCAAGTGCCCGGTATAAATGCGTCCCCTTCCCTTCGACCTTCACGTAAGTTTCATCTACGGATCTGTCCTGAAAAATACAATGGGGCGCCTCTCTTCTTATTTTTTGCAACAGAGCCTTTTTTTGAACCGCTCCTTCCTCTCATCCTGCTACTGCCAACCGCCACCAAGTGATCTATAAAGATCCACCATTGCGTCAAATTGCTTTTGTTGCGTTTCAATTAGATCTTGTTTGGCCTCCAGGGTATCCCTTTGTGTCAACAGCACATCCAGGTAGTCCGTACGAGCAGATTTGAATAGCTGGCTAGCGACATCAATTGATTGGACAAGCGCTTCCACCTGGCTTGTCTTGAGTTGATAGTTTTTTTTGAGCTTATCGATGTTTGAAATTTGATTCGCCACTTCCACATAAGCATTGATAATACTTTGCTCATACTCATAAGCTGCCTGAATTTGCCTGGCACTGGCGTTTTTATATTCGGCTCTGATAGCGTACCTATTGATCACTGGAGCTACTAGCTCTCCGGCAACAGCGGCCGCCAATGATTGTGGGGTATTGAACAGGTACTTAACCGCGAAAGCTTCAAACCCTACCCCCGCGTTTATGTTAAAGGTGGGAAAGAAATTTGCCCTGGCCACCTTTATGTTTAATTCCGCTGCCGATAGCTCAAGCTCCGCTTGCCTAATATCAGGCCTGTTTTGTAGCAATTGCGACGGAATACCTGTCATGAGTACTTTGGGGTTTTGCTCCATAAAACCACTGGAAGCACGCTGGATAGGCTGCGGCGTTCTCCCTAACAGGAAGTTGATCCGGTTTTCAACAACCGTAATATCCTGTTTAATTTTGTATATGTTGCTTTTGTTTTTTGCCACTTCTGCTTCATAACGTTTGACCGCAAGTGCAGTTGTTCTTGCATACAGCAGAAGTTGTTTAACCATCTCCAACGCATTTTCCTGAATCCTGATATTTTGCTCTAAAATCTCAAGGTGGTTGTCCAGGGCAAGCAATTCATAGTACGAATGAGCAACGTCAGCGACCAGGTTGGTCACTAAAAAATTTTGACCTTCTTTAGATGCCATGTACTCCAGCACAGCCACTTGTCTCGCATTCCTCAATCTTTTCCATATATCTACTTCCCAAGTTGAAAATAGCTCAAATCGAAAATCGCCAAGAAACGTAGGAAAGTGTTTGCCGGCTAATGGCAGTTCCTCTTCGATAGCGCCGAAGCGCGTAAACTCGCCGACTTTGTCTCCGCCTGCGCCAGCACGAATACCTACCAATGGCATCAAATATTGGCCTCTACGCGCCTGGATTTCATTTTGTGCAATGGTGATGCGCTGCAGCATGATATTAATTTCTTTATTATTAGCAACAGCGATGTCTAGCAAATCTGATAAGGCAGGGTCATCGAAAAAATCCTTCCGCATGACAGTCGCCGTACTGGTCGTTTCAAAAACGTCCGGTTCAAAAGTAGCAGGAAGAGGCACATCTGCTTTTTTGATTGCTACTTTAGGAATACAACCCTGCAACAGCAGCCCCAGCACGACTAAGGCCATAAGCCGAAATGTTTTATTTTTCATTGTCATCCGGGCCGTAGTGATAAGTTTCGGCTAGAGGATCAAGGTCTTCACCTTGAATTAATTTTTTACCCTCTGCCATTTTCGCAAAAATATAATAAAGTCCTGGAATAACGATAACGCCAAACACGGTACCGGTAAGCATCCCACCCAGTGCTGAGGTACCAATCGTCCTGTTGCCAACCGCTCCAGCTCCCGTAGCCATCGCCAAGGGTATCAGCCCGGCTATAAAGGCAAATGAAGTCATCAAAATCGGCCGGAAACGCTCTTTTGCGCCCGCAATCGCCGCTTCTTTGACCGTCATTCCTCCTTCGACTTGCCTCTGGCTTGCAAACTCGACAATCAGTACCGCGTTTTTGCCGAGCAAGCCAATCAACATCACCATTCCCAGTTGGGAATAGACATCATTGGCAAGCCCTGTTCCTTTTAACAATAAAAAGGCACCGAAAATACCGGGAGGTAGCGAACATAACACGACCAAGGGTAAAGCAAAGCTTTCGTATTGTGCGGCCAGCACCAGATAGACAAACAGGATAACGACGGCGAAGATCAGCAGTGCTTCATTGCCCCGAAGGGCTTCGTCGAATGTCAAGCCTTCCCAGGCAACTTCAAAACCTCGCGGCAAAGTGGCTTCCGCAACCTCTTCGATTGCCTTGATAGCTGCGCCAGTGGTATAACCCGGTGCGGGCTCGGCCCGAATCGCCGCCGTGTTATAGAGGTTATAACGCGTCAGCTCGTTGGGCCCCTGCTTTTTCACCATGGTCATGAAGGCAGAGTACGGCACCATTTCGCCTTTATCATTTTTCACAAAATATTTCAACACATCTTCAGGGGCTCGCCTGAATTCCGGCGCGGCCTGGGTGTAGACCTTAAAAAAGTTATTGAAGCGAATAAAGCCCTGTTCATAAGTACTGCCGATCATGATGTCTAGGTGATTCATCGCGTCTTCGATGGTAACCCCTTTTTGCATGGCCAGCCTATTGTCGACGACCAGTTCGTATTGCGGATAATTGGCCGCATAAAAAGTGAACAAGCCGGTCAATTCCTTACGTTCACGCATCGCATTCATGAATTTTTTATTAAGTTCATCGAATTCGAAGTAATCCGTGTCTAACGTCTTGTCCACCAAGCGAAACGCCAAACCCGATGCCGCACCGTATCCCGGCACTGCCGGCGGTTGAAAAAACTCGATGGTCGCACCCAGGTTATGGGCTTTTTCCTCCAACTCGTGGATAACTTGATTTACCGAATGTTTACGTTCCGACCAATCTTTCAGGTTGACCACAACAGTCCCTGCATTTGATCCACGGCCTTCGGTAAGTACTTCGTAGCCGGCTAAGGAAGAAATTGATTGTACGCCTTCGATTTCTGCGGCCATTATTTCCAGTTCACGTGCCACTTTGTTGGTCACTTCGATGGTTGACCCGGGCGGTGTTTGGATAATCGCATAAATCATGCCCTGATCTTCGCCGGGAATAAAACCGGAAGGCAAGACTTTATCGACCGCGAAAATGCCGAAGCTAAACCCGACCAATACCAAAAGCGTGACAATGCGCCGGGTGACCGTGACATTCAGGAATTTGATGTAGCGGCCGGTGACCTTTTCGAAAACAGAGTTAAAGGCATCGATGAAAAGGTTTATCGGGTTTCTCCGTTTCGGCTGGCCGTGAGTGTTTTTAAGAATCATGGCACACAGTACCGGGGTGAGCGATAAAGCCACAATTGCTGAAATAGTGATCGACGACGCCATAGTGATAGCGAACTGTCGATAAAATACCCCGACCGGTCCTGGCATAAACGCAAGAGGGACGAACACTGATACCATGACCAGCGTAATCGCTATAATGGCGCCACCGATTTCCTGCAACACTTTTCGGGAGGCTTCATAAGGGGTGCAATGCTCGGCTGCCATTTTTGCATGCACTGCCTCCACTACCACAATGGCATCATCGACCACAATACCAATAGCCAACACTAAGGCAAACAAGGTGATGAGGTTGATGGAAAGCCCGAACGCAGACATGACGGCAAATGCTCCGACCAGCGAAACCGGTACCGCGAGGACGGGAATCAGGGTAGAACGCCAGTCTCCAAGGAAAATGAAAACCACCAAGGAGACCAGAATGAAGGCTTCCACCAATGTGTGCAGCACTTGGTCGATAGACGCCTCAACGAAACGCGACACATCGTAATTGATTTCGTAGTCCATGCCCTCCGGGAAAGATTTTTTCAATTCTTCCAGTTTTTTCTTCACGTTCTCTATGACTACTTGGGCATTACTGCCGTAGTTTTGCTTCAGCACGATGGACGCGGAAGGGAATCCGTCCTTATCGGAGAAAATATTATAAAACTCGCTGTCCAGAGTGACCTTGGCAACGTCTTTAATGCGCAGAATCTCGCCTGTTGGAGCAGCCCGGAGAATAATGTCCCCATATTCTTCCGGCTTGTTAAAGCGTCCTTTATAAACCAGCACGTACTCTTTGGACTGGGCGAGCATGCCTGTGCTTTGCCCCAACCGACCAGGTCGTCCGATAATGCTTTGAGTCGCCAGTGCCTTCATCACCTCTTCTGACGAGACGGCATAGGCTCTCATCCGTTCCGGATTCATCCAAATCCGCATCGCATATTGGCGGGAACCCAATATGGTTGCTTGGGCAATTCCAGTAATGCGTTGAATCTCCGGAATAACATTGACATAGGCATAATTAAACAAAAGCTTCTGATCGGCGTCTTTGTCTTTGCTGTAGAGGTTGACGTACATGAGCATGCTGGGCTGGACGAAGTTTACAATCACGCCTTCCAACTGCACCAGTATGGGTAGCCTGCTCATCATCTGATCCACGCGTGTCTTCACGTTAACCATCGCGATATTCGGATCGACGCCTAAATTGAAATATACTTGAATGGTCGCTTCTCCGGCGCTGGTTGCATCCGAAGTGATGTATCTCATACCAGGCACGCCATTGATAGCGCGTTCTAAGAGGATCAGGGACGATTCCACCAGTACTTGGGCGCTGGCACCGGGAAACGATACTGAAACCGTGACCCGGGGCGGTGCAATATCTGGAAACTGGGAAACGGGCAATGATTTCATTGCCAACAAGCCCATGAATATGAACAACAGCGATAACACGATCGCCAGCACAGGTCTTTTGAGAAAAATACCAAACATGGCTTAATCCTGACTAAAAGGTTACTCGGTATACAATTTCATCAACTCTGAGCGAACCTCTTGGGGTGGCTTTAAATCGATCATAACCTTGTCTCCAGGACTAACTTTGCGCATACCCTCGATCAAAATCCTCTCGCCGTCATTCACGCCGCTTTTAACAATAAACATGTGGGGCAACTCGGCCTCTATCTGGATAAGCCTTTGCTCCACTTTTTCTTCTTTGTTGACGACGTAGAGATAGATTTTATCCATGATTTCGAACGTCGCTTTTTGAGGGATGAGCATGGCGTTTGGGTAAGGTACGGTCATCAGAATTGTTCCTGTCTGACCATGCCTGAGAACCCTGTCCGGGTTCTCGAACAAGGCACGAAACTGAATGTTGCCGGAGGTATTATAAAAATCACCTACAATTGTCTCGATGACCCCCGTATGCTCGTAAATCTCGCCATTTGCCATCCTTAACTGCACTTTTTCATTGGTTTTGCCTTTTTCGCGCCTTATAAAATCCAGATATTTAGCTTCCGGGACGTTGAAATAGACCCACAAGTGGGCGATATCAGACAACTCCGTCAACAAATCATCTTCATCCAGAAGGCTGCCGATCCTAACAGCCAAATGATCCGTAATCCCATCAAAGGGTGCTCTGATATCGGTGAACCCCAAGTGGGTTTTCGCCAAGTTCACCTGCGCGTTAGCCTTATCTAATTTTGCTTTTGCCAAAGCCAATTCATTGGCTGATACGATATTCTTATCAGCCAAGGCCTTGGTATTGAGGTATTCGATGTTCACATTTTGCGCTTCAGCTTCCGCAGTTAGAAGTTCTGCCTGATAGACGTTGGGCATGATTTTGAACATGGGTTGTCCCTTTTTTACCCATTGCCCTTCGTCTATAAAAATATGGGTTAAATAGCCCTTTTCCAAAGAGCGGACTTCAATATGTCTGATGGCGCGAATCTGACAGACATAGGGTTCCAGGATGGAAGTGTCTTCACGGAACGGTGTGGTTGCCGCATAGTGCGGCATTTCTTCATGTGTGTCGTGTTTTTGGCATCCACTCAATACCAGAGTGGCGATTAAGCCTAGAACGATGGATAATTTAGTGACCATTTTCATGCCGTCTTGATAGTGGGAAAGACGTCCGTTGGGGTATGCCGTATCGCCCTGATTCCAAACAGGACGATCAGAATGGAAAGAACCACGAAGGTGTAAGGTTTCCGCAGCGCCATAATTACGATCTGGTTCATACTATGTTCTCTCTTATGCCTTCGGTAAAAATTCATTTACCTAGAATATTGCACG
Organism: Nitrosospira multiformis ATCC 25196; assembly: GCF_000196355.1. Taxonomy (NCBI): domain Bacteria; kingdom Pseudomonadati; phylum Pseudomonadota; class Betaproteobacteria; order Nitrosomonadales; family Nitrosomonadaceae; genus Nitrosospira; species Nitrosospira multiformis. The sequence goes on from NC_007614.1 coordinate 1,976,565, forward strand.
TAAGGATGAGGCAATTCTTTTGCAAATCCTTACAAGGTTGGACGTGCAGTCTCCCGCCTTGCGTCTCCAGACGGTCTGAACAGGATTACTGCCCATCCCTTGCCAAACCCAGAAGCTGATCACCCGGCAGAATATTCCGGGAGAATGGAGGGAAGGAAGAGCGGTACCGCTCCCGCTGTTCCTGAAAATCTCGTCCTTCGTTATGTGTTGCCCGAACGCCATGCCGCCGTATGTCTCGGCAGATCTTAATGGCCAGATTGGCTGTTCTATATCGATAAGATGGACGTTGCAGTATCGGCCGCCGGTATCGAGCCGCAGCTGATTGGGAAGTGTTTTGGCAATCAGGAGGAAGATGGCGCCGAAGGCTGCGGCAGCCGGATTGTTTCCCGATGCGATGGCAATCGCCGCGGCGACCGCGGATATTTTTGCAATATTTCTGCGTCTCCCGGTTTTGCCGACTTCAAGAGCGGGAAAGCTCTGAACCTTGTCGGTATGCTCCAGCGCATAGTTAAATCCAAGCTCCGCCGCTTCGTCGTCTGTCTTCCCTGCAGCCCGGGGAAAAACAGCCTGGCACATTGCCAGGATTTGGTTTAGGTTCCGTTCGCAGGCTCCGAGGATCGTTGCCGATGCCGCCACGGCTCCGCAGGCGATTTGCTGGGGGCGAGTGCCTGCTGCAGCCCATTGCGCCGCATTTGCCACCGCGTTCGAAATGGTTTCGCTTACGACGCGCATGTTGTCCGCATTCAGGAGTCCTATGACTTCCGCTGAATGGTCCTTGTCGTAGTGGCTGACAAGAATGTGATCGAGGGAGTAACCGTAACCCCTGAGGATGGGATCGATAAAGTTGTGGACTGTCTCGGCATACCCGAGTAGCCCGCCCTCGATCAATATCGTCCGGTGTCGCCCGGCTGCCACGTCTGCCGCAACCACGAGCGCACTTTCTCCCTGCCCGACGTCAATCGTATGAATGGTGAGTTGCATGGCGATGAGCTTTCAAGTTTTCCCCCTTCCAAGATAAACAGGTAACTCGCACACCGAGAGGGTCCAACTGCGTGCTATCACGCTGCAACGGCTGATAGACGGGCGATTATGAAGTGCGAATGACCGATTCAGCGGTCATTCGCGCCACTCTCCACAGTGGTCTTCGACTGATCGGCATACGTTTAAGGGATGCCAGCAGCCAGTGTGGAATCAAAATTACCACACTCGTTGTAAGAGAACTATGATGGACAGGTGAGCGATTTGTGAAAGTTGTAAGAAAACTATGATGGATAAGTGGTCAATTTGTGAATACCGCAACCTGAATCATTCAAGTCGAGAAGTGTGGGCGACTGTGGAGTTCCGTATCACAGAGGGAAGCACTAGAGAGGAAAGTGCGGGAGGGGAAGTGCTGACCGAAGCGCAGGCGTTCATTGCATGGCGTGGCGCGAGGGGGTTTATCGATGGCGCAGAATCCCGTGCTGGCCGTCAGCGTCCATACAGGCGAGACTCTCCATCTCATGATTCGAGCCATTCCCGTTAAATGACTTTGTCATGATTGGTCTGCTATGCACCTGGTATTTATGAGAGATGCGGGCTAACCCTGCAGCATGAATGTCTCATACTCCAGCCGGTTGAACTTATGCGAGAGGATGAAGAGACCGAGAAATGCGGACAGCGTAACGGATACTGCAAAGCCGTATCCGAAGGATTCGGCTCCTAGTTGCAGCGTGGCAACGGTGAACAGCAGGTTGGTGATAAAAAAACATGCCGTAACGATCAATACTTCCCGCCGGGCGTCGAGATAAAAAAGTATGTTGAGTATCGCCATCAGCAGCACCTGCACACTGACTGCGACCACATCGATATAAAACAAATGAATGTAGAGCGGGGATATGCCAATGGTTTGCAGCAGGCCCCTGCCCCACAGAAGGCACAACACCACCGTCAGACCCTGCACTTTGAAGATTTCGTAGATACCTTGCCGGGCAGCGTACACCATCCGGTCACGCCTATATTCGATATGCATGAGCGTGTCGCCTTCACGCACGGCACGGTAAAAACGTTCGTGCTGTTCGGCAAAATCCGCTTCTATGCTTACCAGAAATACGGCCATCCCCGGCAGGATGAATAGATATGCCAGAAAAATGGGAAGATCGTAGATGATGGATGCGCGCAAGGGACCGATGACCACCTCGGAAGTATAGGGCACGAACCAGAAGATGAATTTGTCGATCCACACCGCCAGGTAATAGAGCGTGCCGACCGCAAACAGGCTGTAAAAGCTCCGGCTTCGATCGAGAAAGTCAAACTTGAGCAGAGAATTTCCGGGATATTCCCGCACGATATGATGCAGGAAGGAAAACAGCAGATAGCCGTGACCGGTCAGCACACCGAGCAACAGGCCGTTGAGTTCCCATGGAGATGCAAGGAGTCCGACTGCAATTCCCAGGGAGTAACCCTTGGCCAAAGTCCAGATGATTCGCCCATACGCCTTCATCCCCGACAGGAAAATGAGGACAATCCACATCCCGCTCAGCACAACAAAATTGCACAGCAGCAACAGTTGCTGGAAAAATGGTCCCGTGAAAAGCGAGAAGATAAAGGGCGCTGCCCACGCAAAGCCACCCGCCATGGTCAACATCAGGACGCCGAACAGATTGGGCAGCACCTCTGCCTTGTCACCGGCATAAGTCCGGTCCGCGACGAACCGAGTGAACATGAGCTGCATACCCCCGGTCCAGATCAGTGAACTCGCCATCATATAGGTAACGCAGATCTGGAAGGCATTGACCTCGCGCTGTTCCACACCCAGCATGACGGCAAGGACGCCTATCATCATGATGCTCAAAATCGAGAGCACCCATGGACCACCGCTGACCAGGCCCGCATAACCATAGGCTCGCAACACCGACCAGTAATTGTCGCGCTCCAGGATTTTGCGGATTTCGAAACCGATACCGGCCATATAGTTACATCAGTTCGCTACTGCCGGATGCCGCGGTACACTCAAGGCTTCCGAGTAGACTTCCCGATAAGATGAAAACATGAGTTGGTCGTTATAATAGCGTTTCACGCGTGCAAGCCCCGCCTGCTGCGCAGCACTCCACTTCTCCGGGTTGTTGAGCAGTTCGAGGGCTGCTTTTGCCGTGCCTTCTGGATCGGCAATGTGCACCACACTACCCGCCGCCCCCAATGCCCGGTCCTGCTCGGCCGCTCCTTCGATGAGCTCCCGGCAGGACCCTACATCCGTCGCAAGGCAGGGAACACCGCTGGCGAAAGCCTCGAGTATTACCAGCGGCAGAGCTTCACTGATCGAGGTCAGTACCATCAGGCCAAGCTGGGGCAGAATTTCCAGCATATTTTGAAAGCCCATGAATCTGAGATGATTCCCCAGGCCGAGACTTTCGGCCAGTTCCTTGCATTCATTCACATACAACGGATCTTCGTCCTCCGGGCCGACAACCCATCCTTGCGCGTCAGGACGCTCCTTGACCAGCATCCGCAATGTCCGGATGAACGTTTTGATATCCTTGATCGGCACCACGCGCCCGACCAGTCCCAGCACCGGTGGAATCTTTTCCGGTCTTTTTTCGAGTGCGTCGCGATAGCGTTCCACATTGAGGCCGTTGGTAATGATACGTGTTTTTTCCGGGACTGCTCCGTCGGCAATCTGTCTCAACCGATTCCCTTCATACAGGCTGATAATGGGCGAAGCCTGCGCGTACGCCATGCGCCCCAGCTGCTCGTAGAATCTGATCCAGAGGCCCCGGATATATCCCATTTCCTCATGCAGCGTATTGCATACATCGTCATTGTGATCATGGATCCAGGTAGCCTGCGCCAAGTCGATTTTCCGCTCCTTGGTATAGATTCCGTGCTCGGTGAGCACGAAAGGAATGTTTCGCCGCAGCCGTATCATCGCGCCCAGCAGGCCTGCATAACCAGTCGAAATGGCATGCACTGCCCGAACCGGTGGAAGCCCGGTCGCAATATCGGCCAGCACGAACAAAGGTGCATGCATTGCACGTATCGACCAGAAATAGTCCACAAACGAGGGTTCAGTACAGCGCTCTTTATACTGTCGGGTAATGTAATCCCAGGAAGCTTCGCTATACAGAAAATCCTCCTGACTGATGCCACCCTTGGAGCCCAATCGCGCAAACGCATCAATCATTTTCCTGTCAGCCAATTTCCCGGATTGCCGCATGATGGCGTGCAGTTCTTCCATTTCCTGGAAAGGCTGGCGGCTGCCCTTGCGGGCATGCGGCTTCCCATGGCTGCGGTGCAACAGATAGTGCGTTTCGACATGCGTCACATTCGGCGGAAACTGATATTGCGCCGGTCCATACATTTCCTTATTGCCGCCTATAAAGATCACGGCGAAGGTAAATTCCGGCAAACCGTTTATGATCTGGTGGACCCATGAAGATACCCCGCCACGGACATAAGGATAGGTGCCTTCCAGCAGCAGAGCAATATCCGCCACCGGTTCCAGAACCGATCCTGCTGCCCGTACCGTCCAGGGCTTCTCCGCCCCTGCCTGGATAACACTCATTTATTCCACCATGCTCTTACCAGAGCCAGTTCCCGCCCTTTCTCCCCAACACGTGCAAGCGCGGACAAACAGGCCTTTGCTTCGGTAAACTTCCGCTGCCGGAAAGCGATTTCGGCAAACCATGGCAACAGTTGTTGCTGATCCGCGCCATGGGTTTGTGCGTTGACAAAAGCCTTTCTCGCCAGGGCGGCTTCACCTGATTCCAATAAAATCCGACCATACAACAACCAACTGTCGGCGTTCACGCTCCCGGATAGAGAGGACGCTTCACCCATCTCATGCTTGGGCGACGCCAGAGAGGCTTCGGATGCAGCACGCACAGAAGCCGATACAGATGCAGAGGGAACGTCGCGCCGCGTAATCGATGGCGAGCCCAATACGACCTCCATTTGTGTGCGGGCGTTTTTCAGCCAGTGCTGTCTGACAGCACCCTGTACCAGCTTGTGATATACCAGTTCCCAGCATAGCGCAGCGATCGTCTTGCGGCAGGCATTCTGTGCTCGTGGAGGAAGGTGTGGCAGCGCTTCGGTTAAAGCCAGGACGCGGTCAGTGAGCCTCTTTTCATGGGCATCCTTCATCGCATAGGCAAGCAGCCTTACGTCATCGATCGGGTCGCGAGTAGCCTTCGACCAGATCTCCATGGCTTCTCTCGGCGACATATGCCGTGTTGCCATCACCGCTTTCAACCGCTTGAGCGAGCGCTGGGCAAAATGGACGATCTGGCGCAGGGCTCCCTGGCTGTAAGGGGGAACAGGGAAAATGACAGGGGGTGAAAAAGGCAGCTCAGGCAGGATTATGATCTTTACATTCTTCGCGGAACGGGTCCGGGGCTGTTTCAATGCACGTGTTATGCTCCACAGCACGCCCAGCGCCCCGAAAACCGGCAGAATCCATAGAAAGGCAAACAGCAATCCCAGACTTCTACGGGGAGGAAGCTTGTAGCGGCGCGGCAGCGCCTGCCAGAACATGCGCGCAAGGTAATACGATGAAGCAGAGTGAAATACAGCCGCCATAAACAGCAGCGCGCCTTCCTGCCAATCTGCAAGCGCGTCATCCGCACTCAACCAGACCAGGAGAACGGCTACTACTTCAGCAGTCACTCCCGAGAATGCAAGCAAGCGATACATGCGACGCATCACCCCTGCTCCAGGGAACGGATCCTTTGCGGATCAATTTCATTGATAGACATCCATTCCTGCGCGGTTGTTGCGGGAATATCGGCTACTCGCTGCGCCCATGCCCGTGCCCCAGTAATATCCGTCAGTGGCAACATCGCCCAGACGACATACTGATCCTTTTCACGCGCAAGGCAGATAAAGTCGATGGCACGAATCGAAAACCGCAGCTTTTCGTGAACGCTCCGCACCTCCTCCGGATTTCCGGATAATCTCAGGAGCACGGTATCGAGCTTGAAGCGCGAAAAATCCTGATATGCCCGTTCAAATGAAGCAATAAACCGACGAACCGATGGCCTCGCAGTTCCAAAGCGGAGATGGTCCACGCCGTGGGCCACCAGCACCGCGATAAGTTTGAGATTGCTTTCATGAAACGAAAAAAAAGGCATGGAACGCACTGCCAGCACGGCATTTATTTCGCCGACGGAGTCGGTTAAAGGTACCACAGCCAGAAGCTGGGCCTGGTCCATCTCTGATTCCTGCAGAAGATTCAACGTGGCCAGTTCGCCGCTGTCGAGCGCCATTCTCAGCACTGGATCAGTCACATCGATGGGAAAGCGCTCTCCCACACAGGCCAGAACGTTGGAAGTATCAATGCGGTCGGCAGTAATCCCGATGATGCAGGCCTGAGTCAATGCACCATATTCCGCCACAAATTCAATAAGCTTTTGCAGCGAGCTTTCCGTCATTCCATCGATGGCGTCCAGCGTGGATTGAAGGTGCATGATGCCTTCACGCAGGGAAAAGCCACTGTTGGCAACGGTCTGTTCGAGACGGTCATGCGAGAGGCGCAATAACTGGTAACTGCGCGTGAATTCCTCAAGACGCTCGGCGCGGTATTGATACGCGCCCTCCAGCCGGTGCAGGCGACGCCCCCACATGTCACGAAACTCCCCTGCCACCATCGCCACCACCACCACGCCTATCGCCCAAGGCAGCGGAAAGCTCTTCGCGGCCTGCCATTGCTGGTCGATGGCGACGCCAAGGACTGCGAGTGTCAGCAGCGCGCTGACAAAACCAAAGACAAACCCGTACCGTAATCCCGCGAGCAGGGGTGCCAGCACTGCCCAGGGGAATCCGCCACTCAATCGGAAAGGATCCGCCTGCTGGGTAATGAATGATGCCGCAATTACAACAGCAGTTATAACGAATGTTTCAAACCAGCCGCCCCACGCAGATACGGGGGTGTTTACATCGACAACCTCTATACCTTCCAGCCAGGGTTTCTTCATCGCTTTGCAGGTTCACTGTTTACAGGAAATTCCCGAATCTTGGTCAGCGTCTCGCGGCAGATATCCAGTTCCGTTGCCAAATCGCTCGGGTTGGGCTCCGGTTCGCCGGCCAACCACCGATTCGCGCGATCCACATCGTCTATGGATAAGGGGAGCATGTCCGGATGTGATGCGGCCGCCGGTTGACGCTTCAGGTGATCCGAAATAAGCGCCAACTGCCGCTCCACTTCACGCTCATTCCTGTTCCTGACTGCCTTTGCAAAATCTTTCCATTGTGACAGCTCAAGCCGTTCCACCTCTCTACGCAATGCGAAATAGTCGGCATTATCCAGTTTTCCTCCAAAGCCCCATTGGTCCCGAATCGACTGTAATTCCTCCTGTTTCTTTGCATCCTCGGTACCCTCCCTTTTGGGAGGAAGATACTTTGATCCGAAAAAGTATTCGGCGAGGCGTGACGGATATTTCACTTCGATCCGGGAATTCTGCCTTGAAGCGAACATTTCGAGCGCCTGGAAACGGGCATAGTTGGCGTGAGCGGGGCACCCCGCCCATTCCATATTATCCGCCAGGGCCAATATCCAGAGAAAATCCCCCGCCCGGGTCGAAAGCGATCGCAAAAACCAGGCGGCTGCCTGAACCGGCCTGCCCAAACCTTGCTCCGCTGCCGCCAAGGCTTCGGCCAAGGCCGGATTAACCGTGGACTGACTGGCTGTCTGGGCACGATAGGGCGCAACGACGGAATCAAGCAGTACACGATCAATTTTCTCGTATGCCAGCAATAGCCAGATCATGGCTTCGGTGACTTCCGGATCTGCGGCCTGTAATTTCAGGATCTCCTGCAGCGCCCCACGTGCAGCGCTTTGCTCCCCATGCGCCATTCTGCGCATCGACTGGAAATACCAGTAATCCCGCGCCTGCGCTGCGGAAGGAAGTTTTTCCGCAACCTCGAGCCACTGATCCAGTTCATCCCAATTCCGCCGCTTCCAGGAAAAACGCATCAGGCGCTGCAAATCCTCGATCCGCTTCAATCTTTCCCACCCATAGCGCGCAAGCCGCTCGCTTTTTTTCTCATCGTGATGGCGCAGGGCCAGACGTTGCAGGTTTTCCAGAATTTCCACGTCGTTCGACCGAAGAGCCAATGCTTTTTCGTAGGCTTGACCGGCGTACGCATCCTGTCCCAGTTGCGTGGAAACTTTCGCCAGCAGCAACCAGTATTCTTCCGCAGAAGCGGGAGGCGGCGAGTCGATGTCCCGAAGCAGCAACTGAAAGCTCTTTTGCGTGTTGCCGGCTTCCTCATATAGCCTTGCCAATGCAAGCCTCTGACGCCCATCCTGTATTTCCGGCATATCTTCATATAACGTGAGCGCCGCATCCGGTTTGCCCTGAAGAACAAGAACCTCCACCAATGCGTTAAGGATGGGGGGAGGATTGCCGAATCGTTCCGCGTGACGTCGCAACTGTTTTTCCACACGCGACGGCTGGGCAACGGCGAGACCCGCTTTGACATAAGCATCCGCTTCGGTAGTCGTCAGCTTGCGGCGGGACATGACTGCCTCAAGAAGCTGCACAATCGCCTCGTTATCCGGTTTTGCCTGAGCCAATGCAAAGGCCCGGGTTTCAGCCTCTTCATCAGCCTTATGGCGCGCAAAAGACAACCACAAGGCGAGCGCTTCATCGGGTTGACCATTCCAGTCATATAAATGGGCAAGCAGTCGCTGACGCTCACTTCCAGGAATCAGAGAAGCGCGCAGCATGGGTGCCCGGGCAAGGCCTTCGCTAAGGAGCCCCATCGAAACCTGCAACCGGACAACACGTTCCGCAAGCCTCTGATCCGCAGGCAGATGTGCGCTTGCCTGCTCCAGCCAAACCAATGCATGATCGCGGTCACCCATCGGCTGGGCAACGTCCGCCGCCAGGAGCAGCAGCTGCGCGTCCGCGTTGGAGGAGCTATAAGCGGAAAGGATCTGCATCGCGGCTTTCAAGGCCTCCCGGTCGACTCCCGCCTGGAGATAGGCGCCTAAACAGGCTTTCGCCAATTCGGTTTTCTTCCGGGCTATTCGTTCGAAAGTGAAAGCCCGGCAGAAATTTTGTGCTGCAGCTCTGGGTTGTGCGGCTGCAAGCCGTTGTTTGGCAGCAAAAGCAAGCCAGCGCGATTTTGTCTGCCGGGTTTCATTCTGCATGCCAGCCAACTGCTCGAAAGTTTCCGCTACGACCGAGGGTTCGCCAAACTGCTCTGCCAGCAACACCACCTGGTTCGACTCTTTGTCATTGTCCGCCAGGCGCAACAATAAGGGGACCAGTTCTCCGATACGCCTTCGCAGTGATGCCTCGACATCCCGGGGAGGATGTCGGTAAAGCTGCTGCAGCGCCAGCTTCAACTCTGCCAGGCGAATCTCGTAAGTCAACCCTGACTCGGGAGCATTCTGCAGAGGTTCCATGGCAAGGACAGCTTCATCGGTCATGCCCGCTTCCGTCAGTACCTGTACGAACGACAGGCGTAGCGGAGCGTTACCCGGATCGGACTGCACGAGAACACGAAGATAAGCGACCGACAAAGCATCTTTTGCTGACAGGTTGGCGGGATCCCTGAAGGCGGGCTGACGCGGAAACAATATCCAGAAGGCAATGAGAACCACCGCGCTCATGAACAGCAACGCGGGTGCGTTTAGCAGAGATTCGCGTTGCGTTTCAACACTCAAGCCGGAATTTTCCCGCTGTCAGGTTTCCTGGAACTGTATAAACGGAATGTGCACCCTTCACCTGCGGTATCAACTTTGTGTCATTTATGCTCAAGGCGCAGGAAGCGGGAGCCGTGACGGTCAGGGGCGCCAAACGGCCGCCCGATTCAAATAAAAGCGTGGCGGAACCATCATTGTTGATATGCCAGGATTTAAGGGGGGCACTCGCCTCGATCAATCTCAGTCCCGGATTTCCGTTCCGTTTACCTTGAGCGGCTTTCAGGATTGCGTGATTCCGAGCGAGGTGGATGTAGCGGTTGTCGTTGCGATCATTATATCCAACTACATCGCTGGAGATTTCCGGCGTCATTTCGGTCGGGGGCAACCGCACTGTTCTGAGGGTATCCCCGAAAAGAGACCAATTGCCGTCGAGATCGCGTGCGATGCTTGCCGTCTGGAACGCACGCACGCGAGTGACATATTCATCGACCCAGATGCCGAGCACATTTTCCTTCCGCTGCGCCCCCGCCATCTGCTCCAGAAGCTCCCTCCCCCGTTCGTTCAGGAACGCATCGGCATGAATCGATATGGACGAAACACGCAACCGGCGTGCAAGGTCGAGCTCCCGGTTCCATTCGCCAACCTTACCAAAATTCAGGGCTTCGCCGTACCAGAGCTGCGCGAACAGAGGTTCGGCAATCAGCGGCGTCATCACCTGAATACCCCATTCTGTCGGACGAAGTGCGGGATCAAGGTCTGCAAGCGATATCTGTCCACTCTGCCAATGCAGCCCCCCTCCGCCATAATGCGGCAGCCCGGCTTTCTGCGCGGCGGCCAGCACTGCGGGCCCTGGCTTGCCATCCCCAGACCAGATCAATAACGGAGGGGAATCCGGTGCCATCGTACGCAGGAATGGAAGAGTGCCACCTGTTTCGCGCGTCATTTCCGCCGCGTAATCCTTCATGAATACGCTGTATCGGTAGGATTGTTGATCCGCGTCTGTCTTACCTTCGAACACCCCCCAATAAAAAGGGTGACTGTAGGTATGGCTTGCCAGACGAACTTGGGGCAAACTGGCCACCTGGCGCAGCTTGCTCTGCTGCTCTTCGGTGGCTACTTCCGCTTCAATGACACCCAATGTTATCGGCAGCGGATTTTTTTCCATCCAGCCCCTGAGCCGGTCGATTGCCTCCACACCCTGCTCATCCTTTGCAAACAGGCGATCTCCCCTCACCTCGATAATCTCCAGGCGCCGCCCGTTTTCCGTTGTCATGTCAAATACCGGCTGCACCGGCAGACGCAACGCCGCCTGGAAAAAAACAAAAGGATCGAGCAGCCATTCGTGCCGCCCGGAGACGCTCTCACTCAGGATATGGGGATGTAACGCGTACCCGCCCCAGTTCGTCACCGCAATCGGATGAAATATTTTGTCAGCACTGCTCAAGGTGAGCCATGCGTTATTGCGGTCTCGAACCCGTACATCGGGCGTGCCGCTGCCGATAACCGGAGCGGACTCAGGGCGTCCCAGGCGATCATTCATGGCATCGAGTTTCAATATGCCGGTCGTCGGGTACAATTCACCCTGATAATCCAGCAGATTCCGGCACGCAACACCTGCCGGCAGATAACCCATGAACACTATGGGCAGGTTCGCATTCGCTTCTGACTGCAGCCGTGCGCAGACACTCTCATACCGTTCGGTACCGTTCGCACTGTCCTCCCCCAGCCACGCGATAATCCCGGCATACCGCCCGACGAGCGGTTCAATCGGCAAGGGAAGCTGATCGATGTACCAATAGTCGAGCGCCAAGCCAAGATATTCGAGCGGCATGGCAGCATGCCGAAACAGATCATGCTCCATCTGCTGCGCGGGCGTTCCATTAACGATAGCCAGCAGTTTGCGGGGAGCCAGGCGTATTCGTCCCTGCCCCAGCCACGTCAGGTCTCCATTGGCCACCCAGGGCATGAATCCCAGCTTGAGAATGTCACGCGCCGTTTTTTCCGCCTCTACCCAGTTCCCCGGATCGACATAGTCGAGCACCGTAATGGGCACCTTGAATTCGTTTTGCGCCCGCACCAGCTGATCGAGCAGCCACTTTCTGTTTTCTTCCTTGGTTGGGGCGTGTTTACCGCTAACTGGGTCAAAACCATGAAAAAGAGATTCCGCCACCATACCATCGGCATACTGGCTGGCCCGGTCCAGTACTTCGAAGCCCCGGTTGAGAATGAGCTTGCATCCTGGAAAACGCTGCTTGACTTCCGCGAGCAATGAAACCAGTCCTTTTTCCTGCTCTTCGCGTTGTTTGCCTTCCGGCGTCACGATCAGGTAACTGTCCACTGTATCGAGAAAAAAGGCGCGGTAACCGTCACGCCACAAGCGTTCGAAGTGCTGCTTCAGCAGGTATTCGCGCCAGGCAGGATCGGTCATGTCCATTACCAGGCTGTTCCAGGCAGGGTTGACGCCTATCGACCAGTCCGTATCGATACGCGCCATATCTTCGCTGTTGCGGGCGATTTCACCAAACGAGACATAGGCGAAGACGAGTGAAGAGTCCAGATTCAACAGCGCTGTTTTCTCATGCGGCAGAATCTGGCTTGGCTGGATGACGATCTGGTCGAAATGGCGCAGATCTTCGACAGGGGGCCTGCTGCCATAGTAAAACACAATATCGCGTTTCTCCAGCTCCAGGCCGTCTGAGTGGGCCGCTGATGCCATCAGCATCAGCATCAGTAACAGAAGCAGTTGCCAGATGCCTGAACAGAGCGACGATGCTTCGCTCCGGATCGCACCGGAAAAATGGAACAGGAAGCGGAATCCTGATGGTTGAGGCAGGTTGTCGCGGATGCCGCCATGATCTTTGCGACCTTTACAGATACGCAGCCCCCCCCTGTCTCCGATGTCAGTGGCGGGAATAATGGGATTGGGTGTGGCAGTTTGCAAAACTTGTCGAGATATCCTTTCTGCTCCGGAAGCCAGTGGGGCGCACCGGAACGCATTTTGTATTAAGGTGCTTCGCAAGGTAACAGGAAATGTTCTTTCTGCGTGGTTTTTTGACGGGGAGTTCGGATCTCATCAAGAGACATGCTGCTATTTGATAATGACAAAATCGGACACATACTTTTTTACTCTTTACTGATTCGCGGAATAAGGTAGCGGCATAATTCCCAGTGCGGGACCCTCCAGCGATTTCCAGTGAATTTCACCTGCCTCGACACTGCTGGTCTGAATGACAGCCAATAGATCAGTTCCTCCGTCGGAGGACGATGCTGGGTTGACTACCATACCCGCAGATTGTTCCCCCAAGTCGGCGCTGAATAACTCATCCCCCGCTTCGATTGGCAGATCACCCGCTGCTGGACGAACATTTGCAAGATACATGCGCCGCTTTATTTTGCCGAGATACTGCGTGCGGGCAACGATTTCCTGGCCGGGATAACAACCTTTCTGAAAGCTTATCCCCCCGAGAGTATCCAGATTCACCATCTGGGGCACGAATTGTTCCTGGGTTGCGGGCAGGATGTGGGGAATACCTGCCCGGATTTCCAGCCAGTCCCAACAGGGCTTCCCTACCTGGGTCGCATTCCTGCTCAAATCTTCCCATATAGTGGGCGCCTGCTCGGGAAGAATGAGGAGTTGAAAGCGATCCTCCGCAAGACGGATGATGCTTCCTCTTTCGCCATGCCTCACTCCGAGAGGCACGACAGGAATTTCCCCCAGGATCTTCCTTAACAGGGCCGCAGCATGAGGGCCCGCGACCCCTATGTGGACCCAGGCTCCACTGCTGTCCGCCAATTTGACCTTGGCCCGCAGCACATACATGGCGAGGCGCTTCTGGATCCCCGCGAGCAAGATTGCAGGCAGCTGCATGAGATACCCGTCACCAGTCGTCCGCCAAATCAGAAAAGTCGCGAGAATTCTGCCTTTGGGATTGCAATAGCTCCCGTAGGAGGCTGTTGAGGTAGTGGCGCGCCTTATATCGCAACTCAATTGTCCTTGCAGGAAAGTTTCCGCATCCTCTCCCCAAAAGTGAATCAGGCCAAAATGAGAAAGATCACTCAGTACGTTGGCAGATCGGGTACTCTCAAGTTCGGCAGCAGCATTGCCGTAGCTGACAATGCAGTCTTCCCGGAAAATCGCACCGCGGTGTTGCAGGTAGGAGTGCCAGACAGGATTCATGTTAAGGCAGGTATTGGTCAAAGAAGCCCCAAAAGAGTTAATTATAAAGCATACACTCGAGCTGGGCGGCAAATTGCCCGCATTGAGATAACAGCTCATCAATATTTTAGAACATGCAACCCGTTGTGCAACGCTCCGTGCCTTCCCTCGTCGTCCATCTGAAACCCTCGCGTAGATTAGGAATAGTCCTCAGCTTCGCGCACTTTGTGGCTATTGTATTGTTGTGGCCCCTGACGTTGCCCCTTTCAGCCAAATTGACGGGCTCCGCTTTGCTCGTCATCAGCCTTGTTTTCTACCTGAAGCGCTATGCATTGTTGTGCTCGCCGGATTCCGTTTCCGGCCTCGAAGTAACCGATGAAATGGTGTTTACCCTGAATATGCGGGATGGAGGGCAGATCGCCTGTGCCTTGCTTGGCAGCAGTTTCGTCGCACCCTATCTGACGGTGCTCGACTTGAGACCCCTGAAAATCGATAAGACAGACGCATCTCCACGACAGTGGAGCCGGTATTTTTCGCGCAGTGTCGTAATCCTTCCCGATGGAATAAACTCGGAAGAATTCAGGCAGCTACGGGTGCTGTTGCGATGGAAATGGAGAAGCCGGAGAGGCGAATTGAGGCGGCTTGAATAGTCGGCTGTTTTTGTAATGATTCACATCAATTACCCCTTCCCGGGTTATGCATAAAACGTATAAACAAATGAATTAATATTGGTTCACTGGAGAAAACAGAACTGATAACTTTCAGGTGTGGTTATTCTCCATTGTTGTTGTGATTTTCAAGGCGCTGGCCATCGGCTCGCGCCTTTTCTTTATCACACCCCCGGAAAGCCATACTGATTTTTGAATGAGCATTCCACATCCATCATTGCTCGAAACCGATCACGACAATAACAGGCTGCAGGCTTATAAATATGAACTTTCAACAATTGCGCATCATCCATGAGACAGTCCGCCAGAACTATAACCTGACCGAAGCGGCCAATGCCCTGTTCACTTCCCAGTCCGGCGTCAGCAAACACATCAAGGATCTTGAAGATGAATTGGGCGTCGAATTATTCGTGCGCAAAGGCAAACGGCTGCTCGGCCTGACCAATCCGGGCAAGGAGTTGATAGAGATTGTCGAGCGCATCCTTCTGGATGCAAAGAATGTCAAGCGTCTGGCTGAACAGTTCAGCAAGCGGGATAAAGGACGGCTGACCATCGCCACTACCCACACGCAGGCGCAGTACGCACTCCCTACGGTGGTCACGCAATTCAAGAAAACCTTTCCCCAGGTGCATCTCGTCCTGCACCAGGCCAGCCCCGGCGAAATCGTATCGATGCTGCTGGACGGGGTGGCCGATATCGGCATTGCCACCGAAGCATTGGAGAGTGTCGCAGAACTGGCCTCTTTTCCTTATTACTCGTGGCACCACGCTGTCATTGTGCCGCCCGGACACCCGCTGGAAGCAATACAGCCGCTCACGCTTGAAGGCATTGCAGAGTTCCCGATCATCACTTATCACGAAGGCTTTACCGGCCGGGCGGGAATTGATCAGACGTTCGCCGGGGCAGGATTGGTGCTCGACATCGCCATGTCCGCACTCGATGCGGACGTCATCAAAACGTACGTGGAACTGGGGCTGGGGGTGGGTCTCGTTGCGTCGATGGCCTTCAATCCCGTGCGGGACACCCGGCTGACGCTGCTGGACAGTTCCCACCTGTTCGGGCAAAACATCACCCACATCTCGATCCGCCGCGGTCATTACCTGCGGGGATACGCCTACCGGTTCATCGAGCTTTGCCTTCCTTCCCTGACGGAAGCCGCTATCCGCGCGGGCGTGAGGCCGCGAGCGGGAGTGGAACTGGGCGACTGATTGCCGAACCGATCGGAAAACCGTTTGAACCGCAGGAGATATAGGCTTTCTCAAGCTTATAGTTCTATGCGTCTTCCCCCAGAAAACCGCCACTCTGATGCTCCCAAAGCCCGGCATAGAGGCCGTTCATCCCGATCAGGCTTTGATGTGTTCCTTCCTCCACGATCCGCCCCTTGTCGATCACGATCAACCGATCCATGGCAGCAATGGTCGATAGGCGATGCGCTATGGCGATCACCGTCTTGCCCTCCATCAGGCGGTAGAGGCTGGACTGGATGACTGACTCCACTTCAGAGTCCAGCGCGCTGGTCGCTTCGTCAAGCAGAAGAATCGGTGCGTTTTTTAGCATTACTCTCGCTATGGCGATCCGCTGGCGCTGCCCGCCCGAAAGCTTTATCCCGCGCTCCCCCACATGCGCATCATAGCCAGAGCGTCCCGCAGGATCTGTCAGGTCCATAATAAAATCGTGGGCCTCCGCCTTTTTCGCGGCGGCCACCGTTTCCGCATCGGTGGCATCAGGTCGACCATAAGCGATGTTGTCCCTTACCGAACGATGCATGAGGGATGTATCCTGCGTAACCATGCCGATATTGGCGCGCAAACTGTCCTGAGTAACATACCGGATGTCCTGCCCGTCGATCAGTATCCGCCCCTCCTCCACATCATAAAAGCGAAGCAGCAAGTTGACGAGAGTGGATTTACCCGCGCCCGAGCGTCCGACCAGACCGATTTTTTCGCCCGGCCTGATATGCAGCGAAAGATGGTCTATTACGGGGACGTCACTCCCGTAACCGAAAACCACATTCTCAAACCGTATCTCGGCAGTTTTTATCTGAAGACGTTTTGCATCGGGATGATCGGTCACCATATGGGGACGTGACAAAGTTGTGATTCCATCGCGTACGGTACCCACCTGTTCGAACAATGAAGTCATTTCCCACATGACCCAATGCGACATCCCGTTAAGCCGCAATGACATGGCACCGACGGCCGCCACCGCGCCCACGCCGATCTGCCCATCCACCCACAACAGCAAGGCAACCGCAACTGCGCTGATGATGAGACATGCCCCCATCACCTGGTTCACGGTTTCAAACCAGGTGATCAACCTCATCTGGCTATGTACTGTCCCCAGAAACTCCTGCATCGCCAGTTTGGCATAACCGGCCTCCCTGCCAGCGTGAGAGAAGAGTTTTACGGTGGCGATATTGGTATAAGCATCACTGATGCGCCCCGTCATCAAGGCGCGCGCATCCGCCTGAGATTGGGATACACGGCTGAGCTTGGGCACGAAATAGCGCAGTGCGCAAAGATAGAGAGCAAACCAGCCTGCGAAAGGTACCAATATCCAGAGATCAAACGTCCCGACGACGGCCACCAGAGTAAAAAAGTAAATCGTTACATAGACCAGTATATCGCCGAGAATAAAGCAGACATCGCGCAGCGCGAGAGCGGTTTGCATCACCTTGGCCGCCACCCGCCCCGCAAATTCATCCTGATAGAAGTGCATGCTCTGGTTCAGCATCAGGCGATGGAAATTCCAGCGCAGACGCATCGGAAAATTCCCCCCCAACACCTGATGCTTGACGAGGTTTTGTATACCGACCAACAGGGGGCTTGCAACCAGCAGTCCAGCAAACAGAAGAAGCGTGTTCCGCTCCTGTTCCCATAGAAGAGAGGGCGGGATCTGGTTGAGCCAGTCGACGACTTTTCCCAGCATCGCGAACAACAAGGCTTCAAACGCACCGATTGATGCGGTAAGCAGCGTCATTGCCACCAGGTATCGTCTTACACCCTCGGTTGCCTCCCAGATAAAGGTAAAAAAACCTTTTGGGGGAATCCTGTCGGTGGGATCGGGATAGGGGTAAATCAGTTTCTCGAAATAGCTGAGCATTTAAACCATTGTAGGAATCTATAGCGAATCATGCCAAATCCGGTGTGACCAGATTCGATCTTTGGTGGGCCGTATGACCACTGTGGGAAGGAGATATTCCGCCTGCTGTCTGAATACTTCCCGAAAACGAGGCAGGATATACAATAACATTGTTCTCCATTGCATTCTCGATCAATCACTCTTTGCGACTATCCATGCCTGGCGCTTATGCACACCTCACCATGGTGAACCTGGTCAAGGAACCGGACCGGCTTGAAAAGCAGGGGTTTCCTCCGGAAGCAATTGTCTCGATATTGGATTACTTCCGTTTCTGTGAGCTTGGCGCCGTGAGCCCTGATTATCCCTATCTGGACATTGCTCACTCCAGTGCTGGCCAGTGGGCGGATCGAATGCACTATCAGAGAACCGGCGACATGATCAAGGCAGGGGTCGAATGGATCAGAAGACTCGATGGAGCATCCCGGCAAAAAGCATTTTCATGGCTGCTGGGATACACCAGCCATGTCGTTACTGATACGACCATTCATCCCGTCATCGAACTCAAGGTGGGTGAATACCAGAAGAACAAGGATAAGCACCGGATATGCGAGATGCATCAGGATGCCTATATTTTCCAACGATTGAATCTCGGTGAGATAGGCCTGGCGGAACATCTGGATTCCGGAATCTGGAGCTGCTGCGATAAACCTGGCAGCGGAAAACTCGATTCCGTCATTACCCGCACGTGGCAGAGTATGCTTGAAACCTGCTATGCCGGCGCCTGCCAAACCGACCCTCCCCTCATCGACAACTGGCACGGCGCATTCAAGTTCGTTGTCGACAAAGCGGAAGAAGGCCATGCCCTTCCTCCTTTTGCGCGGCATGTCGCCGCCAACCTCGGTTTGACCTACCCTGCGGTTGCCGATCTCGATCCCCAATATCTGGAAAGCCTTGCGACCCCGCTTGAAGCGATGAGCTATGATGCGATATTTGATCGTGCCCTGGAGAATGTTCTTGCCACCGGGTCCCTCATTGCCAAGGCCGTCTTCCAAAATGATAATAGCTACGCGACGGCCCTGGTGAATTGCAATCTGGATACAGGAAAAGATGATCAGGGCAACCACATCTATTGGAAAAAGGGTGTCTCGTGAGCATACGTCCCGCCGGTATCCGTGTCAGCATAACTATCATGCTTGTACTATCGCTCGTTGCAGGTTGCGCCCCCACCCCAAAACTTCCTTACAGCGAAGAGATGTTTATCAAGGCTTCTGCACTGACCAAGCTCGCCAGCGCAGTAGAATCCACCGTCCGCTACAAGAATCCCCCGCCCGGGCTCGATGAAAAGGATTTGCTCATGCGGGCGACGCAACATGAGCCGGCATTGCTGCGAAACTTTAAAGGCTACAAGGTGAGAGTGCTGCGCCAGGACAAGCACTCCGTCGTGCTGGTTTGCGATGCCTCCGCGCAACGCGCCCTTCTCGAAGACGCAGGATGCTCCGGGCGCATGGATCGTCACCGCTGGATGGGCAAGCCGCAGCCATGCGAGTTTTCGATTGATACGAAAGAAGTGTGCACAAGAAATTGACGAAACCCACTATCATTCTTACAGCAGAGCCCTCTTTACTGTCCCCGCTTCAACACCGTATCCCTTGCCTCCGGCAGTAAGTCCGGGTAATCCTTGCTGTAGTGTAGTCCCCGGCTTTCATGCCGCAGCATCGCACTTTGTACGATCAAACCGGCGGTATCCACCAGGTTGCGCAATTCCAGCAGATCGTTGGTGACGTGGAAATTCGCGTAGTATTCGTTGATCTCTTCACGCAAAAGATTGATGCGGTGCTGCGCGCGCTGTAAACGTTTAGTGGTGCGGACGATGCCAACGTAGCTCCACATGAAGCGCCGCAGTTCATCCCAGTTATGGGAAATGACGATTTCCTCATCGGCATTGGTCACGCGGCTTTCATCCCATTGCGGCAATGCGGTGAGAGGTTCAGGGGTCTGCTGCATGATATCCCGTGCCGCGGCCTGCCCGAATACCAGGCACTCGAGCAGTGAATTGCTTGCCAGGCGGTTGGCTCCATGCAGACCCGTGTGGGCGGTTTCGCCAATCGCATAAAGATTGTCCAGGTCGGTCTTGCCGTTCCAATCGGTGACGACACCGCCACATGTATAGTGAGCCGCAGGCACCACAGGTATCGGTTCTTTGGTGATATCAATTCCGAATTCCAGGCAGCGCTGGTAAATGGTCGGAAAATGCTCCTTCAGGAAGTTTGCCGGCTTGTGCGAGATATCCAGGTACACACAGTCGAGCCCGCGCTTCTTCATTTCAAAGTCAATTGCACGCGCAACGATGTCACGCGGCGCAAGTTCCGCACGTTCATCATGCGCGGGCATGAAACGCGTCCCGTCCGGCAGTTTCAGCAGGCCGCCCTCGCCTCGCACCGCTTCGCTGATGAGGAACGATTTGGCGTGAGGATGATAAAGGCAGGTTGGATGAAACTGGATAAACTCCATATTCGCTATGCGGCAACCCGCGCGCCAGCCCATGGCGATGCCATCGCCGGTCGCAGTATCCGGATTGGTAGTGTAAAGATAGACCTTGCCCGCTCCACCTGTCGCCAGCACGGTGTTATTCGCCGCTATGGTGCGCACCCTCCCTTCCCTGCTGTCCAGCACATAAGCGCCCAGGCAGCGATTGCCCTTCTTGCAGGGAGGTTCGATACGGCCGGCCAGTTTGGCGCTTGTTATGAGGTCGATTGCAACGTGATACTCGAGCACGGTGATATTGGGGTGGGCATGCGCTCTTTCGATCAATGTCAATTGCACTGCCTTGCCGGTCGCATCCGCCGCGTGAATGACGCGGCGAACGCTATGACCGCCCTCACGCGTCAGGTGATAACCGGTTCCATTACCGCCGTCGCGCGTGAAAGGCACTCCCTGCTCAATCAGCCATTGGACGGCTTGAGGACCATTTTCCACCACATATCGCGTCACTTCTTCATTGCAAAGACCCGCACCTGCGACAAGCGTATCGTGGATGTGAGCTTCGGGTGAGTCTTCTTCCGATAGTGTTGCGGCGATTCCTCCCTGCGCCCACCCGCTTGCCCCATCGAGCAAGGCACGCTTGGTGATGAGGCCCACTTTCCTGTTTTGCGCCAGATTGAGCGCAAGAGTGAGCCCGGCCAGGCCGCTGCCAATTATCAGAGTATCGAAAGTAAGCTGTGGCACTGGTCGTCGTTATTTTGTTCTTATGAGCAGGGAATGATAACAGACCTGGCGGATGCTTTTACGCCAGCAAAGTCGATAGGTCAGAGGTTGATCTTTCGCCTCACTTCATTCTTTCCGTGGGCACTCGCGATTCCAACTCCAATCAACGAAGATCAATCGGACTCCGTCGACACCGGGCAATAATGACTGATGGTTCCCTGTTCGATCTCCAGGGTACTGTGGTGGATCGCATAGTGCGATTCAAGGTTGTTCCTGATATTGTCCATGAATGCATCCCCCGGGTAGCCGTCCGGCATGACGAGGTGGACAGTGAGGGCGCTCTCGGTCGTACTCAAACCCCATATATGCAGGTCATGTACGTCCGTCACACCCGGCTGGTTACGCAGAAAAGATTCGATCGCGGCAATATCGATATGCGGGGGCACGGCGCTGAGCGCAAGCTGAACCGAGTCGCGCAGAAGACCCCATGTATTGAACATAATGACGGTAACGACCATCAGGCTGATCACCGGGTCGAGCCAATACCATTGCGTAAAAAGGATCGCCACCCCCGATACGAGCACGCCTGCCGAAACAGCGGCATCTGTCGCCATGTGCAGGAAAGCGCCATGAATATTCAGGTCCTCTTTGCTCCCCTTCAAAAACAACCAGGCAGACAGACCGTTGATCAGAAGACCAGCGGCTGCGACGGAAGCAACGGTGAGGCCCGCTACCAGCGGCGGTTGTGAAAACCGCTGAAAAGCTTCCCAGGCGATTGCCCCGCACGCCACCAGAAGCAGAACAGCATTTGCCAGCGCGGCGAGTATCGAAGTGCTGCGCAAACCATAGGTATAACGTTCGCTCGGAGCCTTGCGGCTCAAAATCGCCGCTCCCCAGGCTAACGCAAGCCCGAGCACATCCGACAAATTATGCCCAGCATCCGCCATGAGTGCCGTCGAGTTGGCGGCAAAGCCGTAAGCGAATTCAACCACGACAAAGCCGGCATTTAAGGCGATAGCAATAACGAACGCACGTCCGTGATCGGGTGCGGGAGAATGGTTATGGTATCCAGGGTGCCTGGTATGAGATGGCATGTTGGAAAAACCGGGGCCGCGACTGTGATGATTTGCCATTTGCCTCAATCTGAATGGAAGACGCGTAAGCCGAACAATGATAGCAACAATCCACCCCTATTCCTGCTCCCCCATTCCCCCTCTTTCCCGGCTCTGAATTTTTTGTCTGCTAGCGTACAGAATGTGAGCCAGGGCGGGCGCACATTATGGACTAGCGGGTTTGAGAAAACTCCTCGATCCCGAAGAATTTCCCAAAAATGGAAAAGGAGATGACCATGTTTTTATACACGGAAACCGATCAGAATCTGCAAGCCTGTATCGATGCATGTAACCATTGTTATCGCACCTGCTTGCGAATGGCCATGAACCATTGCCTCGAAGCAGGCGGCAAACATGTCGAGGCCGATCACCTCCGCTTGATGATGAATTGTGCGGAAATCTGCCAGACGTCGCTGAATTTCATGCTCAGCGGCTCCCGATTCAGTCCCAAGGTTTGTGGCGTCTGTGCCGAAATTTGCGACGCTTGTGCTAAAAGCTGCGAACAGCTGGATGGAATGGAAGAGTGTGTGCAAACTTGCCGCCAGTGCGCGGAGCACTGCCGCAAGATGGCAGCATAAAAATATACGAAATCTGTTAGCACTTGGTCTGCTAGCACTTGTTTCGCCAGTCCCATTGCCGCGCGGAAAAACCTGAAGGCGCACGCAAAGGGCATGGTGAACCTGGGTCGCACTTTGCGAGGCTGCCTTGCTCTATGAGGCGGCGGCGTATGCTCGCGCCGAATAAAATCGGCTTCGTCGAGCATAAAACAAGTGCTAACAGTTCCTGAATCCGTCATGTACTCCATCTGTTGGAATAACCACGTTTTCAACTGAACTAATTTATACTACGCGTGTCTGTTCACTCAGACCGCGGACGATAGACCGGTGCGTAATTCCCGATGGGCTCCTGAACGGGTATACTTGGCTGAGCTGCCTTATAACGAAGCAGTTACAAGTAAGAGATTCGTCAATTCAGGAATTAGGTGGCATGGGTGACCGGGAAATCGATCAGCAACTGGTGGAACGTGCGCAACACGGGGACAAGCAGGCCTTCGATCTTCTGGTGATCAAGTACCAGCGCAAGCTTGCGCGTCTCCTTTCGCAATTCATCAGGGATCCGTCGGAAGTAGAGGATGTGACTCAGGAGGCCTTCATCAAGGCTTACCGTGCGCTACCGTCGTTCCGTGGAGACAGTGCATTTTATACCTGGTTGTACAGGATAGGCATCAATACTGCCAAGAATTTTCTGGTTGCTCAAGGACGGCGGGCGCCTACCACTACTACAGGATTCGACAGCGAAGAGGCCGAAGGTTTTGAAGAAGCGAGCCAGCTTCGCGAAATGAACACGCCCGAGAGCGAACTGACAAGCAAGCAGATCGCTCAAACGGTGAACCAAACGCTGGAAGAATTGCCTGAAGAACTGCGAACGGCAATTACGTTGAGAGAAATTGAGGGACTGAGCTACGAGGAAATCGCAGCGATCATGAATTGTCCTATCGGCACGGTCCGTTCGCGAATATTTCGTGCACGGGAAGCAATAGCGGAAAAACTGCGCCCCTTGCTGGGGACTGGTAAAGATAAGAGGTGGTAATATGCAAGAAAAAATATCGGCATTGATGGATGGTGAACTGGACGCGGGCGATGCCTCGGCAATGATCGAGCAATTCAAGAACGCGGAGGAATTACGGGAATACTGGATTGCCTACCACCTGATCAGCGATGCATTGGGTCAGTCGGAGGTCAAACCATTAGACATTACGCGACGAGTTAACGCAAGACTGGTAGCGGAACCTGCGGTATTCGCAGTGTCAAGCACAACATTGCCTTATCCGGCACCGAAGCGCAGGCCAAGAGCCTACGCTGCTGCAGCCTCCATCGCAGCAGCGATGGTGGGTGGATGGATAATTCTGCAAACGACGCAAGAGCCGGATCTTCTGAGGCAGAATCTGGCCGATAACAGGACGTCGCCCTCGACTTCTGCAGCCACCACTCTCGCACCCGTTGCCACTTATCCGGCAATTCCCGCCAAAGCTTCCATCGCCGCGTCCGAATCTGCGCAAATCAACGACTATCTCCTGGCGCATCAGCAATTCTCGCCTAGCACCACCATGCACGGAGCAATCCCCTTCATGCGTACAGCTGCGGAAAGCGCGCGATAACGTTCCCAGATGACACAGGTTTCACTGTCTTCCCTGCTGCTGACAGTTATCGTTCAATCCGCATTTGCGCAGAATCCCTCCAGTTCATCCCCCTCATCCCCCGAGGCGCTTAACTGGCTGCAAAAGATTGCCGCCGCCCCCCGCCATTACAACTATGTCGGGACATTCGTCTATTCATCCGAGGGTCAGATAGAGACATCTCGCATCATCCATCTGGTGAATGAGGAAGGGGAGCAGGAAAAAAGCATGGTGCTGGATGGTCCTCCCCGTGAGATTATCCGCAACAACGACGAAATGAGATGTTATCTTCCGGAAAACAAGACCGTGGTGACGGAAAAACGATGGCTGCGAAAAGTTTTTCCCGCGCTGCTGCCTCAACCGCTGATCAATCTTGACCACAACTATGTCGTCAAGAAAGGCAAGCAGGAGCGGGTCAGCGACTATGCCAGCCAGATCATCGAGTTGGAGCCCAGGGATGACAAGCGTTATGGTCAGAAATTATGGATGGATCCCAATACCGGCCTGTTGCTGAAAGCCGCCGTAATGGATAAAGGGCGGGTGGTGGAACAATTTGTATTCACCGACCTGAAAATTGGCGGTGAAATAGACAAAAGCCTGTTGAAATCCCAATATTCGGGCCAAGCTGCCGAATGGCGCAAGACAAATCTTGTCTCCTCGACACAGGGAAGCGGAAAACTTGGCTGGCAAGTCAAAGATCCGCCTCCAGGATTCAAAAAGATTGTGGAAATGAAACGTAATCTCTCCGGCAAATCCCGTCCTGTTGCGCATATTGCTCTGTCGGATGGTCTTGCTGCTGTCTCGGTATTTATCGAGCCCAGTTCGGGAGAGGCTTCCTCTCCTGTCGAGGGCCTCTATCACAGCCGCGGCGCGATCAACATCTATACACGTACTCTCGGTGACAACAGGGTAACTGCCATAGGCGAAGTACCGCCGGCCACTGTAATGCAAATCGGTAATTCTGTTACCAGTCGCTAGGTGGCCCTAAAGACCGTCGGGTCGGCTCGGATTGAATGCAGTCCTGGTACCAGGTACTACTATTCCCTTATTTTGGGCAGATGGATGAAGGATTCACCCGTTTTTACTCCATGGAAGAAAAAGTATGATTGCTAAATTTTTACTGGTGGTGCTGCTTGGATTATCCACGAGCGTGTTTGCCCAGGCGCCGGCGCGTGAATTGCCGGATTTTACCGGGTTGGTGGAAAGAGAAGGACCCTCGGTCGTAAACATCAGCACCGTTCAGTCAGGCAACTCAACCACGGAACGGGCTTTTCCGGGAATACCGAACATACCCGAGGATGATCCGTTTTTCGAGTTTTTCCGGAGACACATGCAGCCGCATGGAGGAATGCCACGAGATTTCGAATCCAGATCGGTAGGCTCCGGCTTTATTATCAGTTCGGATGGCTATATTCTGACAAATACCCATCTGGTGGATGGAGCCGATGAAATCAATGTGAAGCTTACGGACAAACGGGAGTTCCGGGCAAAGCTCATCGGCGCGGATCGCAAGACGGATATTGCTCTCCTCAAGATCGATGCTACCGGACTGCCGAAAGTCACCCAGGGGGATCCCAATAACATGAAGGTAGGAGAATGGGTGGTAGCGATCGGATCACCGTTCGGCTTTGAAAACAGCGTCACTGCCGGAATTGTCAGCGCCAAAGGACGCTCTCTGGCACAGGAGAATTTCGTGCCCTTCATCCAGACGGATGTCGCGATCAACCCCGGGAATTCCGGCGGACCGCTATTCAATATGAACGGTGAGGTGGTCGGTGTCAATTCCCAGATCTACAGTCGCACGGGTGGATTCATGGGTTTGTCATTCGCCATTCCCATCGATGTTGCCCGGGATATATCGAATCAGTTGATTGCGAGCGGCAAGGTAAGCCGAGGCAGAATCGGCGTGCTGATTCAGGAAATCACAAAGGAACTGGCGGAATCGTTCGGTTTACCCAAGCCAGCCGGCGCGCTGGTAGCTTCTGTCCAGAAAGGCGGCCCGGCAGACAAGGCAGGCATTCAAGCACGGGATGTCATTCTCAAGTTCGACGGCAAGACCGTGAATTCCTCGGGCGATCTGCCACGCATAGTAGGCTCGACCAAGCCAGGCACGAAAGTGCAGATGCAGGTGTGGCGAAATGGGTCGACCAAGGAGTTCACGATTACAGTGGATGAGCTTCCGGAGGATGAAAAACCGGCAGCGCGTTCTGGAAAGCGGGGCAAGACGCCGGATACAGCGAATCGCATCGGCTTGAGCCTGATCGAGTTGACTCCCGATCAGAAGAAGGAACTGGAAACTGAAAGCGGGCTTCTGGTCGAGGACATGGTGCCTGGTATCGCGAGTCGCGCGGGGGTCAGACCCGGTGATGTCATTCTGAGCATCAATAATCAGGATGTCAAAACGGTTGATCAATTCAACCAGTTGCTCAACAAGGTCGAGAAAGGACGCAATATCGCCCTGCTGGTCAAACGCGGTGATACAGCCACCTTCATTACCATGAAGATGAATGGTGAACACAGATAAATGACTGTCCCCGATCCTGATCTCCCTGTCTTGCTGACAGTCTATGGCCGGGAACACTGCCACCTCTGCCAGGACATGCTCGCGGCCCTGCAGGAATTGAAGGCAAGCCATCCTTTTCAGCTCGAAGTCGTGGATGTGGATAGCGACAGCGATCTGCAATCGCGCTATGGGCAACGCGTTCCCGTGTTGATGGCCGGGGACAGTGAAATTTGCCACTATCACCTCGACCTGAATGCGTTTGACCGGATATTTCAGCGAATCTAAAAATAGCACGTCTGTTCTTTTGTGAAAGCGGTGAGCGCCTCCTTCCCCTTCATCGGGGAAGGAGGCGATACGCCAAGTGAGCAGGTGCTTATTTCCTCAAAATTCGCTAAAATGTCCGTCTTGAACAAGAATTTGCAGGGACCGGATATACGTGCGACCAGAGGGCCACGCCATGAGAGGGCACACCATGTGCCCTTTTTTGATTGCCGGTGAATTCCGGCATCGTCCTGTTATCATCCTCTTCCCTTGCTATCCCGATTCCTGATGCAGCACATCCGCAACTTTTCCATCATCGCCCATATCGATCACGGCAAGTCCACGCTCGCAGACCGCATCATCCATTTATGCGGGGGGTTATCCGACCGGGAAATGGAAGAACAGGTGCTGGACTCGATGGAACTGGAGCGCGAGCGCGGAATCACCATCAAGGCGCAGACGGCGGCTCTGGAATACAAATCCCGTGACGGCAGCAGCTATCTGCTGAATCTGATCGATACGCCCGGCCACGTCGACTTCTCCTATGAAGTATCGCGCTCGCTCGCAGCCTGCGAGGGAGCCCTTCTGGTAGTTGATGCTTCCCAGGGCGTGGAAGCCCAAACTGTTGCAAATTGCTACACCGCAATCGAACAGGGTGTGGAAGTCATACCGGTACTGAACAAGATCGATCTGCCCGCTGCCGAACCGGAACGCGTCATCAAGGAAATTGAAGATATCATTGGCATAGAAGCACAGGATGCCGTGCGGGCAAGCGCAAAAACCGGTGTCGGCGTGGAGGATATCCTGGAAGCGGTCATTTCGCGCATTCCCCCGCCGAAAGGGAATCCGGAAGCACCCCTGAAAGCCCTTATCATCGATTCCTGGTTCGACAACTATGTAGGCGTGGTAATGCTGGTGCGGGTAATGGATGGGGTATTGAAGCCTAAGGACAGAATATTGCTGATGGCCAGTAAAACCACC
Source organism: Nitrosospira multiformis ATCC 25196 (assembly GCF_000196355.1). Lineage (NCBI taxonomy): Bacteria > Pseudomonadati > Pseudomonadota > Betaproteobacteria > Nitrosomonadales > Nitrosomonadaceae > Nitrosospira > Nitrosospira multiformis. The sequence goes on from NC_007614.1 coordinate 2,004,329, forward strand.
CACTTGTGTGAACAGGTAGGCGTATTTACGCCCAAATCCAGAAACCGGGAATCTCTCAGCGCCGGGGAAGTGGGCTTCATTATTTCCGGAATCAAGGAGTTGAAGTCTGCCAAAGTCGGCGATACGGTAACACTCGTTGACCGCCCCGCCCCCCAACCGCTGCTCGGCTTCAAGGAGATCAAACCGCAGGTGTTCGCCGGACTCTACCCCGTGGAATCCAACCAGTACGACGCCCTGCGCGATGCGCTGGAGAAGTTGAAACTCAATGATTCTTCATTGCAATACGAGCCGGAAACGTCGCAGGCGCTGGGATTCGGTTTTCGCTGCGGCTTTCTCGGGCTCCTTCATCTCGACATCGTACAGGAAAGACTGGAGCGGGAATACGACATGAACCTGATCACCACTGCGCCCACGGTGGTGTATCAGGTCGTGCTGCGCGATGGATCAGTCATTGAAATTGAAAACCCATCCAGATTGCCTGATCTCTCAAAAATAGAGCAGATTCGTGAGCCGATCATCACGGCAACCATCCTCGTCCCGCAGGAATATGTCGGATCGGTCATTACGCTTTGCATCAGCAAGCGGGGAATCCAGAAGAATATGCAATATATGGGCAGGCAGGTCATGCTGACCTATGAAATCCCGCTCAATGAAGTCGTCATGGATTTCTTCGACAGGTTAAAATCGACCAGCCGCGGTTACGCTTCACTGGATTATGAATTCAAGGAGTTCAGGGCTTCCGATCTCGTCAAGCTGGATATCCTCATCAATGGCGAGCGTGTGGACGCCCTGTCGCTGATTGTGCACCGTGCGAGCAGCCAGTACCGCGGACGGGAACTCGCGCAGAAAATGCGTGAATTGATTCCCCGGCAGATGTTCGATATCGCTGTTCAAGCTGCCATAGGCTCGCACATTATCGCCAGGGAAAGTATCAAGGCTTTGCGCAAGAATGTGCTGGCCAAATGCTATGGCGGCGATATCACGCGTAAACGCAAGCTTCTGGAAAAACAGAAAGCCGGTAAAAAGCGCATGAAGCAAGTCGGGAATGTCGAAATTCCGCAGGAAGCGTTTCTCGCCATTCTGCAGGTTGGAGAAAAGTAGTTCAAACAATACGATGGATCGCCTTCAACAAGGGGCACATGCTCACCAGGAAAATCCCGTTTCCGGGAGAGCAATGGACTGTTCACCCGAAGGGAATAAGGAACAAGAATGAACTTTCCGCTCATTATGCTGATATTGCTGTTAATCACCGGCAGTATCGCCCTGCTCGATCGTACCGTGCTGCACCGACACCGCGCGCCGGGAGACCAGGGGCCATGGTGGGTGGAGTATCCGAAAAGCTTTTTCCCGGTGATTCTTGTCGTGTTCTGCCTGCGCTCTTTCCTGGTTGAGCCTTTCAAAATCCCCTCGGGCTCGATGATTCCGACTCTGCTGGTAGGAGACTTCATTCTCGTCAATAAATATACTTATGGTATCCGATTGCCGGTCGCCAACGTCAAGCTGATGGATATAAACTCCCCTCAGCGTGGAGAGGTCATGGTTTTCCGCTACCCGGTCGATCCCTCCATGGATTACATTAAGCGTATCGTAGGGATACCGGGAGATATCATCACCTATCGTGACAAGCAGCTGAGCGTCAACAACGTGCCGGTGAGGATGGAGCCGAACGGGGAATATACCTATGTGGAATCGGGCCTGAAATTCGTTTACAGCCGCAGCTATACGGAGTCACTCGGAAATCACCGCTATAATGTCCTTATCAATCCCCTGGAGGAGCATAGTATCCAGCTAGGGGGCGTGCTTCCCTTCCCCCATCATGAAAATTGCAGCTATAACGATCGTGGATTTACCTGCAAGGTTCCTCCCGGCAACTACTTTGCCATGGGAGACAACCGCGACAGCAGCAGTGACAGTCGTTATTGGGGATTCGTACCCGACCAGAACATTGTGGGCAAGGCTTTCATGATCTGGTGGAATTTCAGCGACCTGAAACGCATCGGATTATCGATCAAGTAATTCGGGCGGCAATCAGGACCTTGAGCATGTGGTGGATCAGTCGCCATAATTGGTCGGAGGGGACGCGCAAAATTGGGGACAGCTTACCGGAATACGGAGAGTGCGGCACTGTGCCGGAAACTCGGTTACACCTTCCGTCGACCCGAACTGCTGCGGCAAGCCCTGACGCACCGCAGCCACAGCATACCTCACAACGAACGGCTTGAATTTCTGGGTGACGCCGTCCTCAACTGCGCCGTCGCCGGATTGATATTCCATCATTTTCCCGATCTCAGCGAAGGTAGTTTGTCCCGGATACGGGCAAACCTCGTAAACCAGAAGATGCTGGCCGAACTGGCGCAAACGCTTGAGCTGGGAAAGCTTATCCGATTTGGCGAAGGTGAGCTCAAAAGTGGAGGAGACAAGCGGCCTTCGATTCTTGCGGATGCGCTGGAAGCTGTGATTGGCGCCATATATCTCGACGCGGGTTTTGAGCAGGCCGAGAAGACAGTTGAAAATCTTTTCATTCCCTCCCTGGGGGAGCTGAACACCCATGCCCTCGGCAAGGATCCCAAAACCCTTTTGCAGGAATATCTCCAGAGCCGCAAGCTGGCGCTACCCCGGTATGCTGTCGTTGCTACCCGAGGCGAAGCTCACCAGCAGCAGTTTCAGGTGGAATGCGTGATTTCCCGGCCTCAAATCCGCACCCTGGGCGAAGGCACGAGCCGTCGCAGTGCGGAACAGCACGCGGCCCGGCAAGCTTATGAGCAACTCCAGTCGCATTAGAACTGCCTTTCGTGCTTTTCTGGACTGTGAAGCGCTTCCTGCCACAGCCAAAATATTCCAACAGCAAGGCTGCGAGGGAGTTACCCGAATGTATATGACGCAAAACCTCTTCTGATGAACACTGAAGCTTCCCTTGCAGACCCTGTTTATCGCAGCGGGTATATTGCCATTGTTGGCCGCCCCAACGTAGGAAAATCCACTCTGTTAAACAGGTTGGTCGGCCAAAAGATCAGTATTACATCAAAAAAATCCCAGACGACGCGGCACCGCATACATGGAATTTTCACTGATGAATACTCCCAGTTTGTTTTTGTCGACACTCCGGGCTTCCAGACACGGCATACAAACCGTTTGAACAGCGGAATGAACCGTCTGGTCACTCAGACGCTGCGGGATGTGGATATCGTGATACTGGTGATCGAAGCGATGCGCTTCGACGATCGCGACAAGCTGGTGGTGAAACTCCTGCCAAAGAGCAAGCCTGTGGTTCTTGCCCTGAACAAAATAGACCGCTTGACGGATAAATCCCAACTGCTTCCCTTCCTCGAAAAGATGTCAAAGGAATTTGATTTCGCAGCCATGGTGCCGATAAGTGCCGAGAATGGAGGGCAGTTGCCCGAATTGATAGCTGCGATACGGCCGCACCTGCCGCAAAATCCGCCATTATTCCTGGAAGATGAAGTAACCGACCGGGATGAACGCTTCATAGCGGCGGAACTGGTTCGCGAAAAGTTGTTCCGGCTGTTGGGAGAAGAGATTCCTTATTCCACCAGCGTCATCATTGACCAGTTTACGGTGGAAGACGAGCTGCGCAGGATTCACGCTTCCATTGTGGTCGATAAATCCAGCCAGAAAGCAATTGTCATCGGCAAGGACGGAGAAAAATTGAAGCTGATCGCTACCCAGGCGCGCAAAGACATGGAAGAAAGCTTCGGTGGCAAGGTTTATCTCAAGATCTGGGTAAAGATCAAAAGCGGCTGGGCCGAAGATGCACGGATGCTGAAGACGCTCGGGTATGAGTAACCCGCGGAGGGTGGAACAGTGCCTTCCAAAGGAAGGTGTGACCCGGAGCGGGTTTACTGGCGCCATGAATATCAGGTTTCTGTACCGCTCAATCAATTTTCCGGAATCCCGCAGGCAGCGATTGGGCGCCAGCGCGGAGGGTGGAACAGTGCCTTCCAAAGGAAGGTGTGACCCGGAGCGGGTTTACTGGCGCCATGAATATCAGGTTTCTGTACCGCTCAATCAATTTTCCGGAATCCCGCAGGCAGCGATTGGGCGCCAGCGCGGAGGGTGGAACAGTGCCTTCCAAAGGAAGGTGTGACCCGGAGCGGGTTTACTGGCGCCATGAATATCAGGTTTCTGTACCGCTCAATCAATTTTCCGGAATCCCGCAGGCAGCGATTGGGCGCCAGCGCGGAGGGTGGAACAGTGCCTTCCAAAGGAAGGTGTGACCCGGAGCGGGTTTACTGGCGCCATGAATATCAGGTTTCTGTACCGCTCAATCAATTTTCCGGAATCCCGCAGGCAGCGATTGGGCGCCAGCGCGGAGGGTGGAGCAGTGCCTTCCGAAGGAAGCTGCGACCCGGAGCGTGCGGAAAACCGCACAAGCGAAGATCGTAGCAGGGGCGCTCGCTAAAACATGAACGTAGATAAACAACGGCAGGAAGCACAACCCGCTTTTGTGTTGCATAGCTATCCTTATCTTGAAACCAGCCTTATCGTGGAAGTTTTCACGCAAAATTCCGGGCGCATTGCCGTGGTTGCGAAAGGCGCCAAGCGGCCGACATCTCCACTACGGGGATTGCTGCGCGCATTCCAGCCTCTCCTGCTGAGCTGGGGAGGAAAGTCCGAATTACGCACTTTGCATAAGGCGGAATGGCAAGGTGGACAATTACCCTTACAGGGAACTGCCCTGATATGCGGATTTTATCTCAATGAACTTTTGATACGGCTATTGCACCGCAATGATCCGCACGAGCGATTATTTGCCTGCTATCAGGAGGCCTTGTCCGATCTGAGTACGGCAAGTGATTATATTCCCATACTGCGCCGCTTCGAGCAGCGTCTCCTGCAGGAAATGGGTTATGCCTTGACGCTCGATCACGATGTTTCATCAGGAAAACCGATTAAACCAACCCAGATGTACTGCTACGAAATCGAGCGCGGCCCCATTGCGTCGAGCAACGGCAGCTGCCCCTTTAATCTCGAGTTAAGTGGAAAAACACTGCTGGATATGTATCAGGGAGACTATTTAGCGCCATTGACCCGTCTGCAGAGCAGGATCCTGATGCGCCACCTTCTCAGCCACTATCTGGGAGATAAGCCATTACATACACGCCAGTTACTGAAAGAGTTTCAGCAATTGTAATGCTCATCCCTGAGGAACAGGACGAAGTCAGCAGGCGACAGAGGGTAAACCATCCTCACGGAAGAGTGCGGCGCTGTGTTCAGCGTAGAATCCCCAGCCTTTATTTAGATCGCTTTGCTTCTGGATATCCCCAATCAAGCCGCCGCGCGAGCTCATGCCGCCGCGCGAAAATAACGGTATTTCATATCTCAAAATACCATTGAATGTCATCTGAGCCATTACACACCTGTCAGAGACGGCAGAAATGGCGGCAGCCGATTCACGAGCTAGGGTCTGCTAACCCCTTTCTGACATGCTCGACTCCCTGTATGTTTCATGTAAACAAGAGGTAAATTGCCAGCAGAAATCCTATGGTAGCAACCGATAAAGACAGGAACGATGAGAGCCAGGGTAAGGACAGCTTGGGCAGATCCTCAAGCGGCAACGAGCTTACATAATATCTGTGATTGAGCAATGCGCCGAGAATGGTCGCGGTGCCTGAGAGCACAAGAATAATGCCGAATACACCGGAGAGCCCATGAGCGCTGGCAGCACCTCCATTTCTGGAAATCCCCCCGGAAGCCACAAGAAGATTCAGAAACAGACCGAAGCGGGCGACGACGAAACCAAGCGCGATGACCGTCAACCCCGTGCGCACCCATGCTAAAAGTGTCCGCTCCGCCGCGAAGAAAACGCGCGGGTCCGACATTTTCTCCGAATCACCCTTTCCCCCTTGCAGGTTTTCAGACGCGGGATTTATAGTCGCCCTCTTCAATCAAATACGGGCCGGTCAGGAGTAACGACCCAAAGAATAATGTCCCCAAAGGCAATCAACTTGGCGATCCGCTTTTATGTACATAGTGTCTTCGCTGCACACGCTATTATAATATAGTCATTTTTTGCCCGGTCTCTCCTGCCTCTTCCAGATGTGCGGGAGAGCAAATATCATTCAGGCAATCATTGAAAAAAAGCCGAATCAGGAAAACTCTCCCACTATCATGATCAAACTCGGCGTTAATATCGATCACGTCGCCACCTTGCGCCAAGCGCGCGGTACAACCTATCCCGATCCGATAGAGGCGGCACTCATTGCCGAATCGGCCGGAGCAGATGCCATCACCTTGCACTTGCGCGAAGACCGGCGCCACATACAGGATAGAGACGTGGAAATCCTGCGCGGCGCCCTCAAGACCCGCATGAATCTGGAGAGCGCGGTCACGGATGAAATGATCGGATTTGCGCTGCGCATCAAACCCCATGATATCTGCCTTGTGCCGGAACGGCGCGAAGAATTGACAACCGAAGGCGGACTCGATGTGGCACGGCATTTCGAGCAAGTACAACGCGCATGCCACAGGCTGGCTGAAGCCGGTATCCGGGTTTCACTCTTCGTCGATGCCGAGCCCGCGCAGATCGATGCGTCCGTCGAGGCAGGGGCACCGGTCATCGAAATTCACACTGGACATTACGCCGATGCGCAAACGACGGACGAGCAGCAAGGCGAGCTGGAGCGGGTCAGGGCGGCGGTAAGCAAGGGCCTGAACCACGGACTCACGGTCAACGCCGGGCACGGATTGCATTACCTGAATGTTCAGGCAATCGCCGCAATCCCTGGCGTGTCGGAGCTCAACATCGGGCACGCGATCGTGGCTCGTGCATTGTTCGTGGGCTTCGAGCGGGCAGTCCGGGAAATGAAAAACCTGATGCTGGAAGCATGTAAATGATCTATGGGATCGGAACCGATCTGGTTGAAACCTCGCGTATTACGCGCCTGCTGGAAAAATACGGAGAGCGTTTCGCCCGGCGCCTGCTGACAGACGAGGAGTGGCCGGAATATGCAAAAAGCATGCAGCCCGCAATGTTCCTGGCAAAGCGTTTTGCCGCCAAGGAAGCCCTCGCCAAAGCCTTTGGCACGGGTATCCGTCATCCTGTCAGCCTGAGCCATATCGGAGTAACCCATGATACCCTGGGCAAACCCTATTTCAAATTCCACCCTGAATTGCATACCCTCGTCCAAAACGAAGGCATCACCCGTCACCATCTCTCCATCAGTGACGAGTTGAACCTCGCTTGCGCTTTTGTCATATTGGAAAAATAAATGTCGCTCGGTCCCGTCATACTCGATATCGAAGGCACGCAACTCACCGCCAACGATAAGAAAAAACTCCGGCACCCGCTGGTTGGAGGGGTGATCCTGTTCACGCGCAACTATTCCTCGCTTGCGCAACTCATGCATCTGACTGCTGAAATCCATGCGCTGCGAACGCCGCCACTCCTGGTCGCCGTCGATCACGAAGGAGGCAGAGTTCAACGTTTCCGGGAAGATTTCACGCGCCTGCCCCCCATGCGAGAACTGGGCAGGATCTGGGATGAGCATCCTGCCCAGGCGCGGCATCTGGCGCATGAGGCGGGATATGTCCTGGCGGCGGAACTACGGGCTGCGGGCGTGGACTTCAGTTTTACACCGGTCCTGGATATGGATTATGGCCAAAGCAGCGTCATCCGCGACCGTGCTTTTCACCGTGACCCGCAAGCCATTGCCGAGCTGGCCCATAGCCTGATGAGCGGGTTGAAATCAGCCGGAATGGCAGCGGTGGGCAAACATTTCCCTGGTCATGGTTATATCGAGGCCGATTCCCATTTCGAAATGCCGGTGGACGAACGAACTTACGCGCAGATCGAAATGGACGATCTTATTCCATTCCGTAAAATGATCGGTTTCGGCCTTACCGGCATGATGCCTGCCCACGTCATTTATCCAAAGGTGGATGCATTACCGGCCGGTTTTTCCGAAGTATGGCTCAAAAAGGTTTTGCGGGGTGAGCTGGGTTTCGAAGGGTGTATCTTCAGCGACGATCTGAATATGGCGGGAGCAGCTTTTGCAGGCAATCCGGTGGAGCGGGCCCAGAAAGCATTGCATGCGGGATGCGACATGGTGCTTCTGTGTAATAACCCGGAAGCGGCCGAAATGCTGCTCGCGGAGCTACATTGGGACCTGCCCGCCCTTGGGGTGATTCGTCTCGCCCGCATGCGCGGGCGCCCAAACCCGGATTCGCTGGTGAAACTGCACGAAAACCCGAACTTCGTCAGTGCCGTGGAAAAAATTGCGGGTATCGGCGTTCGCAGCGGCGAGTTGCCGCTGGTGTAGCAAAATCTGAAACCCGCACCTTCCCTATCCCCGCCCTCCTGCCACAGCGGGTCTCCTCTGTTTTGCCACCCTCCTCCCCAGCAGCAGCTCCAGCGTTCTCTGCCACTTTTCACTATACAACCACGCCTAGGAAGCTGCTGAACAAATCCAGAGGCTCAGGTAGCAAAAAAATCGAAGGGATCGGTTGAAAAATAGCCAAACGAACCTATATTGATTAATAAGTGCTGATTCACAGCATCAGCTTGATGTCAGACATTTATTCAAAGGAGATATTATGGCTATTAGTCGGTATGAACCGTGGAGCTTGCTCCACCAATTACATCGGGAACTGGATCGTGCGCGGGAGAACGTTGCCGGCGACGGATCCGCCGCGACCGCCGAATGGGCGCCGGCAGTGGATATCAAGGAAGAAGCGGACAAGTTCGTTCTTCAGGCTGATCTTCCCGGTGTAAAACCCGAAGATATCGATATCAGCATGGAAGAAAGCATGCTCACGATCAAGGGCGAAAAGAAAACCGAGGCCACCACCGAGAAGGAAGGCTACAAGCGTGTCGAGCGCGCCTACGGCTCCTTCCATCGCCGTTTCAGCTTGCCGGACACTGCCAACGCGGACGCGATATCCGCCAAGTCCAATCTGGGCGTTCTGGAAATCGTCATCCCCAAACGCGAACCGGTCCAGCCGAAAAAGATCAACGTGACCGTTCAATAAGAGTATTAAACCGGCTGACAGGGCCCGGTGGAAGCGAAGCTCCACCGGGTTTCCTTTTTTGGATCGGCGTTCTTTCCACTTCGCCCTCACCCTCATCTCTCAGCCTGTTTCCAGCTGCCCGAAAGGAATAAGGCGTAGAGGATAAAGAGTACAGAGACTTTTTCAGAAGTTTTTTACACGAACCCGATAGTTCAGAACATTATGGCCGCCGGCAGGAACAACCACTTTCCATTCCGCCATATTCGAAGAGACCTTGCTGTGTGCTTGTGATTCGGATACCACTTGCCAATCCCCGGGTATTGGTTCCCGGACCGTCACGGCGACAGTTTCTTTGCGGGCATTGTGCAAAAGAATCTTAAATGCGCTCTCGAACGTGTTCCCCTCCCGCGAGTCCGTCAGTCCTTCTCCCGCCAACTTCAGGAAATCCGTCTGTTTTCTTTCCACTGTTACATCGAATGCGTTTCCCGGTTTCAGCCGGACAATTTCACCTGCAGCCGAATGATCCACCTGATCCTCACCCACAAACTGGATATGGCCGCGTGAGTCTTTTTTATATATTCGTGCTATTCCTGCAGGCAGGGGAATTCCCAGTCCTTCTCCCTTGTTCCTGAATTCGAGAAATACCGCCGGCTTCAGGTTCTGCCCTATATCAGCATATTTTCCGGAGTAGTAATAATCGGAACCTGTCAAAACCAGTTCCTTCTTCATCGGTATGCGGGTTGCAGACATCAGCCCTACCTGCCTGATCTGGTTCTCCGCCAGTGTTATGGGGCGATCGAGGGTATAGAGGTGATATTCAAGCAGCGGCTCCTGTTTCAGGTCGGCCGCCTCCGCCATTTTTGCCATGGCCATGACATGGCGCGGCACAGGGGCGCCTTGGCGCACCTGGTTGACATCCCCTGCAACCAGTTGCAAGGCAGCGTTCAGGTAGGCTGTTCCACTTTGATTGGTTATGGTCGCCCAGCCCTGGATATCCGCATGCTCCTCGCGCTCATTCAATTCCACTGCATAATCCGCTCGCCAGGATAACCCCGTTGTCAAATAGGAAAGTTCCAGGTCCTGCTCGCCGGCAACCGGATTGACGAAGGAAATAGCCAGACTGGGCTTGTCCTGTAATCCCGCGAGAACAGCAGGGAAAGCCAATCGGTCCAGATGGGGGTTGCCGATTTCAACGCGATCCGCATACTTGAACACTCCGCCGTTATGTGCGGAAAGTACTATAGCGGTCTCTCTACTCTCCTTCCCTGTCGCTGGATTCGCATGAACGACCGTTACTTCCCTGCCGATGTATCGCTCCAGCAGTTTTCCAGGGGTTAACAGATCGAGGTCGAAACTCAGTTCCCGTACGCGAAATCCACGGAAATGAGCAGGATTACGCAATCGTGCCGTTTCCGGACGTATCTGCTTTGCAACATCAAGCCAGATGAGTTGATTGAAATCGCGCGTGAGACCAAGGTGGCGCGTATCTTTTATCAAACCCAGATTATTGCCATAAATCGTGATGGCAACCTCTTTCTGTTGCGAAGTATCAGCAATTCTTTCATCTTTCCCGGCAGGTAACCCCATCATGCTGTACGTAGAGAACAGGATAAAGATCAACCCGCGTGCAAGCGACATCATATGATTCATTGATATTTTCCGCATTATGCTTTTAGCATAAATGGTCATGATAGGAAATGGAGAAAGGAGGCACTCTTATATAGGACCTGTTAACGAGTAAGGCGCAACGCCAAGGAAAATGGAAGGCGAGAGGCTAGCGTACCTGAGAATCGGTTGCCGGGAGACCGAGATAACCTTGTGCAACCCGGTAATATATCCCGCGCAGCGGCTTCCCTTCCCGCTCTATCTTCAATTCCCTGATCGGCCCAGGCTGCACCAGCAGCGGAGTAATGTTATCGTTGCCATCGATGTCATGCTCGAGCTGATGTGTTTTCATTCCAAACAGAATAATAGGACGATCCGTCGGGGGTTCCGAGGGATACCAGAAATCATACATGGCCGCGCTCTGCAGGAACATGTTGCGTCCGCGAATATCCAGCGGTTCGCTTTTATCGTTATAAAACGACAAGGAACTCGCGACTGACCATTTACTCATCCCCACTATAAGCGGTTTTTTTCCGGTCTGCTGCGCCACTTCTGCCGCAAGTCGTTCGACTTCACGCGTGGTTTCGCGCCAGAAGTAGTGTTCGCTGAAACCCACGTAGGGAATGCCAGGAATGCCCAGGACGACGTAATGGAGTGCCAATCCATAGAGAAACATACAGATTCCTATGGTGGGTTTCCATGCTGCCCGCAAACGGCTTGCCACCTTGCTCCAGTGATCCGTCTGGCCCAACATCCACCCCATTGCCGGCAGAATCGCCAGCCAGACGGGCGCAGTCCAGTGGAATTTCGGCCAGCCGAACAGGCTGAGCCAGAAAAATACCGCGAGCGGCGCAATCGTGAATACCTGCATGAACAGGCGGCGTCTGCGTATCAGGGGGTTGACCGCTCGCTCATCATTGCGCACGACCAGCGCCATGAATGCTGCAACGAAACCAACCGGCGTCAGGACAAGCAGCATATGAAAGAAAAGCAGGTGCAAGGAAAACTTGTTGCCTATTCCCGTCGCGCGCTGGGACTGGTACATAATGGATGCCCAGTCGTTTTCCATATTCCAGGCAATAACGGGAGAAAACAGCGTTAGCGCAAGCGCTGCTGCAAGATAGGGCTCCGGCCGACACAACCAGCGGCGCAAACCCGGGTCGATCACTACAAACAGCAATGCTGCAAGACCCAGCAGTCCCAGCGTGTATTTGGACAGAATACCCAGTCCGAATGCAATGCCCATGCCCAACCAGGCCCATCGCTGGTCCGCTATCAATGCCCGCTCCATGTAGTACAGGGTAGCTGCCCAGGTAGCCATTAACGGAGCATCCGGCGTCATGAGCGTTGCAGTAACAAAGCCGAGTGGCAACACTGTCAGCAAAAGGACAGCGCGGATACCGGTCGATTTGTCGTAGAGATTGCGCGAGAGGGCGTACAGATAACCCATTGTAATCAGCCCGCAGATGAAGGCGCCTATCCGTACTCCGAACTCGTTGTCACCGAAGATCGAGGTCCCGAACCAGATCAGCCAGGCCACCATAGGCGGATGATCGAAAAAACTCAGGTCCATGTGCTGCGCATAATTCCAGTAGTACGCTTCATCCGGAATCAACTGTGCCATGCCCATGTAGATCAGGCGCAGCATTACCGCAAACGCGACGATTCCGAACGAGGCGACGCGCCACCGGACATCCAGGGAGGGTGGATTCTGTTTTACCGGAAATACGTAGAAAACCAAGCCCATATAAATAACGGCAGCCGTGGCCCCAATAGCGGGAAATATCGCCAGCAGTGGCGGCATATGCCAGCCGTGAACGAGGAGAGCCAGCACGCCTCCACGCATCAACAATGCGAACAACCCGACCGTCAGAAAACGCCCGAATTGCGGCCACCGCAAGTATCCTTCGTGGTTTAGATGAAAAGACCATTTGAAATTGAGCGAATAACTTACCGAGGCAGCGACAAAAAAACTCAGGATATGTGCCAGCGCAAGCCCTGCCCCGCTGCTCAACAACCATTGGAACAGCAGTGCATCGACAAAAACGCCAAATAATCCTGCTGCTGCGAAGCGGCCGGCTCTGCCCACCGAAACCGTACCGCCCGCCAGAGTCATCAGCCGCCGCAAATATGTCCATTGATGTGAAAACGACAGCTTCGACGCACCGTGGATCCGATCGCGAAAGCAGATCGGCACTTCCACCACCCGAAGCTTGCCCTGCCCTGCCATGAGCAGTTCGAGCAATATCTTGTATCCGCCCGCACGTTCCGCAACAGTTCCTGACAATTCGCGGCGGAATGCGAAAAATCCGGAGGTCGCATCGTTGATGTCACACAGGGGACGCGCAAGCCAGCTGCCGAGGCGGGACAGCCACTGCCGGTGCAGCGGCCAGCCCTCGGTACTGCCACCCGGCACATAACGACTCCCGACTGCGACGTCATGACTCCCATCCAGTATCGGCGCGATCAGGGCGGGCAATTGCTCGGGCGGATGACTCAAGTCCGCATCCATCACGACAATGACATCTCCTCGCGCCGCTCCCGCACCCGCCAGGATTGAACGGGTGAGATCGGGTTTTTCCCGGCGTTCGATCAGTCTTATGTTGCCGCAATTTTCCCATTCGCGGACTTTTTCCGGCGTTCCATCGCAGGAACCATCGTCCACAAAGATGACTTCGAAACTTCCCTCCGGCAAATCAAGGGCAGATAGTCTGGTCAGTAACGGGTCGATGTTGCCGGCCTCGTTGAGTGTGGGAACGATCACCGAAAACTGGATGCCACCTTCCAGGCAGAAGCTTGAAGGATGGAGGGATGCCGAAGGAAACGAACGCAAAGACAGGAAGCTGGATGCTTCCGGCGATTTAGGTAAAGAACTCACGTAGCTGCTTTTCTTGTACGGGGCCGTTCCACAGTTCCTGCTTTCAATCCGTCAGATGATGGTTTCACAATCGTGAAACATGCGGAAGCGTAGCACAGTTTGCGCAAGAACGCCTGAATGCTGAATGATTAAGATGACCGGGAAGCACAAATAGATAAGAATCACATTTGCTGCTTCCACCGCACTTTGAAGCGGGCTGCCGCGCCGTGAGAAATCGGTACATTCGCTGTAGGCCCTGATATCCAAAAATTCCCGCCTTCAACCAGTTTGACTACACGGCAGATAGGGCGCCGAGCCCCCGAATTTTGGCATGCCTTTTCCATATTTCTCAGCGGTATGCTAGTATTAAGTTGGAATTAAATTTTTATTTAATCTATTAAGGGAGGTATCGATGAAAAATATGTTGAAAACGCTAATGATACTGTCTGCATTATTATTCGTTTCGCCACAAGCAGCGTTTGCACACAGCTATGCGGAAGGTGTGGGCGACAAGCTTGCGCATGGGCTTGCCAACACGGTCACAGGCATAGGCGAAGTACCGAAGAACATCATGATAGGCACCAACGAGAAGGGACTTGGCTACGGACTTACCGCTGGCCTGCTTACAGGCATCGTGCATGGTATCGGGCGCACATTGACGGGCGCGGTAGACCTGGTCACATTTGTCATTCCAACCAAACCCCTTATCTATCCCGACTATATCTGGAAAGACTGGGACAGGGAGACACACTATCATCCTGACTGGAAATTGAGCACGGATGAGCCCAAGGAGAAATCCTATCGCCAGCCCGCCGGCTCTTACGAGCAACAACCACCTGCGGATCAACGTTATCAGTAACTCTGCTTCTGTCGCATTCCATAGAAAAGGGAGCTTCGGCTCCCTTTTCTATGGGAACCAATGTATTTCTGAATAAATGAATGTGCATACCGCAATTCCTGATCGACCGCAACCTCTCTGATGCGCCTCGGAAATCTCCCAAAAGAAAATCCGGGTGTAGTCTCCCCATCCAACTTCATCGGATTCGGTCTCCGCTCCAGCCTTCAAATGAAGCATAATATTCTCGCTCGCCACCCCAGCGATTTGAATATCGGCTGGGCGCAACGGGTAGTCAATTGTCATTGTTCCCATGTAACGGTATCCAGGGTAGATCTGGTTTCCGTCGATATAGGAACGACGACACGGGTTCGGATTGCGGTTGAACATGATGGTCCGGAGACGATCTCGCGCAAGTGGTTTGTAAAATTACCTTCGCTGGCCTGGCGGCCAAGGCTGATTACTGGGTTGCCAGGATTACTTCATACTGAAACCCGCTTCTACAATGAAACAGCGCAAGCGGTGCCCATCGCCGTACCCGGTTTTCTCGCGGGTCAGAGTAAACCCGGCAAGGGTGCGACGCTGGTTTTGAATGATGTGACTGAATCCGGGGCTGCTGCCGGCAACCCTGGGGATGCCCTGACGGCGGATCGCGCCGCACTTGTCATCAAACAACTGGCCCGGCTGCATGCCCGCTTCTGGAACAAATTCGATCTTATGCAGAAATATGCCTGGCTGGCGGGCATACGCCAACTCGAAGATCACCTGGGGACTGCGCTTGCCGTTCCGCTGATGAAGCGGGGGCTCCGGCAGGCGGAAAAACTCATACCCTTCCCGCTGCATGCACCCGCTATAAATTATGCTCGCCAGCGTCGGCGCGCCATGCGCTTTCTTTCAGGGCGACCGCAAACACTCGTTCATCATGATTGTCATCCCGGCAACCTGTTCTGGAGCCAAACTCAACCGGGTCTTCTCGACTGGCAATTGGTGCGTTTCGGCGAAGGGATTGGTGATGTCGCTTATTTTCTTGCTACCGCCCTAACGCCCGAGGTACGGCGAAATCATGAGGCAAATCTGCTGGCTATCTATGCCCAAGAGCTCACGAACTGTGGTATCGAAAACATTGACGGCGAGATATTGAAGCAGAGATACCGTGCTCACCTCGTTTATCCATTCGAAGCAATGGTTGTGTCGCTCGCTGTCGGCGGAATGATAAAGCCGGAAACCAACCGGGAACTGATTCGCCGCGTCGCCACCGCTGTGAACGACCTCGATGCTTTTGCGGCAATCCCGCTATAACCCCTGCTGTCCGGAATAAAATCAGCGGCAATCCAGAGAACTGCATGGGCAAAAGATGTAATAACGGAGAATTTTCGGGGAAACCTGATGTCATTTTCCTCTAAAATGGAGTCATTGATTTCTCATATTATTATCTTGAAAAATCTGGACATCTGTTTTAGAGGTATGACGGCAGCCTGAATCCGCCGCTAGAATTCCTCGCTCAGCGTTCGCAGATGAGGAACTCAGAAAGTAATCATGGAAGAACTGAAGTTGGTAAATGAAATTTTAATTCTTAAACCAAGGGCAGCAATCCCTTAGAGTCTTGGCTGCTGATTTATTCGGCAGCGGAACGCTATAACCGGAAACTCTGCATATTACGATTTCACTTTTGCCGCTCCCTTGTTTCTGGAAATTTACGTTACACTGCTGCACTCAGGGAAGCAGTTCAATCCTTCAGCCTCCAGACATCATGAATGACGATCTCAAGGGCAGGCTCGAAGCAATCGATGCGGATTGCGAAAGAGCAGCTAAAGCGGAACTTGACAAACTATTCGAAACTGCTCCTTCCACAGGGTCGGCTTCGCGCGGTCCATCTCCTCAAGCTGCGGAGGCGATCTGGCTCAGGCTGATCGGATGCAAGGAGGAGGGATTCATACAGGAAATAAGGACTGCGAAACAGAAGAAGATCGGTGGGAGCTCTATGGGCTCGGCCGGGGAAGCGAAGTCTGTGGAGAAAGCAGTCAATGACTTATTGGCGGATGAACGATACCTTGCGCGCATGCGCGACTTTTATACGCAGGTGGCTGGGGAAACAGTTCCGGAAACTTCGCAAGCGCAAGCAAAGCGCCTGGATCTTATCGATACCACTTATCGGACAGGGGTCGAGAATGCGTTGCGGCGAGCGCGGGAGAACGTTCTCTTCGAACTGAGCTTGAACCGCGCAAGCAAGGAGGATGATGCGGCTTTTCTCTCGCAATGGAAACAATACTCCACCCTGAGCCCCTGGCGAGCAATCTGGACAATCATCCTGCTAAGCTTGACGTCATATCTTATCGCATTCATCATTGCCAGCGAGGCGTTCAGAGCTCTACTGGAGCGCTTTGGCTGGTCTACCGGCACGGGAATGTGAAAAATAGCCGGTGGAACCCCGCATAACCAGATTATCCCGAGCGATACCGGTCCCTCTCGAACTGCCAAACACTACTACATTGCATTCAAATCCTGGATTGCATCGATGACCATTCCAGTTCCTACCGCAATCAGAAGTATGTCGATTCCCACTCGAACGTAACGGTAGCCCGGGGCAGGATAGCCCAGTTGCTGCAGCAAAACGGGAGGCAAGTCATAAAAAACAACGTCGCGGGGTAACGGATAACCCGTTCTCCATCTCTTCGCCTGTCCCGGTGGCATGCAATCGTTATATTTTTTTGCCAAACCGGGGGGACAGTGCCCCCGTTGAAAACGCGGGGCATAATAGTTGTGAGCAATGGCACGCTGCCGGTCATCAAAATAGTAATGGCTGTGGTTGTTGCCACCTCTGTGGTTTTTCCCGTCCTTGCCTTTGTTCCAATTTTTTCCTTCGTGACCGTGCCGGCCAGGATGACCGTCATCTTTCCACTTATCAGCCGATACAGGCGGGGAGATCGAAAACATCGAGAGAGCAAAAGCCGGAGCCAGGAATGCCAGGAATATTTTTTGCATAATTATCCGGGGAAATCACAAATTTTGCGGCACGAAAGCTCGCAGGGATCAATTCTCGAGCCAACTTTCCAGTTTCGAGCGGAAATCCTCAAATGAATAATAGCCTCTGGTCAATACCGCGTAATCCCTGTCCTCCTGCCCGACCACAGCGGGAAATCCGTGCACCCTCCACTGGCGGACTTTTTGAAAATGGACAAGGGTCAATTCCTTTACGGCATCGGATTCGAATACCTGAGAGAAAAGTTGGGCATCCAGTCCTGCAACAACGGCCAGGCGTTCCAGTATCTCTTGCCGGGTCACATCCTGCTGATCGACATAAAACGCAGACTGAATGGTCTTGAAAAATGGGAATACTGAATCAGGACTGATCCGGGAAGCGGCGATAACTGCACGGCTTGGAGGCTCCGTATCGTAGATAAAGCCTTCCGGCATTGCACCTTCGAAGCTGAACGGCTGTCCTGTTGCACGCTGTACGGCATGCCAGTGATGGAGTATTTCCTCACGCTGTTGAGGAGGCAGGGGAGTTTTGGTCCCGGCGCGCAATCCGCCCAGCAATAACTCCATCCTCAGGCGATCGCCATACTCCTGCCGGATTCTCTCGATCACGGGCGAAAATCCCCAGCACCAGGAACACATCGGATCGGCGACATACCAGAGGATTTTTTCGTTCATGAGGGTAACACGCGAGATTACTTCGACTGAGCAGGTTCAGGAAAGCAATGTTCCAGTCGCACTCTGAACCGCCGCGCGTATTTTTCCGGTCGCACGTCAGTCACCGGAAGAAAACAGAGAAAGAAACCGGCCTACGCCGCGCGCGCCGCTTTCCTGCGTTCGTGCTCCTGCAACAGACGCTTGCGGATACGAATGGTTTTAGGCGTAATCTCCACAAGTTCGTCATCCGCGATGAATTCGATAGCCGATTCCAGGGTGAGCTGGATGGGCGGTGTCAGAACGACGGCTTCATCACTTCCGGACGCCCGTATATTCGTGAGCTGCTTGCCTTTGATCGGGTTGACCACCAGATCATTGTCACGGCTGTGGATACCGATCACCATTCCTTCATACAGGCGCTCCCCCGGGCTGACAAACATGCGTCCACGTTCCTGCAATTTCCACAAGGCGTACGCCACCGCTTCACCCTGCTCGGCGGATATCAGAACCCCATTGCGACGTGCGGTTATTTCAGGACGCATGGGAGCATATTCGTCGAATACATGGCTCATGAGACCCGTGCCGCGCGTCATGGTCAGGAATTCCGATTGAAAGCCGATCAGACCCCGGGCGGGAATGCGATAATCGAGTCTCACTCTCCCCCGCTCATCGGAAACCATATCCTGCAGATCGCCGCGCCGCGCCCCCAGCGCCTCCATCACCGCGCCCTGATGCGCCTCCTCAACATCCACCGTAAGCATCTCAAAGGGCTCGCATTTGACACCGTCAATCTCGCGAATCACGACGTGGGGCCGCGACACCGCCAGTTCATAGCCTTCGCGCCGCATGTTCTCCAGCAGAATGGTGAGATGCAACTCGCCCCGGCCTGAAACCAGGAAAGAGTCGGTATCCTTGGTCTCCTCCAACTTCATGGCAACGTTGGTCAGCAACTCCTTTTCCAGTCGTTCGCGCAGTTGCCGGCTGGTGACAAATTTCCCTTCCTTTCCTGCAAAAGGTGAAGTATTCACCTGAAAATTCATGGTGAGCGTAGGCTCGTCCACGGCAAGCATGGGCAATGCCTCAGGCTCGTCGATATCGGCAAGTGTGGCGCCGATACTCAACTCTTCGACGCCATTGATGAGGACGATGTCACCCGCCAATGCCTCGGCAAGCTGGACGCGTTCAATGCCCCGGAAGCCCAGAACCTGGTTGACCCTCGCTTTCCTGGGCGGATTGCTCCCCGCCAGCACAGTGATATCCTGACCGGGTTTAAGCCTTCCACGATTGATGCGTCCAATACCGATGCGTCCCACGAAACTGGAATAATCCAGCGCGCTGATCTGGAGTTGCAGTGGACCATCAACATCCTCCTCCGGTGCTCTGACATGACTGAGGATCGTGTCGAAAAGCGGGCGCATATTGATGCCCGGCTGTTTCAGGTCGAGCGTGGCGTAACCGTTGAGCGCCGAAGCATACACAACCGGAAAATCAAGCTGTTCTTCATTTGCGCCCAGCTTGTCGAACAGATCGAAGGTCTGGTTTACTACCCAATCCGGCCGTGCGCCGGGCCGATCGACCTTGTTGATGACGACGATCGGACGCAGTCCCAGCGAGAGCGCCTTCCTGGTAACAAAGCGCGTCTGCGGCATCGGACCTTCCACCGCATCCACCAGCAACAGCACTCCATCAACCATGGATAAGACACGCTCCACTTCACCCCCGAAATCGGCATGACCCGGCGTATCCACGATATTGATATGCACGCCTTCGTAATCGGCTGCGCAATTCTTTGCAAGGATAGTGATGCCGCGCTCGCGCTCGATATCATTGGAATCCATCACGCGTTCGGCGATGTGCTGATGTGCCGCGAAGGAGCCGGCCTGATGCAGCAGTTTATCCACCAGTGTCGTCTTTCCATGATCGACGTGAGCGATTATGGCGATATTGCGCAGGGAACGAGGCATAAAGGTTCGTAGGCTTACAATGTCAAAAGGGGCGGAATTATAACAGGTCGACGAGTGACATGCATGCTGACACCGGGGTGCCCATGAAGTTCCAAGATATCGCTGCCGGAGAAGATTTTCATGCTCTGAATCCAGGTGTAAAAAGCAGGCGGGAGATAAACAAAAACCCGCGCGAGCGGGTCTTTGTCAAGTAGCGATCGTGCCGGCAGGTTATGCATTTCTGGAAACCGCCATGCCCTGCTGCCTGTCCTTCCTACCACCTCCATTATCTATCGCATTATCGCGCTCTAATATTGCGGCATCATTACTTACCCGCCGGCTTTGCCCCCACCTTCAGAACGGTCGGTCCGGCGACTGAAACATCCTTGTAGAGCTGCTTCATATCCAGATAGCGGGGATTGATGCCGTCTACCTTTGTCAGGTCCTCCGCCGTCCTGAATTTGCCCGCCTTCGACCGGTATTCGATGATCGCCCGGGCTTTGGCGGAAGTAATACCATTCAAGGTCTGGAGCTCTTGCTGGGTAGCGGTATTGATATTGACAGCAGCATGAACACTGCCTGCGAAGATCAGCGGAGCTGAAATAATGATGAGCAGTTTGCCCATGGTTTTCTCCTCTTTGTATGAATGAATTGCGGTTGCACGACATTCGGGCAAACCGCCCGAATTTTTTCAACACCCCCGATCTGGCAGGAGGCAGGTTTAAACCCGTACGATATTGATGGACAATCAACCTCCCTAGAAACCCATTCCAATGTAGCCACCGGCGGTCATGCCATCGATCTTGATGCCATCGTTTCTGCCACTGGTCAGGTGATAGCGGCCATCGATACCGGCAAAGAAGTTTTTCCAGATCTGATAGTCGGCACCGACACCGAACATGACGCCGGGGATCAGTACCGTGATGGATTCGGAAGGCGGACTGATCACATGGAGACCAAGACCGGCGGGAATGATCCAGGGCCTGAAACGGGAACCCTCGAAAAATTTGATCTTGGGTGCCGCCGTCAAGGTGAACTGACTGACGTTCACGCCGGAACCCGGGGGAGGAAGCGCATTACTGGCTACCTTGCTGCCGAATTCCTTGTATTCAAACATGACTTCCGACATGACACTGGTGTTCGGCATCAGCCCCCAGACATCGTTTGTCAGATTAAAATCCAGTCCCGCGCCGATATACCACGCATTCCGATCCGCCTGACCTCCGGCACCGCCAATTCCCCCGCTTTGAATGGATACCCCGTTACGAAGATCGTTGCTACGCGCATAGCCACCCCGGAAAAAAACCATGTGGGCCTTTTGATCCGAAGTTCTTTCGACCGAAGCCCCACTCTCTTCGATTTTCGCAATCTTTTGCGCGTCCGCCGCCTGGCGTTTTTCTATCGACGTCGATTTCTGTTCGATCTGCATCAGCCTCTGCGCTTCCCGAGCGGATTCCGCTTTCACCTGGTTCAGCTCATTTCGAACGGCTTGCAGACTCATCTCCAGCTGCCTGAGTTGCTGCTCCAGCGCTTGCGTTCTGGCATCCTGGGCGGAAGCCGCGGGTGCAGCCACAGATATGACAATAACAAGCGAAGCAGCAGAAACGGCAGCAATCGATTGCATCTTGTCAAGAAAATACTTCATCTAATTTCCTCCATGATTGTTGTCGAATTTTGCTGGCTCCCTGTTTCCCTGGAATAGGAAAAGATGCGGGGAAAGTCCGTGTGCCGGCTGGACATTCTTGCGGCCGCGCTCCACCATCCACCCTGACCGCGATGCGGATCGCACTCCTGACGATAGCAACGGACTCGCGGTGATTCCGGGGAAGACCGGATGAGAATGCAGGAAAGAGGACGGACAGTGGCATCGGACGGGCTATTTGAGCTTCGAGTCAGGGAATATGGATAATCGGATTTTCATATCGCGAAAGCATGATATGTCTTGCCCTCCAAAAAAGAGTTGATGAATGTCATGTTCTGGTTGTTTTCCGGGAGCTCTATGCCATTAGGTTTTCTTCTCGCTGCCCTCGCTGCCGCTTACTGCCTTTTAACATGGCTGTATTCGCTTTCCAGCTCTGCCATCGCAGAGTCGATCATGCTTAAATCATAATGACAAAAATATATCCGAGACCGGAACGGACTGAATCAGGCAGGAAAATGTCCCGCCTCGAAATGAGACTCGCAAACGGGAAGACAGGAGAAGCGCAAGAGCTCTCTCCGGCACGGGAAGGGATGACCCGGGAAGGGCATCACCTCAGGGCACTCAGCCCGGATTCAGCTAAAACAGATGGTGGAATTGTTCGGCAGTATTGCCGGTGAATGAGCAAAAAGCGGAAAGAAGGTGATCTCCGCCGAGCGGGGAACTGGCAGGGCCGCTCTGCAAAACCCGGTCGGCCCTGCCTAAGGTTACTTCACTTCAGAAGTAAAGGGAGGCGACGTTGGTTTGCCTCAAGGATCTTTGGGGTCTTTGGTTGGCAATCTGCTCAAGCCGCTTGATATCCTTGAGTTTGACATTACGGTATTCACTGCTGATGAGGCCGTCGTCCTGAAACCGTGCAAATATGCGGCAGACGGTCTCTTCCGCAATACCGAGATAATTACCGATATCGCTGCGGGACATGCACAAGGTGAATTCGGTGGCCGAACAATGCCGCTGTTCAAATTGCCTGGACAAGTTGAGCAGAAAAATGGCGATCCGCTCCTCGGCATTGTGTTTACCGAGCAGGAGCAGCAATTCCTGACCATGATGGATTTCGGCACTCATGATTTTGAGAATCTCATACTGAATGGCCGGATCCTTCTTGGCCAGTTCTTCGAAACGCTCGACGGAAACCTCACATACTGAGGTCACTCCCATTGCCCTCGCTTCGCATTTATGCTCCCGATTACTGATGGCATTAAGTCCCAGCAGTTCCCCGGCTGCATGAAAACCCATTACTTGAACCTGCCCATCCTCAGTGCTCACGCAGGTTTTGACCGATCCCCCACGGATGACATAGATATACTCCAGCGGCTGGCCCATACGGTAAAGCACTTCCCCACGCTTGAATACCTGCTTCTTTTTTACCACGCGCTCAAGCAGGGATGAATCGGCGGTTTTGAGCCAGAGGGACATACAAAGGTGATACGCCCCGCAATTCTTGCAATCATTGGGTACATCCGCGTGCTCCGTTGAGGAAGGTATCAGCTTGAGTGCGTGTTTTGACATGTGAGGACCTATAGGCAATAAATTGGATGGCTATGCCGGCAGCTCGATGTTGCCGAGAACCGCTCCGGGAAAATCCGTTAACTGATACTTGCCGCTTACCACCATCGCAGCCAAGGTATCCAGCGTCTGGCCTTGCAGAAGTTTCACGATTTCCTGCTTGATCGGCCACCATTTTGCGTGCATGGGACAAGCGGTGGTGTCGCTGCAAACTTTCAGCCCCAGAACACAATCCTCCGTAAATCCCGGGCCCTCGGTGATCCTGACGATCTGCATCAGGTTAATCTTGTCACTGCTTTCCCGCAAGCAAAACCCCCCCTGCTTTCCACGAAAAGAATACAAAAGGTTGCCCTTGCATAACTCCTGCAGAATCTTTGCGAGATAAGTAGGCGGCGACCTCAGGCATTCCGCTATTGTGCGATTCAGCACAGCCACCCCGGGAGGCTGGGTTGCCATGTAGATGAGGGCCTGAATGGCATATTGGGTCGTACGCGAAAGAATCATCGGGAACCGGAGAAAATACGGTGAATATTTAGAACTTTTTTAAGACCAATTCCTATATCAGCCAGTAAACAAATATGAACAGGCCCAGCCAGACCACGTCCACGAAGTGCCAATACCAGGCGACGCCTTCAAAGCCGAAATGATTCTCGGGTGAAAAGTGGCCCTTCAGCACACGGCACCAGATGACGAACAACATAATGGAGCCGACCGTCACGTGGAAGCCGTGGAAGCCGGTCAGCATGAAGAACGAGGCGCCATAGGCTCCCGTAGTTAACTTGAGATTCATCTCCGAGTAGGCGTGCCCGTACTCGTACGCCTGCAGTCCCACGAAGAGAAATCCGAGGGCGAATGTAAGAAACAGGCCCAGTTTGAGCTGCCCGCGCTTGTTCAGCTTCAGTGCCCAGTGCGCCCAGGTGACGGTCACGCCCGAGGTCAGCAGCAGCAGGGTATTGAGCGCGGGGAGACCCCAAGGCCCCATCGGCATGAATTTCTCGGTGATTCCGGGACCTGCCGTGGGCCATTCGGCGGTGAAGTCGGGCCACAGTATTTTGTTGTCCAGGTCGGCAAGGTCCGGAACGGAATGCATGCGCATGTAATACAGCGCGCCAAAAAAAGCCCCGAAAAACATGACTTCCGTAAAGATGAACCAGCTCATTCCCCAGCGGAAAGACTTATCGACCTGCTTGTTGAATTTGCCGCTCTCGCTTTCGCGGGCAACGGTGCTAAACCATCCGAAAAGCATGTAGACGAGTATGGCAAAGCCCGTCGCCAGCAATCCATAACCCAGGGGAAGCCGGTTGACGGAAAATGCGGCGCCGAAACCCATGAATAACAGCGCGATTGCACCGGTTATTGGCCAGGGTGACGGCGCCGGAACGTAGTAATGACTCGCTTCTTGACTCACTTTTTTCTCTCTTTAGAGTTTGATCGATAAGATGCCGACTGGTTTCGACAGCAGCTATTGCCAAAAATATTGCATAAGGGGCACCACCAGAGAGAAAGCCAGCGCATAAAGAGCCGTTCTGATTGCTGAGAGCTTCCTCTCGATCTCCTCGTCTTCCGACAGGCTTACGGGTTGCGGCATATCCATATTTTTCGACATGACGATCTCCTGTTTATATCGATTAGCGGACTACTTCACGAGCGGCGGCGTTTCAAAGCTGTGATACGGCGCCGGCGAGGGCAGGGTCCACTCCAGTGTTTTTGCACCCTCCCACGGTTTCTGGGGCGCCTTTGCTCCTCCGCGAATGCACTTCAGCACTACATAGAGGAACAACAATTGGGTCGTACCGAATCCGAATGCTCCTATGCTGGAAATCATGTTGAAGTCCGCAAATTGCAGCGCATAGTCGGGGATGCGGCGCGGCATGCCGGCCAATCCCAGGAAGTGCTGCACGAAGAAGGTGAGGTTGAAGAAGAACATCGACAACCAGAAATGCCATTTGCCCAACGTCTCGTCATACATGTGACCCGTCCACTTGGGCAGCCAGTAGTACGCTCCGGCGAAGATGGCAAAGAGCGAACCGGATACCAGCACGTAGTGGAAGTGCGCGATCACATAGTAGGTATCCTGCACCTGCACATCGATCGGGACAATAGCGCAGACCACGCCGCTAAAACCTCCGATGACGAACAGGAAAATGAAGCCGATGGAAAACAGCATGGGTGTTTCAAAGGTCATGGAACCACGCCACATCGTGGCGGTCCAGTTGAATACCTTCACGCCCGTCGGAACCGCGATCAGCATGGTGCCGTACATGAAGAACAGTTGTCCGGTTACAGGCATGCCTGCGGTGAACATATGGTGCGCCCAGACGATGCAGGAAAGAATGGCGATGGAAGCAGTTGCATACACCATCGAGGAATAACCGAACAGCGGTTTGCGGGAAAAAGCGGGAATTACCTCGGAGACAATGCCGAATGACGGCAGGATCATGATGTAGACTTCCGGGTGACCGAAGAACCAGAAAACATGCTGGAACAGCACGGGATCACCCCCACCCGCCGCATTGAAGAAATTGGTGCCGAAGTTACGGTCGGTCAGCAGCATGGTCACCACACCGGCGAGCACCGGCATGACCAGCACCAGCAGATAAGCGGTAATCAGCCAGGTCCACACGAACATGGGCATCTTCATCAGGGTCATGCCAGGGGCGCGCATGTTGAGAATGGTGGTGATGATGTTGATCGAGCCCATGATGGAAGAGGCGCCAAGTATATGAATGGCGAAAATCATCATGTCCATCCCGATGCCCATTTGGACCGACAGCGGAGGATAGAAAGTCCAGCCCCCGGCAGCAGCGCCGCCGGGCACGAAGAAAGAAGCGATGAGCAACAATGCCGCAGGAGGCAGCAGCCAGAAGCTCCAGTTGTTCATTCGCGCGAAGGCCATGTCGGGAGCGCCGATCATCATCGGTATCTGCCAGTTGGCAAAACCGACGAAGGCCGGCATGATGGCGCCGAACACCATCACCAAGCCGTGCATGGTGGTGAGCTGGTTAAAAAATTCGGGATTGACGATCTGTATACCTGGCTGAAATAACTCGGCCCGGATGGTCAGCGCCATCACGCCCCCCGTGAGGAACATGATGAAGCTGAACCAGAGATAAAGCGTACCGATATCCTTGTGATTCGTGGTAGTCAGCCACCGCATCAGGCCGGTGGGGTGGTCGTGCGCGTGCTCGGCGCCATGCACGACATCGTGATCGGGTATTGCTGCCATGGTTTCCTCCTTGAGGCTATTATCTGTGTTGATTGATTTCGGATGGCTGGACGGCATCGCCCGTCGAATTGCCGAAGGAATTGCGCTGGTAGGTGATCACCGAGGCAATATCCACGTCCGACAGATGCTTGAATGGCGCCATTGCCGTGCCGCTCTTGCCGTTCATGACGATATTGATGTGGCCGTCCTTGGGCCCGGTGGCAACCTTCGATCCGGCGATGGCGGGGAAGGTGCCGGGCACGCCCTGCCCGTTGGCCTGGTGACAGGCCGCGCAGTTGGCGTTATACACCGCTTCGCCCTTGGCCTTGAGCTCGTCCAGCCCGAACTCCTTGTTGACGTCCACCGCCACTGCCGCCAGCTTGGTTTTCTGCTCTGCCACCCAGGCAGCGTATTTCTCAGGCTCCACCGCCTCTACCACGATCGGCATGAAGCCATGCTCCTTGCCGCACAACTCGGCGCACTGGCCGCGATAGGTGCCGGGCTTCTCGATGTTGAACCACACGTCACGGATGAAGCCTGGGATAGCGTCCTGCTTCACGCCTAGCGCCGGTACCCACCAGGCGTGCAGCACGTCATTGGCAGTGATCAGCACCCGCACTTTCTTGCCCGTCGGCACCACCAGGGGCTTGTCCACTTCCAGAAGATAATTCTCCCCCTTGGGCGCCGCATTCTCGATCTGCGCCTTGGGCGTGGCAAGAGCGCTCAGGAAACCGATCCCCTCCCCTTCACCCGTCAGGTAGTCATAACCCCATTTCCACTGATAACCCGTCGCCTTGACCGTGATGTCCGGGTTGGACGTATCCTTCATGGCAATCACGGTCTTGGTGGCAGGAAAGGCCATGCCGATCAGGATCAGGAACGGGATCGCCGTCCAGATGATCTCGACCGTGGTGCTGTGATGGAAATTGGCCGCCTTATAGCCCTTGGATTTGCGATGCTGGACTACCGAATAGAACATCACGCCGAACACGCCGATGAAAATCGCCAGACAAATCCACAGAACCAGCATGTGCTGGTCGTAGATCTGCTGGGCAATGGCTGTCTGCGGCTCGGGCAGATTTAACTGGTAGGGGTCGGCCGCCGCCATCGCCAGTCCGGGATACGTCACGTACGTCATGACTCCTGCAAGGGCGGAGGGTACGTTGATCTTCATGTTTTCCTCATTGATTCCCGAATATTTGGTTCACGAGTAGGGTTATTAAAGATAATCGGATTCTCTTATCCGGTATCGAATCGTATGCCTCGGCACGAGGTGAAACCTTGACTAATATCAACTTTTATCGAGGTTGAGTGGAAGGGAGCGAGCTGAGGTGATAAAGGGTGATACCAGGGATAGAGGAGGATAAATGGACTCGGCATATTCCGAGCGGGAGGGATCCGGTCCATCCCCTACCAAACCTTATACGGCCCGAAATTCAGCGACAGAAGGGTGAAAAGAGGCGACTATCCGCGAGGGCATCGAAATACAGTGGAGGGTGGAAGCGAAAACCGCGACTCCCCACCAAAATTGAATGGGCTACTTTGTTTGAAGGGCTTGAATCCGCACAGAAACGGCTAGCGAAGAAAAGAATGGGGCGGGAAACGCGGTGAAGCGCGATTCCGGGAAAAATCGCGGTGCCGCGTCAGTCTCTTCCGAAGAACCCAGGGTCGCTGCGAGATGCCAGGATCCTGCGGGCCTTCGCGACAGAGTCCGAATACCAGAGTGTCTCCATTTTGCTGTTGAAACAGGCTGATAACCCGCGGCTATCGCTTCCCGCTCGGCAGACCGCTCTCGGCAGCGGAGACCTCAAGTTCTCGCGTACGCCCCACATTACCCGAGGCTATCTCATAGTCGTCATGGCTGACGACAGTCTTCCAGTTGAAGGGTGAGAGCGGTTGAGGGAAGGCGTGAACCTGAGCCTCCTTTAACCGATGGTTTTTTGACGTTGATCACATCACCGGCTCTATGAATGCCTATACCGAGCGCAGCGATGCAACAGAATGCCTGCCACGGATACGCGAAACGAACTACCCTTATGTACCCTGGGGCGCTTCTCCACTATCCGTTCTTTCTCCGCCGCGCCGATGGAAAAATAGCATTCGATCCAGGTTTTCACCTACGGACAGGCATCCATCCAGAAATCGGCTCGTCCTGGAAGAACCGGACGAACTGTCGTTCATCCAGTGAGCAAATGTCGCCAGATAAATTGAAGTAAGCGCACTTTCTTCCAATGCGCGCCGGAGGTACGTAGCATCCCTCCCCGCAGCCTCCCGCATCCATTGCACAGTACGGCGGACGCGCATCAATCCGGGAATCTGAACGTGCAGATGACCTGGCTCCAGTTTGCCATAGATCATTTGCCTTGTAGCCTTGCGGTAAGGGTAAAGAGACGCGAGCCAAGCCATGATCAGCCGGTGCAGACGCTGCCGCGGCGTCAGGAAGGAAAAGTCCGGCGCCCGCGCTATCCGGAGCATCGCACTGTCTGCCCGCTCGAACCAGGCTTCAACGATATCCTCTTTCTCACGAAAATGCGCATGCACGTCATTCAGGGTGATGCCCAGCGCAGCTGCCACATCATGCAGGCGTACAGCCTCCCATGATTTCTGTTCGCCAAGCTCAACTGCGGTGTTAACAATCTGATCAGCAGTCACCATTACCGATTTCCTATTACACAAATAATTGATTCATAAAGAAAATTTCAACAAACTCTGATCTAGTCAGAGCAAAACGTAGCGCAAATCCCCATGCAACGGCAAGCATCTGTTAGGGATGCCTAATAAGGCCACGATTACCCCGGTGGAGAATTGCTGTTCACGCCGCAATCGTGGTTGACGAAAAACAGCCTGTCGCTCCCAGGAGTAACCGCTGGCGCCACCACTTCTTAACGCAATCCGAGGAAACTCAAGACTGCGAGAAGGATAACAATAAAACCCACCCACCAGATTATGTTGTTCATGCCTGCCTCCTTAAGTGGTTTATATTTAAATGATTGGGAGCTGTTCCGCCCGTCATTGAGGACTTTATTCTTGCTCTGATCAGGTTTTATTTCAGTTCGCCAACACACATACCCGGATTTGCAACTTCATCGTGGCCTGCGCATTGCCTTGCATCGCACGCCGCTTCTTCGTCATTTGCTTCTCTCATTAAATCAAAGTTACACGGAAATCTGCCAGGAAATGAACTACACTGAGTTCTGAATGTGAGGCAACCGAGATAACGATCGCGATAAATGGAGGAACCATGGCAAAAGCGAACCCGATTCAGGTCCAGAAATTCCTGTCTGGTGTGGATTACCCCGCGAACAAGGATGAACTCGTGGATCATGCCAAATCCAAGGGCGCTGACGAGAATATAATGCAGACCCTCGAACAGTTGCCGGATGAGGACTATGAGACGCCCGCGGATGTAAGCAAGGCAATCGGGCAGATCAAATAAATCCGAGTGCCTTAGGGGCAGATAAAGTCCGCGAGAATTTACGTCTCCGAAGGATGAAACGTGCAGAGGCAATGAGACGATGCCGGGAATAGAGAACAATAATAACTTTTTTACTGACATTGGCAGCACGTAATTTCCCCCCCGTTCTCCCTTTCTCACCCCGCAAAATCGCGGTTCTCCATGCCAAGGCGGTGGGTGACTTTATCGTCATCCTGCCCGCCCTGGATGCGATTAAACGGACATATCCCGAGGCAGAACTCATCCTGCTCGCCAAGCCGTGGGTAAAGGAATTCTTCTCCGGCCGCCCGTCGCCGGTTGACCGTGTTCTCAGCCTTCCCCCACTTGCCGGTGTCAATGATCCGGTTGAGTCCAAAGGCCGCGTTCCCTCCACAGGCAGCGGTGTCTACCCTGTCGAAGTAGAACTGTTCTGCCAAGCGATGCAAGGCGAGAAGCTCGATGTCGTCATTCATATGCAAGGGGATGGTAAATCCGTCAATCCCTTCATCAATAAATTTGCCGCCCGCGTGACGGCAGGCATGTGCAACCCGCCTGCCGAATCCCTCGACCGTTCCATTCCCTATGTGCATTACCAGAGCGAGGTTCTGCGCAATCTCGAAGTGGCCTCCTTAATTGGCGCTCGTACCACGAGTACCGGATTCGAACCGCGCATCGAGGTGACGGAATCCGACGAACAGGAGACAGAATCGGTCCGCCAGACGATCAAGGGCAAACCCTATGTCGTTATCCACCCGGGCGCGGATGATATCCGCAGGGTATGGCCTGCAGTCAGGTTTGCCGAGGCCGCAGATTGCCTGCTCGAAAAAGGATATGCAGTTGTCGTGACAGGAACGCCGAAAGAAGAAGAGCGCGTGGCGACTGTCATTCGGGCCATGAGTCGGCCTGCGATTCCCTGTACCCGACTTGGCCTGTGCGGTCTGGCTGCCCTCTTACAGCATAGCGCGCTCGTCATCAGCAACGATACCGGCCCGCTCCATCTGGCACGCGCGGTGGGCGCACGTACAGTGGGAATTTACTGGGCCCCCAACATCCTCAACTGGGGTCCGCTCAGCCGCGACCGGCACCGGCTCGCGATCGGTTGGCAGCTTGAATGTCCCCAATGCGGCATCAGGCCTGTTTCGCCCTGGCCGTTTCAGCCGCAGACATCCGACTGCAGTCATCCGTACTCATTCGTGGAAAGTGTACCGGTTGCAGAGGTTCTTGCATTGGCCACTGAATTATTGGGCCTGACGACTGAGCATTGAGCCCGAACACTAAGCCAGCGTTTTTCAGTGAGCATTCCGAACAAGATTGCTGACGACTCTTTGCCAGTCGTTGGCAAACCGTTGGATGCCGAATCGGCGGGTTGCGTACTCCCGCGCGTTTCGGCTCAATTCCCGCGCATGATCGTGATCGTCGAGCAGATAACGCATCCGTTCGATCAGCTTGTCCACGTCCGTTTCGACATAGCCCCTTTTGCCGTTTTCAACCGCGGTGACCATCTCGGTTGTCGCAAGCCCTACGATGGGCAATCCCGTCATCATCGCTTCGCAGACGGATAGGCCGAGGCTGGTATAACGAATGGGGTTGAAGAAGAAACGATATCCGGCGACGAGAGCAGGCAGTTCCTCATGCGACACTTCCCCCAGGCCACCCAGTTCCGTTGACCCCATCCCCACCAGGTCCAACGGTATCTGTTCACGGATTTTCTCGAATACATCGAGACCGAGGCGGCGACCGCGCTTGTGCATGTTGTTCACCACGACGATGCCTCTGGCGTGTTCTCCCGTATATTTCACGTTGTCCGGCACCATTACCCCATGATCGATGACGACGGTCGGTGTTCCGTTACTATCCCACATCAGGCGGTTGAAATCGGTTACGTGGACCAGAAGCATGGAAGGATCGTCCACCCAGTGGGCAGTATTGGTTGGATGTTCCTGTGGGGGATCGTGTTCGAGGTAAATTTTGGGGAGCCGCCGCTGTGCCTCGGACAGGATTTCGTACTGGTCAATTTCGTAGTTCTTGCGATGCTGAAACAGGATCACGTCAAAATCGAGATCCTTCACCTGTTCGATGGGCACGTCGTGCACGTTGTCCCCCCAATCGAAACCGAGCGCGCGGCCGCCATAGCCTGCACCCTCTCCTTTAGGCAAATAAAACTCCAGCGGCGCCTGAGTGAGATAGTAAAGGTAGTTGCCATGAATATGCCAGGTAAGAACCCGCAATTTCTCCTCCTTTCTTCCTTGATTCTCCTTTACTTTCATATTAACGCCCAATTAATTCCTCCAGCGCCCGTATTGCCATTTCCGGCGTCTTCACGTCGTTTCCCGAAACAACCCGATGATGAACCTGATCCAACGGACCCCAAATCAGCGGATCGGTCGTGGTAAAGACGGTGACACTCGGGGCATCGACCGCTACCGCCAAATGCGCAACTCCCGTGTCATTCGAGATCACCGCCCGGCTGCCCTTCAGAAGGGCGGCGAGTGCCCCGATGGCGGTTTTACCGGCAAGATCAATCGCCGTACCCGTCATTTTCCCGGCGACCGCTTGCGTGAGCGGCTTCTCTTCCGCAGTACCCGTCAACACCACTTTCAAACCCTGCCGAATACACCTGTCCGCCACCTCCGCGAAATGAGCAGCAGGCCAGGGGGTTGCGGAAATCGCGCCGGGATGCAGGCAGACATAAGGTTTATCACGAATAGTCCCATATTCTTGCAGTTCCCGAAGTTTCTGGCAGTCCATGTCCAATAACGGAAATTCCATGGTTCTGTCCGCCGCGCGATCAGCCTGCTCCATGCCGAGAAACTCGAGTAACGCCAGATTCCTTAGCAACTCAGGCTGCCTGGAGGGGTATGGCATGAAGAAATCGCGGTTAGGCCAGTGAGAGTTGCCTTCGCTCGCAAACCCGGCCGCAATAGCCGCCCCGAAAAGAGAGACGACAAGATTAGATACTGTACCTTTGCCATGCATTTGCAGGGCAAGGTCGTATTGTCGCCGCTGCATGCCGTCCAGAAAAGCCGTGACTGCTTCAGCCCTGAAGGGATGCTCGGGCAATCCGGGAAAACCCGGAAATTCGATAAATTCGTCGATATAATGATTGTAACGCGCGGCGAGCGCCTTGTTCCAGGGCAACCCGACATAATCGATGGTGGCTTGCGGAAAAGCCCGCCTAATCGCCCGCAGCGCAGGGACGAACAACAGAAAATCCCCCAGCTTCAAGGCCCTGAAAATCGCGATCTTCTTGATTGGCAGATTACCCATCTGAGCCATATGCTTGCGCTCCCGGTACGAGTCAAGTCAGTCAGACTTTCTTCGCTCAACAGTATTGCATGTAAGCCAGGGTTCCGCTATTTTTATAACCAATTCTCCTGTTTTAACTCGTCTTTTTTTGCCATCAAATGAAAGGAGTCGCGGATGTTCATATCCAGCCCGGCGTTTCCTAATCGCACCCCCGTTCTCAAGCCACATACCTGCATGGGAGAAAATATCAGCCCTCCCCTGGAGTTTGGAGACCTTCCCGCAGAGACGAAAAGCCTGGTCCTGATCGTGGAAGATCGCGATGCGACACCCGTTCCCTGGGTACATTGGCTGGTATTCAATATTCCCCCTGACACCGCAACGGTTTCCGCCGGGAGCATTCCCGCGGGCGGGACGGAAGGCATTGCCAATGGGGGGACGCACGGTTATGAAGGTCCCTGCCCCAAATACTTCCACGGCACCCACCACTACCACTTCCAGTTATTTGCCCTGAATGTGGTATTGGATTTGCCTGCAAGTGCGGATAAAACGCATGTAGCGGCAAGCATGAAAGAACACGTCATTGATTCCGCTACGCTCGTCGGTTTATGCGAGGGAACAAAAGCCGAAGCGGGGACTTCTTAAACTTGCATAACCCCTCATTTTGACCCCGCCTCCTTGTTTTGCCGTATCTAATCCAGCTACCGGGAGGATAAAGGCAAGGCCACATTAATTGAATTATTGAACAATTTTTTCCTGCCTCAATTGTGTCTTTCCATACAGAAATCTTCAAAAATAAAGATAAAAATAAGGTTTACCTGTTATTACTGGCCTCCGAAACTCAAATGAATCTCTCCCCCGGAATCACTTCTTCAAAGGAGAACGAGCCATGTTACATGCGGAAGACCGAACGAGCAGAGATCGCGTTCGCCACTCAACAGCGCCGAAGGTGAACCGCGAAATAGATCGCCAAACGAACAGCAATATCCGGCGTTATGCCAACAGCAACGAGGAAGTCATCAATCGACGCATTGCAGAGCTCGACCAGGAGTGGGACATAGAGCGCGTGCTTGAAGCCAATGCGTCGACATTGGCCTTGACGGGCCTTTTGCTTGGCCTGACTGTTAACAGGAAATGGCTGGCGTTGCCCACGGTTGTACTGTCATTCCTGCTGCAGCATTCGCTGCAGGGATGGTGCCCACCTTTACCCCTGTTTCGGCGTCTGGGCGTACGTACACGAGGAGAAATCGATCGGGAAAAGTATGAATTGAAAGCGTTGCTGGAGGGAAGGTAACTGCTGGCAGAAGGATTTATGCGCGTCCCCGCATTTTTCTCGCACAAATACTCAAACAGCGATGACAATGTGCAGGCGATGCCGAATGGTCGCGCCTTCAATTCCCTGTGCTTTATTTAAGTCATCCTGCCGCGTTGCAGGGCGCGGAATGATGTTTAACAAAAATAAGCTTCTCTGTATTAAAACCCAGCTTATTTGACTCTCTGATGAATTTTTTCAAAACTTCCTCTTGGACATGAGGAGTTCTCGCCAGAAGCCAAAGGTAGTTTCGATCCGGTCCAGTCACAAACGAATACTGATAGGCGGCCTTATCCAGATCAAACACCACATACGAGGCATAGAAAGGACCAAAAAAGGAAACCTTGAGATATCCAATGTCCGCTGTTGTTGCGGGGTAAGCTCTCCCCTTTGCTACGCGCCACTTGCCTTTCTCGACATCACACCCGCGGTTTACTACGTCAATGCCTCCGTCATCGCGCGAACCGTAGCTTGCTGTTACGTCACTTAAGCCACTTTCGAAGGAATGCTCGAGCCGAGCAATTTCGTACCAAACTCCTTGATAGCGACCGATGTCAAAGTCTGTGACTGGAGTAACTCCTTTTGGGATTCCTCCGCACGCCGCAAGCATCGCTGCTATTACCCAAGCTAATGATATTTTCTTCACGTTCAAAAAGATTTGTAACAATCGTCCCTCGGGCAGCAGCGTTTTCAACAGATCGATTTTCCATTCAGCTTATGGTTCAGCTTATGGATTTGCTTTAGTTCGGAGTGGAGTGGCTAGTACGGTACGGGGTATCGAGCGGGCAATCCATTGTCATCTGGTTTCAAGATTAGAAGCTATTCTTGAGCGAGGCAAGGCGTCCGCTCAGCCGTTCGATCTCCTTTTCTTTCAGAACCTGAGTGGTTATATCGTACTGAACCCCTAAATAGTAGAGAACCTTTCCTTGCGAGTCGAACAGGGGGATAATTTTCAGATGATTGTAAAATAGCTCTCCGTTTTTACGATAATTTCTGAGGGTGACTTCGATCGGCTCCTTGTTTGTTATCGCCGTCCGGATTTGCGATCTCTCTTCCTGTTCCCGGTCTGTACCTTGCAAAAACCGGCAATTCTTTCCGATAGTTTCTTCCTGGGTATATCCCGTCATGTCTGCAAACGCCTTATTTGCATAGACGAGGGGCAAATCTTCCATATCAGGATCCGCCAAGGTCACTCCATTGACACAAGAATCGAGTATGGTGCAGAGAACTCGGGGAATTAACCCAGGATCTTTATCATCAATGAAAAGCATCGGGGCCTCCTATCTTGTCCCCCGCCACTCATATTAAAGCCCAGTCCAATGGGCAGTGAGCGGCAGGAATATTAACAACGCGCTTCCACCAGTCTTTTTATATTTCTCACTGTCTCTTCCGTACCTTCCTGGATCGCTATACGAATCAGTTTTTCAAACGGTCTCATATATACATCAAGGCTGAGGAGCTCGAAAGTAAAAATAATACGGCTTGCAGAGGTGGGGGTAACGGGCTCGAAAAGGTAATCGCACCGATACGGATTAGAAACGCCCTCAAAGCAAACGTGCCGACCTAGCTGAAATACTGTAACCCTGAATGTAGACTCCGAGCGCCTCCCCTGATCGATACGAACTTGACGACACGTCGTTCCTATTCGCACCGGTCCATCCGTCAACGGAATCAACTCTACAACTTCCCGCGACCACTTGGGATAGTTCACGAGTAAATTAGGGCCAACAAAATCGAAAACTTCTGTGGCCGGCCGCTGGATCACGGCGTCAGCTTTACCTGCCACGGGGGTGTCCTTAAGCAAACCGAACATAAAACTGACTCCGCTGTGTAATATCGATCAACTCCATTTCCACCCCAGTGAGTAACTCAGGACTGGCCGAAGCTTCCCCATATGGTAATTTCGTCAGAATTATGTAAGACAGGGGAGATAAGCTTCTATCATTGCAGATGACCCGGCAATAATCCCCTTCGAATGGATCGTCCATTCCATGCCCTCGTAATCAACCACTTTTCCTCCCGACACCCTCACCATGCAGACACCTGCAACCATATCTGCCGCTTTGGTCGAAGGACGAAAAAACAGGTCGAGCCTTCCCGCTGCCACTTCGGCCAGCGATAAAACAGGAACTCCCAATACTTTTACTGCGCGCGCCTGTTGCAATATACGCGAAAGCTGCCCAAGTGTTTCCGGGCGCGTATGCATTTCAGAGGAAAAATCGAGTCCCACAACCGCGTTTGCCGGTTCGGGCGAACTCCTTACCCGGGTAACTTCTCCATTTATTTTTAGCTGATGTTCTTCCTGTGCGCTATATAAGGTGTCATGGATGGGATCGTAAATGACGCCGAGAACAGGTTTTCCGTTGCGTAGAAGCCCGATGGAGACGGCAAGAAGTGGCGGATATCCCGTCATGTTTTCAGTCCCATCCAACGGATCGACGACCCACTGGTCGCCCTGCTCGATAATGATTCCCCCGCTCTCTTCTCCATAAAAATGGCACGGGTGGAGTTTTAGAAGCGTTTCTTTCAGGAATTGTTCGGATTCTCTGTCCGCAATGGTTACCACCTGCCGCCGGGACTTGAATTCACACCCCACACCTCGAGTATAGTGCGCTCTGATAATGCTCCCGGCTGACCTTGCCACTTGCTCTATATCTTCTATAGGAAAGTCGTGCTGGGCGAAGCTTTTAAGCTTGAGGTTTTCCATACGCGCTCATAACACCAGCTCTTTCGGAATATCGAAATTTCTGTTGACTACAGTGGTTGGTGCTTCCTGATGGTAGGCCCCGGAGGGGATAAGACCA
Source organism: Nitrosospira multiformis ATCC 25196 (assembly GCF_000196355.1). Lineage (NCBI taxonomy): Bacteria > Pseudomonadati > Pseudomonadota > Betaproteobacteria > Nitrosomonadales > Nitrosomonadaceae > Nitrosospira > Nitrosospira multiformis. The sequence continues at coordinate 2,041,371 of NC_007614.1, forward strand.
CAGCCGCCGTAGCGCTTCATGACTCTCAACTGTGCAAGAACGTCTTCACCCGCATGTTCTTGCGGCACCTCCCGCCAGAATTCGAACCCGCCGGTTTCCCGCAATTTTTCGGTGTCATACAGCACGCAGCCTCCCACCCAGGCGACCTTGTATTTCTTTTGCGTGTCGGGGGTCAGTTTCAGTTTTTCCTGCACATGCAGGATATTGGCTGCATTATGCAGGCTATAACGCTGCCAATTCGCATGCTGGGGAGTAACGATCTCGGGCTCGACGCGCCCGTGCCATAGCTCTATCGCCTGTTCCGAAGGGCGGCAATCGTCCCGATATGACAACCCGATGACTGCCTGCCCGACAAATCCGATCTCTTCTTCCCGATGCGCCTGCAGCATGTTTCCCAGAACGAAAGATTCCAGCAGAATGTCATCGTCGAGGTAAAGACAGTATGACGAATCGATCGTATCCAGCAGGAATTGCCGTTGTTGGGCCAGGCCGCGACGCGGCAGATTGGTCAGCTGCTGAACCGCATGGCCTTTTTTTTCCAGCAGGCGGATTGCTGTCTGCACAGAGGCATCCCTATAGACTGGGAGATCGCTCTGGTCGGAGATAACGACAGCAAAATCCTGGTGTTGCTGGAAACAAAGCGCGGTAAGGGTCACCGCCAAGGCAGTAGGGCGATTGTAGGAAGGAATGGCTACGGTAACGCCTGCCCGCATCATGTAGCCCTAGTTATTGATCCGGCGAATGAACTGCGGAATGCAGTAGCAGCCCGGCTTCGTTGTCGTTTCCGCCCTGGATTGCAGACCAGAGCCGGAACGATGCAATATAAATACAACCGGGGTTTGTGCTGGCTTCATACATCCTCGCCATATCGAATAGGCGGGCACATGCCATATTCATTATGCGGAGTGAAACAGGCAGCCAGTGCAGTGTCAGGAAGGCTATTGCAGGTGGGGACTGGATTCCGGAGGGGGCTTGGAATGAAGGATCCGTGTTTTCTCCGTGGTGAAACAAGCTCACCTACAGCCGCCACTATTGCCTCCGGTGAAGCCCTGGGTGTGGAGGATCCGGGGAAGGACTGAAGCAGCTGGTTCTTTGTCCTCAGTTCCGGCAGCACCTCGAAGTAGAGCACTTTGCTTGGCACTTGCCATGGCGTGTGCTGGGGATTTGTCATCGCGTACAGTACCACCACGGGGGTGCCGACGGCGGTGGCAATATGGACAGGACCGGTATTATTCGAGATCAAGACGGGTGCCGCTTCGACCAGGACAATCAGTTCTGCAATGGATAGCTCGCCTGCGACATTTATCGCGGCATCACTGAGCTGGCGAGCGATCTGGTCTACATAATCGCGCTCGCTGCCGCTGCCTGTGAGCAGGATCTTATAGCCTTGCCTGATGAGCGATTGGCAGGCCGTTATATAATCTCTGGCCGGATAAAGACGCTTTTCTTCACTGACGCCCGCATGCAGCACCAGCCAGCCCATACCTGCCCGGATGCCGGCTACATTTAATATCTCCCATACCCTGTCCGTTGCTTCTTTCCGCGTTTCCTCTGGAATTTTCAGCAGGAGCCGGGTATCGGAGGTTTTTGCGCCGGCCATCTCGACCAGGCGAAGCTGCCGTTCGACCTCGTGGACGACGTAGTCCAGCGGTTCCCTGTCCGGCACCCACTGATTGATAAGCTGGTAAGGATTCTCGCGGCAATAGCCCAGAACGGCTTTGATACCCGCCAGATAGCACAACATGCCAGCCGGCAACGGGTTCTGGCTATAGACTGTAAAGATTACTGCGGCATCAAGCTGAAGGGCTAGCAATTCGCCGGCAAGCGCCAGCAACCGTTGCGCTCCATTGGTTTCGGTCGTCTTTACCCAGGGAACATCGAACGGAATCGTTTCGTCCACTTCCGGAATGAAGGGAGCAATGCATGCTCCCGCGGTGGAAGTCAACAGAGTGATTTTTCTGCCCGGAACCGATTCCTTGAGCGCCCGCATCGCCGGCTGGCTCATCAGCACATCGCCCATGTTGTCCGGGCGAACGCATAATATGTTCCTGTAATTTTTCCAGGCTCCGGCAAACATTTTGATTTTCCGGCCTAGGCAACCTGTTTGTCCATGCTTTTGATCCTGGATATGATGTTTGTCGTGGATCGGTCCTGAACAAAAGGCATGATTTCCACTTTTCCGCCGTATGCCCGGACAACCGGCGCTTCGGGAAGCGTTTCGATCGTATAGTCACCGCCTTTTACATACAAACTTGGCTGAATGACTTCGAGAAGATTGACCGGCGTGTCTTCTTCGAATGACGTCATGAGTGTTACCGACTCCAATCCCGAGAGGATGCGGATACGTTCATACAGGTTGTTGATGGGGCGATTGCTCCCCTTCAGACGTTTTATACTCGCATCGGAATTGAGGCCGAGCACCAGAACGTCACCCAGAGCCCGTGCTTGCTCGAGATAGCTGACATGGCCGCTATGAAGGAGGTCGAAGCACCCGTTGGTAAACACGATGCGCTTGCCTTCTTTTCTGAACGCATCCAGACGATTATCCAGGGCTTGCCAGTCCGCGACATATTTACTGCTGCTTCCCAGGTAATGCCGCAGTTCGTTCTGAGTGCAGGTGGCGGTGTGGGATTTTTGAAGTATCACCATCGCGGCAGACTTGGCAATCTCACCCGCCACCTCAATAGATGATCCGCTGGCGAGAGCCAGCGTGAGCGCGCCTGCATAGGTATCCCCTGCTCCGGCTGCCCGGGTGTTCTCTACCGGTTTGGAGAAGGTGCGATAAGGCTCCTTGCCGTGCTGAAACAGCAATGCGCCTTCGACATCGATGGTAGCCGCAACATATTTCGTTCCGGTTTTTTTGAGCAGCTTTTGTCCGTAGAGCCTGATCTGCTCCGAACGCTGGCCCACAGGCGCCGGTTCCGTGATGGCAAGCAGCGTGACGAGTTCCTGATAGTTCGGCTTGGCCACGGTCGCCCCAACCCGGCTGTATTTATCGAGCGATTTTGCGTCGATTACCAGAGTGTTTTCCTTTTTTTTCTGCAAAGCACGCAGAGCATCGATCACTGGGTCCGTGAGAATGCCATAACCATAATCGGAAACAACGACAGCATCCATCTCATGAAACTTTTCGTTCAGGGTATCGATCATCTGCTGCTCGTGCTTGTTGCATACCCGCTCTGTCGTGCCGGCATCAAAACGCACCAGCAGTTGGGTACCTGCGGCGACACGCTGTTTGGTAAGCGTTCGACGGGCCGGATCGCAGATAACCAGGGAAATGTCGAGGCCATGACTGACGAGCGATTCTTTCAGCAACTCGGCCTCGTGATCACATCCGACAACCGAAAGATAGTGGACTGTGGCACCCAGTTGTGCCAGATTTACTGCCGTATTAGCCGCTCCTCCCGGCACTGCCTTGACATCCCTGATATCCACGATGGGAACAGGCGCTTCCCTGCAGATACGGTTTGCCGCCCCGTCGAGATAAACATCGAGCATCGCATCGCCGATTACAAGTACATTCAAACCGCTAAAGCGATCGATAGTGGCAAGATAACTGCTGTTCATGCTGCCTCCTTTTACCTGGAATATGTCGCCCTGCAAGCTATACGGGGTCAAAGCAAATTCCAGGGAGCAATCGGGAAAACTGCCAGTATCAGCAGTGTGCAACCTCCGTGCGCACGGCACCGCAATTGGCACCCTGACAAATAATTTCCGCTGCTTCCATCCAATCCGTTACCGAATACACAGGTTCTCGATCATTGCCCTTTACCCACTCCGTCTCGTTACCGTTATCCAGATGAATCGTGCGGCAACCCGCACGATTTCCCGCTTCCACGTCGTTCAGGATATCGCCGATCATCCAGGAGGCCTGCAGGTGCACGCCCTGATCTTTGGCAGCCTTTAAAATCATTCCCGGCATCGGCTTACGGCATCGGCAACCATCGCCCGGCGCGTGCGGGCAGTAATAAAAAGCGTCGATGGAAACATCATATTGCGCGAGCAAGGACTGGATGCAGCGGTTAACAGGAAACAAATCCTTTTCCTCGAACAAGCCCCGGGCGATCCCGGATTGATTGGAAATGACGACCAATTTATAACCCGCATTTTTCATATTCCGGAGAGCTGGACCCGCACCCACGGTCAACCGGATATAGCGCGGATCGACGTTGTAGGGCACGTCGTGAACAAGTGTGCCGTCCTTGTCGATAAACACGGCCTTTCCAGGTGCAGTTTCTTCAGTTTTCTTAGCCACTACGGCCACGATGTCTCCCGCATCGGGAGAACCATAACTTCGGGAATCACCGTTTCGTCGGGTTGTGTCAGGACAAAGTGCACGGTGTCCGCCACGTTTTTTGGATCCTGGAGGACGTTTGGATCGGTATCGGGGAACCTGTCCATGATGAAAGGCGTGCGCATGCCGCCTGCTATCACCGCAGTGACCTTGATATTGTCCCGGCGTCCTTCCGCATGCAGGGCATGACTGAAACCGAGCAGGCCCCATTTGCTTGCGTGGTAGGCACTGGCCTCCGTCCAGACCCGCTTCGCGGCTGTCGAGGCAATGTTGACGATATGACCCCTGCCCTGACGCTTGAGAAGCGGATAGACAGTTTTCGACAACAGGAAGGGACCGCATAAGTTGACGTCCACCACCCGGTCCCAATCGGTCACGCTTAAATCTTCAATCCCCAGGGTCATGTCAGTACCGGCGTTGTTGATCAGGATATCGATGCGGCCATGCTCGGCCATGATGTCATCGACAGTCTGCCGGATACCCTCCGCGTTGCGTACATCCAGCACGAATGGATAAGCAGCGCCGCCCCCGTCGTTAATGGCCTGGGCCACGTTTTTCACCTTGTCTTCCTTGATATCGCAGGCGCAGACGACCGCTCCTGCCGCGCCGAGCGTGTTTGCTATCGCCTCGCCCAACCCCTGGCCTGCGCCCGTGACAATAACGACTTTGTCAGTCACACTTTGTTGATTCATGCTTGATTTTCCTCTTATTAACGTTTTTAGCCATTTCCTGGACCTGAAAGTGCTTTATTGACCACTCTTCCGTTATCTGAACGGTATTCAGGTCATCCACCACGATTTGCTGCTCGATCAGATGACTGAGCACGTGGAGAACAAGCAGTTGTACTTCCTGGATGCGTGAAGTTTCGTTTGACGGAACAATGATGTTGATATCAGTCAGTTCGCTGGCAGGACCACCCTCCTTGCCAAGCAGGCCAATGCAGAACATCTCGTGCCGGCGCGCCGTCCGGAGCGCCTTGACCAAGTTGACTGACTGCCCGCTCGAGCTGATGACAACCAGAACGTCCCCCGGCTGCCCATGCGCTTCGACCTGTCTGGCAAACACATCGTCAAATGTATAGTCATTCGACCAGGCGGTCACAAAGGCGGTATCGGCAGTGAGTGCCATTGCGGGCAAGCCGCGACGACCACTTGCCTCAAACCGCCCCATGAGTTCGGCCGCAAAGTGCTGCGCTTCGGCGGCACTCCCGCCATTGCCGCAAACCAATACCTTTCCGCCGCGCGCCAACGAGCGGTATACAGCCTGGGCCGAATCGAGGATGGCAAGGCGGATTTTCCGCCTGGACTTTTCAATAGTCTCTATTAATGACCCGAAGGAGTCGTCGATGTAGGACAAGGAATCTTCTTCTTCGTCCGCTCGCAGGGGGCTCTGGGTTGCAATCCGCTCGTACATGTTGGCCGTGAGATGCGTTGCCTTCATCCAGGTGTAATTCTGATTGACATGGCGGATGGCGTTTTCCTTGAAATACGTCATGAGCTTGTTGCTGCTCAAAAGCTCTATGATGCGGCGCCCGAGTGACGCGGGATCGTTGGGCGGCACGAGAAAGCCCGTCCTGCCATCCATGACGGTGGATTTAATGCCCCCAACATTTGACCCGATCACGGGCGTCCCGCAGGCCATTGCTTCAAGCGGGGTGATCCCGAACGGTTCATACCAGGGCGTAGTCGTGAATACGTCGCACGCGCTATAGTAATAATGCAGCATGTCGCGCGGGCGGCGTCCGACAAACGTCACAAGATCGCCCGCACCCTCTGCTTCAGCCAGTTTTTGCAGGCGACCGATTTCAGGCGTTGTTTTTGGATCGGGCTCATCCGACTCCCCGCCCACTATCAGAAGACGTGCTTCGAAGTTATGCTCGCGCCGCATGTAGCCCAGCGCTTTTATGACGTTATCGACACCCTTTCGCCGCACCATGCGCCCCAGTTGCAGGATAATCTTTTCCTTGGGATCGAGTTTCAGCGCCATGCGCGCGAACAGCTTGTCGAGAGGATAGATCTCATCCGGTCTGAATCCGTTTGGAATAACCGTGATTTTTCCGGGATCAGCTTCATAAAGATTGATCAGATCATCGCGGTCCTGCGGGCACAAGGCGACAATCTGGTCCGCTTCTGTTATCACCCTTTCTTCGATGGCAAAGCCCTCGTCCGGGAACCAGTCATTCCCTCCCTGGTGAAGCCTCCGCACTTTTGCGAGAGCGTGAAAGGTAACGATGAAAGGAATACCCAGTTTTCGCTTGATATCCGCCGCCACCAGCCCGGACATGAAGAAATGGGCGTGAACGAGCTTGTAGCGATTGTTTTCCGACTTGATAAACCGCAGGATGTCGCGCGTGAAGGCGGGCATATAAGGCAGCAGCTTTTCCTTGGGAATGAACGTGACGGGCCCGGCTTCCACATGGACGATGCGTATGCCATCCCGCCAGTTGAGGATTTTTGGAACACGGCGGTCATCCCAGCGGGTAAAGACATCAATTTCGTAGCCGAGGGCGGCAAGATGCCGGGCCAGCTCGGCCACCGCTATATTTTGTCCGCCGGTGTCCGTACCTCCTATTGCCGCGATGGGTGAAGCGTGTTCACTGATGAGGGCAATTCTCTTCTTCATACTCCTTCCCTTTCATTGAAGCCGGCCAAAGTAAGCCGCTCGGTACTGAAACAGAAGAATGCCCCCTCATTCACACGGGAACACTCCCTGTTACAACAGACCGACGTCTGCATGGCCAACCAGAGTATGTCGGATGTCGAAACGATCGAGGGTTACGAGATTTTCCATGGAGACACATACTGCATTCGAATCCAGTGTATCCCTTTGATTCCAGATCAATCATCGAGTCGAATTAGAGCAGATGCCCGAATTTTAAGAAGGAAAACGCGTGCGCTCTGTTCGGTACCACACTCATGCTGAGCGGCGAAGCCTTCCGGAGGGGAGCTTGCTTAAGGCAGGCAAAAGGGCGGACAAAAGAGTACTGGATTGTCCTAGGGACGTTCCGGTTCGGGGATTCGCAATTGAAGAAGAAGCAGGAAGGTATTCTTATGACGCGGATACGAGGTTTCATCCGGCAATCTGGTTGATTCCCGGCTTTTTTCGCCCACTCGGCGCGGATTCAATCAATCGAAACTGAGCGAATAAAGCACATCGATCGCATTATCCGTTCCCGCACGGGCAACTAACGTGATCTTGGGAGTTAGCGCATAAGTGAGCTTCGTCACACCCGCCGTCGCGGCGGCAAGCCCTTGTTCGTAGCTGATGTAAGCCTCCTTCGACAGGCGCTTGCCGATCGTGCCAATCTGGCCGGTCAAGGGATCGCTTCCTGCCTGCCGGATCGATAGCTCGTCTACTCCCAGCGCCCGGGTTATTTTATCGGTCACACCGCCGGATTGCCCTCCGAGAATGGAGCCGGCCGCGGCAAGCAATAAGGAGGCGTCCGCCTTGCCTCCCGGAGCTCGCCCCAGCGTAATCCACGAGAGTTTCTCCAGGTCGGACACGGCCGGCGTCGATACCAGCTGTATGACGGGATGACGCACGCTGCCAGTCACTTCAACTCCTGCCACCACCGCCAACCCCTTGCGCACTGCACGCACGTTCAGGGCCGGATCATCGATCGGACCCTGAAAGCCCACGATGCCTCGCTCCACCGTTAAATCCTGCCCATAGGCCTCGAACTTCGTATCCTGTGCCGTAATGGTGCCGACAGTACGAAGCTTCTGTCCGGGCTCGCCCCTCAAATGCAATTGTCCGGCCAGCCTGCCTTCCAGCCCGGATGCATGGATGTAGAACCGCTCACCCAGATCGAGAGTGGCTTTAACATCGATACGCAATCCCCTGCGCTCGGATTGCGGTCCATCCGGTTCGTCCCGGCCGATGATAATCACGTCATCGGGTAAATGAGGACGACCCGCGGTAGGCTGCGCCAGCAGCCCTGCATTCGCCATGAGATTTCCCTTGAGGGTGAGCATATTGTGTTCCAGCATGGCATTACCGCTTCCCGAAGCAATAATCCAGCGATCAGGCCGTTGAGCCAACGGAACAAGATTGGCGGTAATCTCGACACTGCCGCGTTCTCCGGTAAAATCCAGGACTCCCGACGCCCGCAAGGTACCCGGTCCTTTTGCGAGTTCCAGGTGCCGCAACAGAGGATCCTGCGGAGGAGATTGATGCGGCGCCGAGAAATCGAGGATGTCCATGTGAAGGGACTTCTCGTTAAAATGCGCCGCGAGCTTTCCCTGTTCAAGCCGCACGCCATGCTCCAGCGAGGCAACCGCAAGGTTATCTCCTTGTATCTTTCCTTCCAGACGCGGCTTGCCAAACGTCCCGACCACATCTGCCTGCAATGCAATTGCACCGCCCGTTTTGATGCTGTTGTCAATGGCGGGACCCGTCCAGGAAATATCCTGCATATTGACAAAGATGTGCCCGGAGAGGGCAGCCTCCTGCAAAATCGTCCAGTGCATCCCCGACTCGACTGCTTTTGCCAACGGCATGGCGACAAGAGCGTTCGCCTCGCCCAATCGCTTGCCTCTTGCCGTGAGTTCTGCGGTCAGTTGGCCGTTTGTAGCCCGAGCAGACAATTTGAGGACTTGCAGACCCAGCGGTAGCGGCGGCTCATCCGGCAATATCCAGTCGCCACCCTCGCGTTCGATGTCAATAAAACCTTTCAGTTGGCTACCGGCTGAAATATCCCATTCTCCGTGTAGCCGGAGAGCTTCATGACCCGCTCCCCGATCGGCTTCATACCGCCTGCGCCCGTCCGCACCTTCGGTTTCGTTTGCCCCTGCAGTCTTTGCGGTCTTCGCTGCCGCCACAGACTCCACAGCCGCCTCCGACTTTTTCCCTCCAGCCCCGGGACGCAGTCCAATCCCCGAAAAATGCCCCTTTGTGCTCCACCTTTCAGGACTCCAATCGATTTCACGAATCTGCACTGTGCCTCCCGCGATGCCGATGTTCGATAAACCGAGTGATGCGTGGTTGAAGCCAACTTGTACGGGAGAGGTATTTTTGAGGCTAAATGGAACTCGCCCCGACCCGGACAACTCCATCAGTTCCCCTGCCCATTCGGCATCCCGCCTCTGCCCCCCCGTTTTGGCAAGACCCCCTCTGCCTCGGAGGGACAGCCTCTGATCATCGACCAGTTGGGCAGAGACCTGGATCTCGTGTTGTGAAGTACTGCCTCCCATTTCCACACTGAGTTGTTGCAGACGTGGATTTGCCTGGAGCCGGTAGTCCGCAGCCAGGATCTTTAACGTGATCGCATCGCCGTGCAGCGTGCCATCGGCAGTGAAATTATCCAGATAATGCTCATTCGGGAGCTTGATGCCCTTTCCCGTGACGTAAAAGCTTATATCCGGCAATTCAAGCGGCTTCTCGATAAAACTGGCGGAACTGCTCCCCATTATTGCCTTCGCCATCAGTGAGCCCCCAAGCCCGTACCCAATTTGCGCCAGCGCAGGAGCATTCAATTCAAGCTGCAGTTGATCGCCTGGACGCCCGTAACCGCCACGCGCCAGAAGCCGGTTCGTGCCGAAGTTTAATTCGATCCCCCCTTTAGCCCGGCTGAGCCCTGCAAACTCGATGCGGCCATTGCCTGATACCGGTTGTTCCGCGACGTGACTGTTAGCGATTGCAAACTGAGCCGTACCTGCCGGTTCTGAAACTTTTCGGGAGGATTCGGGCGTTCCGGTTGAACCCAGCTCACCTGTCAGTTTGAGTGTCGCGTTGAGATCGGTTCGAGGCCCCTGCAAAAACACAGAAATATCAAAGCGCCGCAAGCTGCCCCCCAGGTCAAACTCCCGCTGCCCGTTCAACTCCATCCTGCCCTGACCGGTAAACAGGGATTGCCCATGGCTGAGGCGCACTTTTTCCAGTGTCAGCACATCGTCCGCCAGTGTCATATGAACATCCGCACTCAGCTTCCGATCATGAAGCGCCAATATTCCCTGCTGGCTCTTCTCATCCCCACTGAGTCTCAGGGATCCACTGACATTCGTGGGCCGCATCCGCGTATCCAGCCCGGCCAGGTTAACCTGCCGGATGCGCAAATCCGCCGATCCTCTTGCCTGCTTGAGTTGCCATACGACATCACCCATGATCGATCCGCCGCCTGGCAGCAGCAGTTTCAAGTCATGAAGCTGGAGCAGTTCCGCCGACAACACGGGGGCTGCGCGTGCTTCGAGCACCGGGAGACCGCCCGTATCCAGGGCGGAAGGCTTGCTGTTTTTGACGGTCAGGGTGCCTTCGAGTTGGCCCGCCATTTTTTCATTCAAATCCGCCTGCAAATCAAGCCTGGCCTGAGGCGCCGTAGCGGAAAAAACATGAGGATCCAGGCCGCTCAGTGACAACCGCAGGCCTGCCACTGCGAACGGAGCAAAGGGACGCAATTGCGCATCTCCCTCCCCTGACAGCCCGGCGCCCTGCCCCTCGATTTTCACGTCGATCTGTGCCAGATTACCGCCAAGGGTGGCAGAAATGCGTGCTTCCGATTTCTCTGTCAACGTGCCGGCTGGTTGTTGCGCTTTGGGAACGGAAATTCCTGCCAGGGTTACATAGCCTTCCAGGGGAAAAGGCTTCTCGCCTTTCAGTTGGGCTGATGCAGTGAGGCGGCCATAGTCGAGCATGACGCGCAGTTCAGGAATCTGATGAATGTGTCCATCACTTGTCAATTTCGTGGCAAGGTCCAGCGCCCGAAAAAACGGAGCGCCCCCTTTTTCGCGCATCACACGGAGGACGCCAATCTCGAACTTGCGCACCTCCAGCGACAAGGGCAGTTCCAGATTATCCGGCTGTGTTGCCGGTTCCGGAGAAGGAGATGAAACCACTTCCACTTCCCCCGCTGTCAAGGCGATGATCTTGAGCTGGCCCGAACGTAATGCACCGGGTTCCCAATCCAGTTGCACATCCCGTGCGACGATAAGCAGGTTTTCTCCGGAAAAGCGCATGCGCCGGACGCTGACGGATCGGGACAGTTTTCCTTCCAACCCTTCAAAAGAAATGCTATCCGCGCTCAGACGGGAGAGGGCCGACCCGAGCCAGACGAGACCCGAGTTGCTTGTGGCCAGCCAGAGGGCGGAGCCTGCGACCGCGAGGAGGATGAAGATCGCCGCCAGCAGCATCCATTGCCACCAGCGGAAGCTTGGGAAAGCATGTTGGATTCGCTGTTCGTTTACAGCCTTCATGCGCTGTCAGAACGCCACGGCAATCGAAAAATGAAAACGGAATTTCCCGTCCCGCTGCCCGCGGGCGACATCCACCGCCAATGGCCCTACAGGACTGCGCCAGCGTATCCCTCCCCCGTATCCGACAGCCGGGTTCAACCCGCCTATGGTATCGGCCGCATCCCCCACATCGGTAAAGATGGCAGCACCCCAATTACGTGTAAGCCAGTGATTATATTCAATTGAACCCGTGAACATTACCCTGCCCCCGACCACCGCGCTGCCTTCCCTCACGCCTAAACGCTGAAAAGCGTATCCGCGAACGGATTGAATACCGCCCGCTCTAAAGAGATATTCCTGGGGAATGCCGAAGCGCGAGGGAGCAAAGGTGTACCCCAGCTCGCCCCTCAGAAATAGCACGTCGCGCTTGCCCACCGGATACCAGAACTGATGCCTGGCATAAGTCCGCAAGAAGTCCTGATCGGACAACAGTTCCCGCTTGCCGCCACCGATGCGCAATTCGGAAACGCTGCCATCCCTGGGGAATAACGGGTTGTCCACGGAACGATAGCGTAGATAACCGTCCAGCACCAAGGTCTGGTTGATCTGCTCCAGGCCCCCTTTTGGATCCCGGTTTTCCCGCTGCCAGTTCAATGATAGTCTTGTTTCGGTCTTGTCCAAGAGCTGGTTGCGACTGACGCCGACTTTCTGGCGTATGGTTTCCAGTTGCTGGATAAAGGTTCTATCCGCTGCCGCCCCCAAGGAAAACCATGTTCCCGAGGCATCCGCCACGCTGTCGATTGAGCCCGTCAAGCTCTGGCGTTTCTGCTCGATACGCAATCCACTGTTCAGTCTCAAGGCGTTATTCAGGAAATCGTTATTCATGTAAGTGACCTCGCCACGCGCACCCGTATTGGAACTGTACCCTGCGCCGAACCCTACCCTCTTCGACTTCGCCTCCGATAGCACTACCTCTACCGGCGCCGCCTGATGCGTTACTTCGTCAGGTTGAATATTGACAGCCGCAGAACTGAATTGAGGCAGATTCTGCAATTTCGTCTGGAACGAGAGTAATTGATCACGGCGATAAAGGTCCCCCGGTTTAAATGGCGCAAGGCCGCTTATGAGTGAGGGTTCGTAGCGATTGAGCCCTTTTATGTCGAGCTCGCCAAAGTGGAATGCCGGCCCGGAGTTCACTATCACCCTCAACCGCGCCTGCGAAGAATCGGGATCTATCTCCGCCCTGCTTTCCTCGATCTGCGCTGCGACATAATCCTCTCCCGCGACATTGGATAGCAATACCGATTTGGCCTCTTCCCAGGCAGGGGAGCGAAAGGGCTGGCCTTCCTTGAGGGACCAGGCAGAGCGCAGCTTTTCAATCCGTGCGCGCCGTCCAGGCTCATCAACACTCAGGTCTCCCTTGAACTCGATATGCACCCCGACAACCATTGTCCGCGGTCCCGGCGCGACTTCCAGTTGCGGTACCTCGCCGGGGGTGGAGAGATGCAATGTTATCCTGGGCATGAAATAACCCTCGGTGGCGAGCAGTTCGCTAATTTCGCGCTGGGCGCGCCGCATGAAAGTAGCGCGCGCAGTTTCATCTTCCAGAGCTTCTGTCGGCAGACGGAAATGTGTTTTCAGCAGATCCGCCACGGGCTCCGGAGCGGAAAGGCTGATGGAGGGGGGAGGAGCATCGTCTCCGAAGAGGCCGCCGAAGAGACCCGCTTCGACCGTGTCGTTACTCAGCATGAGCAAAATGATCACCCCGAGATAAAGACACGCTTTATCCGCCAGAAGAGAAAACAAGAATTTCAAGACGGGCAAATGCAAGAAGGGCTGTATAAACAATACTGGAAGCCCGCGAATGAAAGGCAGGCTTTGCATGTAAAGCCGCGGAACAAGGCAAATCTTTGCCCCCGCAGGCGGACCGCCAGGATCAAAGAATAGCAGACCGGCGATATAAGCGATTTTCCTGAGTAAAGCGCATTCGGCCCGGTTGCGTCAAGCCTTTGCTTGGCAAGCTCTCTCCTGCCATCGTCTACACAACCTGGGGTCTACCCAACCTGCGTGCCTTGCGCTACAACCTCCGTATACTATGCTGAACAAAGTCAGGCATTTACTGTCTACGAATATAACAGTACGAGAGCAAGGATATCTGATGGATAAAAAGGATAAAAAGACCCAACTTCCCATGGACAAAAAAACCCAGATCAACTTCTGGTACGTCATTATCGCGGTACTCGGCATTCTGCTCATACAAAGCATGTATGCCCGCTATACCAAGGTCGAGCCCATTCCTTATAGCCGCTTTCATACCCTGCTGGACGAGGACAAGATTGCGGAGATAGCCATCACCGAAAATCATATTTATGGCACCCTGAAGGGGGAAGGTGCCGACGGGTTGAAGGATTTCGTGACCACGCGGGTGGAACCCGAGCTGGCTGATAAGCTCGATCAACATCACGTGACGTATACGGGCGTGGTCCAGAGCACATGGATGCGCGATCTGCTGTCGTGGCTATTGCCGATGGCGATTTTTTTCGGGATATGGCTGTTTATCATCCGCCGCATGAATCCGGGCGGCATGACGGGCGGGCTGATGTCGATCGGCAAGAGCCGCGCCAAAGTTTTTGTGGAGAAAGAAACCAAGGTAACTTTTGCAGATGTGGCCGGAGTGGATGAAGCCAAGGAAGAGTTGGAAGAAGTCATCAATTTTTTGAAGGATCCTGCCGGATACAGCCGCCTGGGCGGGCGGGTACCCAAGGGTATCCTGCTGGTGGGGCCACCGGGTACGGGCAAGACGCTGCTGGCCCGTGCCGTGGCAGGCGAAGCGAATGTTCCGTTCTTCTCGATCTCCGGTTCCGAGTTCGTAGAGATGTTCGTCGGGGTCGGGGCCGCGCGCGTGCGCGACCTGTTTGAACAAGCGCGCCAGATGGCTCCCGCCATCATCTTTATCGATGAGTTGGATTCGCTTGGACGAGCCCGGGGCGCCTATGGGCTTGGGGGTCATGACGAGAAGGAGCAGACGCTGAATCAACTGCTGGCCGAGCTTGATGGTTTCGACCCTAAAAGTGGCGTGGTGCTGCTCGCGGCGACCAACCGGCCCGAAATCCTCGACCCCGCTCTGCTGCGGGCGGGGCGATTTGACCGGCAGGTACTGGTGGATCGGCCGGACAAAGTGGGGCGAGAACAGATTCTTGCCGTACATCTGAAGAAGGTGAAGCTCGATCCTGACGTAAAAAAAGAGCAGATTGCAGCTTTGACGCCGGGGTTTACGGGCGCCGATCTCGCCAACCTGGTCAACGAAGCTGCCCTGCTAGCCACCCGCAGGAATGGCGCGGCCGTGACGATGGGGGATTTCAATAACGCCATTTTGCGGGTGGTAGCCGGCCTTGAGAAGCGCAACCGCCTGCTCAATCCGGCAGAGCGCCGGGTGGTCGCGTTTCATGAACTGGGACACGCGATGGTGGCACTCGCCTTGCCTGGAACCGACGCGGTACACAAGGTTTCTATTATCCCGCGTGGAATAGGCGCGCTCGGCTATACAGTGCAGCGGCCGACCGAAGACCGGTTTCTGATGACCCGGGCAGAGCTGGAAAACAAAATGGCGGTGATGATGGGCGGACGAGCAGCCGAACGTGTGGTATTCAACGAAATATCGACTGGCGCATCGGATGACATCGTCCGCGCGACCGACCTTGCCCGTGCGATGGTGCTCCGTTATGGAATGACCGAGGCCCTCGGGAATGTTGCGTATGACCGCGAACGTTCGCAATTTCTGCAACCCGGCATTCCCATGCCGCAAAGCCGGGACTATAGCGAAGAGACGGCAAACACGGTTGACAGCACTGTGCGTGCGCTCGTCGATGGTGCATTGAAGCGGGCGATAGAGATATTGGAAAACAACCGCGCGCTGCTCGACCGGACGGCGGAGGAGTTGCTTCGGGTCGAAACGTTGAATGAACCCGAGATAGAGAACCTGAAACGGCAGATCACCGCCAGGCCCGTGCTTCCTCGCACCGACACGCCCCTCCCGGAAAAGGACAAAGCCCTGGAGAAAGCGTAGGTTTCGAGTGCTGGCTTTTGCATGACGGGTTGCAAAACTGGAACAGGCTCCGCAGGTGTGTGCTGAATCTGTTCCAGCCTGGCGATCTCACACTCCCGACCAAGTCGCGCATGCGCTCAATCTTGACGAGGCATGACACTCCGCCGAAGACTTCCAATGAGCCCCGGATTCCAAAGACTTGGTTTCACGGAAGTGCCCCGTAATCTTCCCCCTCCTCAAGTCGCAAAGCTGTCTTTACAGAAAAACTTTTTCTGCTGAATGAGTTCTCCCGGGAACGAAATCACTCCTGCCCCCACCCATTCTCTTTTCCGTCCGCGCTTTTCATTCTCTCTTCATGCATTTATCCATATAAAAATTTCTATACAGGCTGCAGTTTCCTGTATACTCCGCGCTTCGACGAAAAGCCCTAATAGCATCACGGCTTTTTTCGGTCCATCGTTCCTGACCGTTTCAGAGCTTTTTCGATTTTCAAGTTTCCAGCGGAAATTGGCGGCACCGTGGTTAGCGGCGATGTTTGAAACGCCTGATCAATCCTTTACGGGTTCATCAAGCGGTTTCTTATGTATGTGCGCCGGCCGACCAGCAGCCCGTCCGTTTTCGAGGGTACGTCCTGCTTGCGCGCTCGAGAGCGCATCCAAGAATCAATTCAGGTCACCTGACTCAGACACAACATGGAATGAAAAACATTCCTGTGCAGAACTTGACAGTTTTGTTGTAACTCTCTTGGTGCAAAATCCTTCCAAGTAGGGGCTGATGCAAGGAAACCGAGTTTTTTTGAGGATGCACACTTTTTCATTCAACAGGAAAAAACAACGTGTCTTTTGAAAGTCTGAATCTCCATCCGCTCATTCTTAAAGCCATCAATGATGCGGGTTATACCTCGCCTACTCCCATTCAGGAACAAGCCATTCCCGAATTGCTGACGGGGCATGATGTCCTGGCATCAGCACAGACCGGCACCGGCAAAACTGCTGCTTTCATGTTGCCCGCTTTGCACCGCCTGGCTTCTCCTTCCCAGGTACGTAGCCGCGGACCCCGCGTGCTGGTATTGACACCAACGCGGGAACTCGCGCTCCAGGTATCCGAAGCCACTGCCAAATATGGGAAGTACCTCCCGCGGGCGAAAGTGGTGAGCATACTGGGCGGTATGCCTTACCCGCTGCAAAACAAGCTGCTCTCGCAGGTGGTCGATATTCTTGTGGCCACTCCCGGGCGGCTGATCGACCACATCCAACGGGGGCGGATCGATTTTTCCCGCCTGGAAATGCTGGTGCTGGACGAGGCCGATCGCATGCTCGACATGGGCTTTATAGAGGATGTTGAGCGAATCGCATCGGCCACTCCTGCAACCCGTCAGACCCTGCTGTTTTCAGCCACCCTGGACAGTGCAATGGATAATGTGGCTGCACGTCTGCTGAATTCACCTAAACGCATCCAGGTAGCGACCTCCAAGGCCCGGTTGAACAATATCGAACAACGGCTGCATTACGTGGACGACATTTCCCACAAAAACCAGCTGCTGGATCACCTGCTTCGGGATATAGAGCTCAAACAAGCCATCGTTTTTACCGCCACCAAACGTGATGCGGATATGCTCGCCGACGGTCTTTCCGCCCAGGGTCATGCGGCAGCCGCCCTGCACGGGGACATGAGCCAGCGCGACCGCAATCGTACCCTCATAAAACTGCGCCAGGGCGGCATAAGAGTACTGGTCGCGACCGATGTAGCCGCGCGGGGAATCGATGTGGCAGGCATTACCCACGTCATCAATTTTGATCTGCCGAAATTTGCCGAAGATTATGTGCATCGCATCGGGCGGACAGGACGCGCTGGCGCATCAGGAATCGCGGTTTCATTCGCTTCCAGCAAGGATGGAATCCATCTGAAAAAAATCGAACGCTTTACCGGGCAGCGCATTGCTTCGCATGTCGTTCCCGGCTTGGAACCCCGCGCTAAACCACGCCCTGGCGCGAGTGCCCAGCCCAGAAGTACGCCTAGTGTCGCCCATAAACGCAGTCGTACCTGGTCCAGCGATGTTCCGCACCGGAGCAGCGCTTACCGGTCCGATGGAGACTGGAAGGCCGGGCAGAGCCGTTCCCCTGCCGGTAATCGAGATACATGGGGTAATACAGCGGGCAGTACCAGAGCTGCCAGAGCCGGTAGCGGAGGCAATGGCAGGCGCGATTCATTTGGAAGCACGACCGGTTCTAGCGCTTATTTCAGGGGGAAGTAGGCGTTTCATCCATGTTCTGAAGGACAGCAGCGGGGCATTTCCCACCCCGCTATTCGCGCAATCCTTCCTTGCATCAATTTTATTCCGGCTGGTTGCGCATGAAGTCCGCAGTCTGATCGAACGCCATGGCAAGCTTCTTGCGCAAGGCCTCATCCAGATCGATATCCACCATGGCGCGATACATGCAGCCCAGCCACTGGTCGCGCTCCGAAGCGCCAATTGGAAAAGGCATATGGCGGCTGCGCAGGCGGGGATCGCCGTACTTGTCGGTATAGAGTGTCGGCCCCCCGGTCCAGCCTGAAAGGAACATGAACAATTTCTCCCGGGAACTGGTCAAGTCCTGGGGATGAAGCTTGCGTATGCCGTAATAGTCGGGATCCTCATCCATCAGGTCATAAAAACGGTCTACCAAACGGCGGATGACCGCTTCCCCACCCATCCGTTCGTAAGCTTCTATAAGATGCACTTCCTCCTCCTTCTTTCCTTTAACCAGACTTTAACCAGATCGTCACATCGTTAGTGAAGACCGGAAGCACGAGGCATCGCTTCCTCCATTGTTCCCTGCAAGGGTTCGCGCTTCCTCAGCATGCGTAAAACCCAGTAGATGGCACAAGCGGCAAGCAGATGCTTTACGCTGTGTCCACTGATTGCGTGTCCCAGAGCATAAATCGGCCGGTCTGTGAATTCCGCAACCTTGGCAAGGGCATAAAGCCCCAGCGCAGTGTAGATGTCTCGTCCGCGGGTATAGCGCGAGCGGAAAAAAACACCCAGGAGAACGATGACCAGCAACGAATAGAACTGCACGACTACATAAAAGTTCAGATTGCCCACCCCCCGCTGTTCGCTCCAGTACCAGTTCAGTACGGTACCTGCTCCGATCGCAATCAGGACAGGCAGAAGGCGTGTCCCTGCTTTTGGACCGATCCGGTCGTTGATCGTTGCTGCCAGCAGCGCCATGATGCCGATTGCAATGGGTAACCGGTCCCATATCAGACGATCGTTGTCAGGAGCCAGATGGTAGTAAGCTGAACCGAAGCATACCAGGGCCACGTTCAGGAACAAAATCATGAAAGGCCAGCGTTCGGACGGGAGGGTAAAGGTCTTTGCCGCGCACGAACCTCGAGAGTTCAGCAAAAATACCAGCCCTGCGACTCCAACGAAGAGAAAAGCGAAATTGGAGATTACATTAAAACAGTTTGGAATGCCGAAACAGTCCCGGCTATCGGCGAAATGGTGGTATGACGAGGGCTGTGGAATGGGCGGAACAATTGTCGCAAGCAACAACATGGCGACTGAAAGTATAGCCAGTATCCATAATTTGAATTTATTGCTCAATTACTCGTCCAAACTCGACTGAAGGGCTTTGCATGCAAATAAGGAAGTGAACCATAATATGACGCATGCAGCATGAAAAGAGAAGACCTGGTATGAGCACAAGTGTTTCAACCCATACAGAAACCTCGTGCGATGCCAAATCGCTACATCGATTTGAATATCAAGGAGAAATCATGAAAGTACTGGGAGTACTTGCAACGTTAGCGACACTTATCATGACTTTTGGAAGTCGTGGCGTACTTGCCGAGCCTCTCAAGGTGGGAGAGGCAGCACCGGATTTCAATCTTCCCGATCAAAATGGCAAAAACCACAAGCTCTCGGATTACCACGGCAAATGGCTGGCATTGTATTTCTATGTCAAGGACGATACACCCGGGTGCACCAAGCAGGCGTGTAAATTCCGTGATGACATTCACCAATTGAGGGATCTGGGCGCGGAAGTTGTCGGTGTAAGCGTGGACGATAGCGCAAGCCATGCCAGCTTTGCCAAAAAGTATGATCTTCCCTTTCCGCTTTTGGCGGACAGCAAAGGCGAGACTGCCAAGCGTTACGACTCGATATGGAGCCTCATCGGCCTGGCCAAACGCAATACCTACCTCATTGACCCGGAAGGCAGGATCGCTAAAATTTATTTATCAGCCAGCGCTTCGCGCAATTCTGCTGAAATAATCGAGGATTTGAAAAGAATGAAGGGTTCCTAGTTGCATTGCCAAAGATTTGAAGTGAATCCCGAAATGTGAAGCCTTCTCAGATCCTTGTGACGGAAACCGGGAATCATGTCAGCCTATCTGAGATAAAGTAACAGATATTCCTGAAAGCGAATCTTTCGTGGGGTTCTTCATCGCATTCTTGCAACCGCCTCCTCCACCCGTTCCACCGCAATGATTTCGATGCCGGGAGGCGTCGCTTTCGGTTTGTTGGCCTTGGGAACAATGGCTTGCACAAAACCCAGCTTGGCCGCTTCTCTCAGTCTTTCCAGGCCGCGCTGGACCGGGCGCACTTCTCCCGCCAGACCCACTTCCCCGAACACCACCGTTTTTTCCGGCAGCGGCCGGTTCTTGAGTGAGGAAACGATTGCCAGCAATACAGCTAAATCGGCACCCGGTTCGGTAATTTTCACGCCCCCCACCGCATTCACGAACACATCCTGATCGAAACAGGCGATGCCTGCGTGGCGGTGCAAAACCGCCAGCAACATGGCAAGCCGGTTCTGCTCCAGTCCAACGCTCAACCTTCTCGCGTTAGGCGAGTGCGCTTCATCCACCAGGGCCTGGATTTCAACGAGAAGCGGCCGGGTGCCTTCCTGTGTCACCATGATGCAGGAACCCGGGACCTGGCCGCCATGATGAGAAAGAAACAAGGCCGAGGGATTGCTTACCTCCCGCAAACCCTTTTCAGTCATCGCAAAAACGCCCAGTTCATTCACTGCCCCAAACCGGTTCTTGAAGGCGCGGATCAGGCGAAAACTCGAATGCGTGTCGCCCTCGAAATAGAGCACCGTATCCACCATGTGCTCCAGTACGCGCGGACCGGCCAATGCACCCTCCTTCGTCACATGGCCCACCAGAATCATGCCGGTACCGCTGGCCTTGGCGAGTCGGGTCAATTGCGCGGCGCACTCGCGTACCTGGGCGACGGAACCGGGAGCGGATTGCAGCGCGTCGGAATAAACTGTCTGAATGGAATCGATGACGGCCACGTCAGGCTTGCGTTCGGCCAGCACTTCCTGGATTCGCTCCAGGCGAATTTCCGCCAGCAAATGCAACGCCTTTGCATCGACCCCCATTCGTTTGGCGCGCATCGCCACCTGCCTGGCCGACTCTTCACCGCTCACGTACAACACGTTTCTCGCGAGCGGCAGCAAAGACATATTGCATAATGCCTGGAGCAGCAGCGTGGATTTGCCGATTCCCGGATCGCCCCCCAGCAATACCACACCACCCTGCACAAGGCCTCCGCCCAGCACCCGGTCAAACTCGAGCAAACCTGTCGAATAACGCTGCTCTTCCTCCGCTTCCACTTCACTCAAGCTCTGAACTTCCCTGCTTTCTGAGACGGGAGTGAATCGCGCTGCCGCCTTTTCGCTCATCGCCTCGACAAGGGTGTTCCATGCCTGGCAATGCGGGCATTGACCCTGCCATTTCAAAGTCTGGCCGCCGCATTCGGTGCAGGAATAAGTAGATTTGGATTTAGCCATGTATGGAAAACCGGAATTTGTTATCGCCCTGAAAGCTCAATCATCGAAGTAATATATTTCATTTCCACGAACCACGTCATAGATATATGGCAGACAGCAGGTGCCATCCAGCGCAAGGATTACCTCAGTTTCGGCGGTCAGGGATTTGAGGGATCGACACCGGCATAGGGAATTCCAGCCAACCTCGATATTTCGGCTTTCCAGGTGCAAATATCATCCCGGCTAAATTCCCGCAGGGAATGGTGGCCGCAGGCTCTTGTCATGATCTTCATCAGGTGTACACTGCCGTTGAAAAACAGCGCCAGGTCACGCGCCCTGGCGTCGACGTCGATCTTGTTGACCAAGTGTTGGGCATGGGTTGCTATGCCGGCAGGACAATCGCCGGAGTAGCAGATGCGCGCACCGGTACAGCCAATTGCCTGCAGCGCACTATTGGCCAGCGCGATTCCGTCGGCTCCCAAGGCTAACGCCTTAATGAAATCGGAAGGAATGCGCAAACCGCCGGTAATAATCAGGGTCACGCTATTCTTTGCACCTTTCTCATGGCCTGCGACGTCGAGAAATTTTCTCGCCCGCGCCAATGCAGCGATCGTTGGCACTGAAATATGGTCCCGGAAAATCCCCGGCGCAGCACCGGTACTGCCACCTCGTCCATCGAGAATGATGTAATCGGCCCCGGCATCGAGCGCGAAGCGCATGTCATCCTCGATGTGGTTTGCGCTTATCTTGAAACCAATCGGAATGCCGCCCATCTGGTCGCGGATCTGATCGGCAAAATCAGCAAAATCGCGGGGTGTGTGGAAATCGGCAAAGGTGGATGGGGAGATCGCATCCTTGCCGACTTCAATCTGGCGTGCCTTGGCAATCTCCTCCGTAACCTTGCCTCCCGGCAAATGCCCACCTGTACCGGTCTTGGCCGCCTGCCCGCCCTTGAAGTGAAACGCCTTGACTTTGCCTTTAAAATCCTTCGAAAACTGACTCAAGTCGCTGTTTTTCTTCAGGCCGTTGCGCGCGCTGCCCAATTCGAACATATAACTTTGATTCAGCTCGAGTTCATCCCCCAGAATGCCGCCCTCACCTGAACAGATCGCAGTGCCGGCCAGATCAGCCCCCTTTGACAATGCCTGCTTGGCCCTTTTCGACAGCGCGCCATAACTCATATCGCCAACCAGCAGCGGGATATCCAGAACCAGGGGTTTTTGGGCACGCGGACCGATCACCAGCTGAGTATCCACCGGGGCATCATCTATTAATGGTTTTTTATGGAGCTGCGCTGTCAGAATCTGGATATCGTCCCATTTGGGCAGCGTATCCTTCGGCACCCCCATGGATACCACCGGCCCGTGATGGATTTCATCGGGATAGTCGATAAGCTCACGTCCCAGTTCGATCATCTGCAAAATGTCGAACCGAGTGTTTTCGATGCTGGCCGCTATGCTCTTTTTCAATTCTTCGTTCATTATTGCATCCTTTAATTATTTGCTTTGCGCAGATAGTCGGACAAGACATTTAACACCGAACCTGGCAGTTGCCCGCTGGGGGGCATCGGATTGGTCGGTTCGTGCATGCGGCCTATGATTTTGTCAACCAGATCGGGGTGTTTGAAATCGGCTTCGGTCATTAAAACCGGCTTGGCCATTTCCGACGCATGGCAATAGCTGCAATGTTCCTGCAAATACTTGAACGATTCCTTTTTGACCCGTTCCATCGTCCAGTGATCGTCCCATTGGCAATTTCCCGGCTGCCGGTCGCAATCATTGATCTTTCGCAAGGCCGTCTGATAGTGTCCGAGCGATAGTTTTTCCCGCAATTCGTTCTCTTCCTTGATCGATTTGGCGCTGACCCTGATCGGCAGGATGCCTTCGCTCTTTATCTTTTTATCGTGTGCGCTATCGCTGCGCTGAGCCTCGGAAACATTCGACAAAAACAAACGGGCACGCCAGTTTTCGCCGACCCCGGGATGAAATTTTTCATCCTTCAGGCTATGGACGGAAAACAGGGAATTA
Organism: Nitrosospira multiformis ATCC 25196; assembly: GCF_000196355.1. NCBI lineage: Bacteria > Pseudomonadati > Pseudomonadota > Betaproteobacteria > Nitrosomonadales > Nitrosomonadaceae > Nitrosospira > Nitrosospira multiformis. The sequence continues at coordinate 2,064,668 of NC_007614.1, forward strand.
ACAAAAGTGGCGTAGACACCATTTCCGAGTGCATGGCATTGCGCGCATGCTTTCGCCTCGGGGCTGACCAGACGCTTGGGTTTTTCCCAGGGATACTGCATCAGATCTTCATAATATTTATCTTTTTTGTCGGCTTCGCTCATCGCCAGTAAAAATTTGTTGAGCGTACCGTCTCCATCAAAAGGAGAAATCACCGAATACAGCATTCCCGGCTGGCGGCGTGGTTTCAGAACCCTGCACTGATATTTGATACGGTCGCCACGCGCATAGGTTTGCTCGAGATATTTGCCGCAAGCCTCGTTGCTGGAAAAACTTCTGAGACAACTGGTGGAACTGCCGGCAACGAGGCAGACCGGTTCATTGAAAGGGTAGCGAATGAACGGACCGTTGGAATGACAACGGGTGCAGCCGCCAAAAGTCGGCACCGACCAGTGGATCACCATTTTTTCATCGAATTTACTGAAGCCTGGCGCAGGAATCTTTTCCCCCGGAATCAGGGCAACATCCGCTTCCGTCCTGATGGTTTCGACCGGCTCCCCTTTATTGTTCTTCTCGATGACCTTCCACTTCCCGTTGACCTTGAGGGTTTGCGTCGGCTGCCCGGCAAAATAGCAGGTTTTACCCGTATGCCGGTTATAGCCGATCAGGCCCAGTTCATTGTAATGACCCCCCTGCTTCGAAAAATTGCTATTCTTCCGGCATATGTAGACCCAATCGACGGTTTGCCCACCCTTGATCTGATTTATCAGATGTTTGATGCGATTGCCGGGGATACAGCCAGCATTACGCATGTCCCGAAAAACGCCGCTGGGCTTGTCGCAGGAGGTGATGTCATCGAATAACTGGGTATCGGCATTCAACTTGAGCTGCCCTGTTTCGGAATTGCGGAACCGGGGGGTGCTCTCCGGCAAATCCTCATTCAGCTTGATCACCTTGCCGCCGGCAAGCGTACGCTCGGTTGGAATCAGCACTGCATCCGGACAATGGATGGTTTCCTGCGGAAATGGTCCCAGCTCTGCTTCACAAACCTCAAAATATTTCTTGTTGATCTCAATTCTGACCCTTGACGGCGCGGCCACCGGCGTCATGTCAGGCTCATCCTCATAGGCTTGTTGCGCAAAGAGCTCTGAGGCAAACGCAAGAAGCAGGAGAAAAAAGCTGGATAAAATCTTTTGCTGCATCTCAATCTCCATCATCTATCAATTAAACAAACTTATTATTCAGGTTGAAGTACATAGAACCCTTGTCTGGGTGGCCATGTGATGGGATGGGGTTGCCAAAGCAGGCGAAAGCTTCTTCTGATGAGAAAACTGACGGCTGGCCTAGAGCGGCGACTCCAGGAGTCTGAGGAGTTGCTTTTTCCCCAGCAAATATCGTTATTGGATTAAATAATCGGCAAACTGAGCGCAAACTTGAGTCGCGCTCCAGCCCTTGATCCTTCATCGAACTTGGAGCAGGAATTAGGTACGTCACCATGCCGCTCTTCGATGGCAGCACTCAACTCAAGCTGGGTGCCTTCGATGATTCAGCCAATAAATTGCAACCACTCTACGGCTTGTATATCGCTCTCGCAGCGGAACATATTGATTCTTTCGAGATTGATCTCTATTGACTTCGCTATGAAAGAGAAAAGGCGCGGTTTGCAACAGCGCAGGGGAAACGCAGGCTTTCGTTCGGCACGCGGCTTTTTGGTGTCACAGAGGTTGAGACTGGAATATGGAAGTCCTATTTCAACCCGGGCATGCCGGCGACCAAACCATCCGTGCCTGGACTGTTGTCTCCGATACCGGTTTTACTTTCCTCGCACTTCCTTGGTCGTCGCGGCGGGGCGTAAAAGCGGATATAGCCCGCGGTGATAAAATGGATTTGCAGCCAGTCTTGACGATCAAGCCGGCTCACGCTCTGATACTTGTCCTGGGCGGTATTTTTTGTGGAAACATCATAAGGAAGACGGGGTTTAAGCCGCCTGCCTCTTGGTGGCGATACGTGAAACAATTGGAACCAGTCGCCATATCGGCGACCCGATCAAATTGGAAGGTAATTATCGCCTTAGCCCGCAGTGAGAAATCCGTGCTGCTATCGTCCATTTTCGAGCAGGAAGTGGATTAATTCAGGCAGGCGGTGGGAATGTGACTTTTCTTATGACAAGCCTGGGTTTTCGCTGGTGACCAAACAAGCCCGCAATAAAGAATCGAACCGGGGACGCTCCGGCACTTGGGAACCGCTCAAGATACTGCCATTCAGGGCATTCTGGTTCGCCGCGCTTGGCTCCAACATCGGAACGTGGATCAATGGCGTATCCTCCGCCTGGGTAATGACCGACCTGTCTCCCTCACCGGTGATGGTGTCCCTGGTGCAGGCGGCCACTTCGTTGCCCATGGTACTGTTCGCGCTGGCTGCAGGTGCGCTGACCGACATTGTAGACCGACGGCGTTATCTTCTCTTCACGCAGATATGGATGGCCGCGGCTGCGGCAATGCTCACCGTACTTGCTGCTATCGATCAGATCGATATCTGGAACCTCCTGATTCTGACCTTTGCTTTGGGCATTGGCGCATCACTGGCAACTCCCGCGCTGAATATCACTGCCCCCGAGCTTGTTCCCAGGAGTATGTTGCCGGAAGCGGTCGCATTGAGTTCATTGTCGATGAACCTGTCGCGTTCCCTCGGCCCAGCCATTGCCGGCGTATTGCTGGCCCAGATCGGCCCATGGGCCGCTTATGGCCTGAATGCGCTCTCGTTTATAGGCATGATTGTCGTCCTCTGGAGATGGAAGCGCGAACCGGAAGAGCGGTCGCTGCCACCCGAACGCTTCTTCCAGGCATTGCGCGCCGGGGTACGTTATGCTCATGTAGCATCGCCTTTCCGAGCGGTGCTGATTCGTACCACGGCTTTTATTCTCTTCGCAGCTTCGGGATGGGCGCTTCTTCCGCTGATTGCACGGGTCGAACTGGGCGGGGGACCCGGAACTTATGGACTCTTGCTCTCCTTCGTCGGTATTGGGGCGGTGTGCGGTATCCTTGTTCTGCCCCGGCTGCATGAACTCGCCTCCCGCGATCGCCTGGTGCTGGCGGCAAGCCTGATTTATGGGGCAACGATCATGGCACTGGCAATCCTGCAGAGCGAAGAGATGCTTTACGCCATCATGACGCTTTCCGGCGCGGCCTGGGTTAGCGTGCTCTGGTCACTGCAGGTTACCGCACAAACCTCTGTTCCTGCCTGGGTTCGGGGACGCGCACTGTCTCTCTATATCATGGTCTTCTCCGCAGGCCTGGCATTGGGAAGCCTGTTCTGGGGATGGGTTGCTGCCAGCACTACCGTTCCCACTGCCCTCCTGCTATCCTCGGCCGGGACGATGGTGGCGGCGCTGGCTGTTCGCAATTTCAGTCTGGGCTCCCGGGAGGCTCCGGATCTTGCTCCTTCATACCATTGGCGGCCGCATCCTCCAGCAATGGAAGAACCTGACTTGCGCCGGGGGCCCGTGCTAGTCACTGTCGAATATGAGATTGGGCTGGATCAGCGGCGAGCCTTCCTGGAAGCAATCCGCTCACTGGGAGCATCGCGGCGGCGCGATGGGGCGTTTGCCTGGGGGGTCTTTGAGGACCTCGAGAAGCCGGGGCGTTATATCGAATTCTTCCAGCAGGCCTCGTGGCTGGATCATCTGCGCCAGCATGCACGCGTTACCCGCGAGGACCAGCGAGTGCAGGAAAACGTCAACCGCTTTCATACGGGCAGCGAAGCCCCACGCGTTTCACACTTCATCGGTGGCACACCGACAGCGTCAACCGACAGCCCGGCGGCAACGGGAGGCATGACTGAAGCATAAAGAGGAAACTGACAGGCAAATTGCCGATAGTCACCCTTTTTTCCATCTCACTGAAAGGAGCATTTACATGATCGAACTACGTCGCGCCCATGAGCGGGGTCATGCCGATCACGGCTGGCTGAATTCCTGGCACAGCTTTTCTTTTGCAGACTATTACGATCCCGAGCACACGCAATTTCGTTCGTTGCGTGTGATCAATGACGACACCGTCCAGCCTGGGCAGGGTTTTGGCACGCATGGGCACCGCGACATGGAAATTGTCAGCTATGTGCTGGAAGGAGCGCTGGCGCATAAAGACAGTACGGGGGGAGGTTCAGTAATTCGCCCCGGCAGCGTGCAGCGCATGAGTGCGGGCACGGGTGTACAGCATAGCGAATTCAATGCATCACAAAGTGAAAGAGTCCATTTCCTGCAAATCTGGTTTTTGCCCAACAAGACGGGTATTCCGCCGGGTTATGAAGAGAAATACTTTGATGAAGCGGAAAAGCGTGGGAAGCTATGTCTGGTTGCCTCGGCGGATGGCACCAATGGCTCTGTGAAAATACAGACGGATGCGAGGATGTTCGCTGCGCTGCTGGATGGGAACGAGCGAATTGAACAGAGTATCGGCGCAGGCAATGACGTTTATATCCACGTCGCACGCGGTCGTGTATCACTGAGTGGCGACACGCTGGAAACGGGAGATGCCGCCATGCTTACCGGCGAAGATCGTCTGGTTCTCGATCAGGGTCAAAAAGCGGAAGTGCTGGTGTTTGAATTGTGGTGAACAAAAATCAGGGTGAAAAAAGGTCCTGCCGCCACTCCACCACGAGACCCTGTTCGTCGTCCGCTGCCTGAAAATCGCAATCCACGCCTATTCCCGGTACGCAGACCAGCTGCTCTCCGCTGAATATCAGCGGTAACCTTTGCCGTTGCCAGGGTGGGAGCGATGCTTCCCGCAGCAGGTTTTTAAGGCTCCGGCGTGGGCGCTTGCAGTCTGGACGCAGCCGTTCCCCCCCCTGGCGCAGACGGATCGTTACGGGTTGCCCGTTGATCTTTTGCCAGCCGATCCCGGCGCCCATAGAACGTGTAAATCGAAGGGTTACGCCAAGCTCGGAAATGAAAAGCTGCTCTTCTCCTCGCCAGGGCAAATGCCAGCGGGCCTCGGGAATCGCTTCGACTATCGTTTGGGCTTTTCGTATATGTACCCGGCCTCTGAAGCACCGGATTTCCGTATTCCCGAAAACGACATGCAGTTTTGTATCGGAATACGAGGAGACCAGCTGCCGCAGGATTTCTTCAAGCTTTACCGTGCTGGGCAGTACGACGGCATGCTGCGCCAGCGTATAGCGCAACAGGTTCCGCGCACGCGGAAAACCCAGTTTCCGCAGATCTTCGACATGGAGTTTTCCGGGTACTGCACATCGCGCACTATCGACTTCGGCCAATTCATCCAGTAAAGCGGAAGCCTCAGCCATATGGCGGCTGGCGCGCAGGAAAGTCGTACGGTAAGCGGGGAAGCGCTTTTCCATGAGGGGAAAAAGTTCGTGACGCAGAAAATTCCGGCCGAAAGATATCTCGTCGTTGCTTTCATCGGTAATCCACCGCAAGGCATGCTTTCTCGCATAGTCTTCGATCTCCCGTCGCGAAACGTCGAGCAGAGGCCGAAGCAGCCTCGGTCTGCCCTCAAGTGCAGGGACGGAGTTCACCGGGACTGTCTCACCCATTTCTTTTCGCACGGTCCTCACGACCGGCATCGCGCTCAGCCCCTTTACCCCCGCACCACGCAGCAATTGCAGCAGCAGCGTTTCCGCCTGGTCATCCAGATGCTGGGCCAGCACGATATAATCCGTTTGAAGACCCCTAAAGATGCGATAGCGCTCTTCACGTGCCGCGGCTTCCAGGCTGATACCGGGTCCTTGGGCAACTTTTACCCTGGCAATTTCAAGAGGAATGTTTCGGAACTGGCACAGATTCCGGCAGAATTCACTCCATTTATCTGCATTGGGGCTGATACCGTGGTTGACATGAACGGCCGAGAGCGGGAGTTGCATTTGCGAGGCAAGCGGGACAAGCAGATCCAGCAACACCACCGAATCCACTCCCCCGCTCAAAGCGATGGTCAGGTGATCGCCAGCTGGGACCTGGGTACGCAATACATGCTGCGCCCTGCGCGAGATATTATCTGACTTTGACTTCCTTGAACTGGCCATATCCCATCAGCCGCTCAAAGCGTTTCTCCAGCAACATGTGGATGGAATATTCCTGCAGGAGCTTGAGCGAGTCCTGCAAGGCTTTCTTTACGGCTTGCATGGTAGCGGGCTGGTCGCGGTGAGCCCCCCCGGAAGGTTCATCGATGATCTTGTCTATCAGACCCAGGGTCTTGAGCCGGTGCGCCGTGATTCCCATGATCTCGGCAGCTTCAGGGGCTTTGTCAGCGCTTTTCCAAAGGATGGAGGCACAGCCCTCGGGCGAAATGACGGAATAGGTTGCATATTGCAGCATCTGGATTGCGTCGCCCACTGCCACCGCCAGCGCGCCACCTGACCCACCCTCCCCGATAACGGTGCAGATCACGGGCACTTTCAACTCCGCCATTACATACAGATTGTGTCCAATCGCCTCTGATTGACCGCGTTCTTCCGCCCCGATGCCCGGATATGCGCCTGGCGTATCGATGAACGTGAACAGCGGGATGGCGAATTTTTCTGCCAGACGCATCAGCCGCAGCGCCTTGCGATACCCTTCGGGCTTGGGCATGCCAAAATTGCGATGAATTTTTTCCTTGGTGTCGCGCCCCTTCTGGTGGCCGATAACCATGACTGTCTGGCCGTCAAAACGCGCCAACCCGCCTATTATGGCGTAGTCATCGGCAAAGCCGCGATCGCCGTGGAGTTCTTCGAAATCCGTGAAAAGATTCTGAATGTAGTCGAGTGTATAGGGGCGCTGCGGATGGCGCGCGACTTGTGAAATCTGCCAGGGCGTGAGCTTCCCGTATATGCTGTTGGTGAGGGACTGGCTTTTCTTTTGCAGACGCAGGATTTCGGCTGAAATATCGACCGCTGAATCATCCTGGGCAAAGCGCAATTCTTCTATTTTTGCTTCAAGCTCAGCAATCGGCTGCTCGAAATCCAGAAATGTAATCTTCATAAAACACCGGTTTAAGCCGAAACGGTAATGATACAGGATCAGGCGAAAACCGAGGAATCTCTCAGTAAGCCGGATGTCCAAGAGTCCTATTTACCTGTCCCTGTTTGGCCCTGGGCAGGAGGATCATAATTCCGTTTCTGATCAGGAAACGTATAATGGAAGGTTTTTTCCAATCCCTTCCGGGAACAGAGAGAGGGAAAGACATTGATTACAACAGCCAATATCACCATGCAGTTTGGGGCAAAACCCCTGTTCGAAAATGTTTCGGTCAAATTCGGCGATGGCAATCGTTACGGATTGATCGGCGCCAACGGGTGTGGGAAATCGACCTTCATGAAAATCCTCGGCGGCGATCTGGAGCCTACTTCCGGCAATATCAGTGTCGATGCGGGTGAGCGCGTGGGAAAATTGCGCCAGGACCAGTTCGCTTTCGAAAATTGTCTCGTAATCGATACGGTGATGATGGGGCATGAAGAACTATGGCGCGTAAAGGAAGAACGCGACGCAATTTATGCCAACCCCGATGCGACGGAAGATGACTACATGCGCGCCGCGGAACTGGAAGCAAGATTCGCTGAACTGGATGGCTATTCCGCTGAAGCGCGCGCGGGAGAACTGCTACTCGGCGTGGGCATACCCCTGCCGCAACATCAGGGGTTGATGAGCGCTGTGGCGCCGGGCTTCAAATTGCGCATACTGCTTGCCCAGGCATTGTTTGCCGATCCGGATATTCTGCTCCTGGACGAGCCCACCAATAACCTCGATATCAACACCATCCGCTGGCTGGAAGACGTCATCAACGCCAGCAGAAGCACGATTGTCATCATTTCGCATGACCGGCATTTCCTGAACAGCGTATGTACTCATATGGCTGACCTGGATTATGGCGAAATACGTATCTATCCGGGAAATTACGATGACTACATGCTCGCCTCTACCCAGGTGCGGGAGCGCATGCTGGCCGACAACGCGAAGAAAAAAGCCCAGATTGCTGAATTGCAGTCATTCGTGAGCCGCTTTTCCGCCAATGCCTCCAAGGCACGGCAAGCAACCAGCCGTGCCCGTCAGATCGAAAAAATAAAACTGGAAGACGTGAAACCTTCAAGCCGGCAGTATCCATACATACGGCTGGACATGGACGAGCGCGAGAAGCTGCACCGTCTGGCGGTATCGGTACAAAGCATCACCAAAGGTTTTGACGGAATGCAGAAACCGCTGTTCTACAAATTCAGCATGAATGTGGAAGCAGGCGAAAAAATTGCGATTATCGGTCCGAACGGCATTGGCAAGACCACCTTGCTGCGCTGTCTTGCCGGCGATCTGTCGCCTGACGCGGGAGAAGTCAAATGGGCGGAGAAAGCCCGTCCTGGCTATTTTGCGCAGGATCATGCCGCAGACTTCGGCAATGATATATCACTTACCGAATGGATGACGCAATGGCGCCGCGAACACGATGATGACCAGGCTGTTCGGAGTGTGCTTGGAAGGTTGCTGTTTTCCGGCGACGAAGTCAGAAAATCGGTTAATGTCATTTCGGGGGGAGAGGAAGGACGTATGCTGTTTGGCAAGCTCATGCTGCAAAGAAACAATGTATTGCTGATGGACGAACCCACCAACCATCTCGACATGGAATCCATCGAATCGCTTAATGCAGCACTGGAAAAATATACAGGCACGCTGATTTTCGTTTCCCATGACCGCGAATTTGTATCTTCTCTCGCAACACGCATCGTTGAAATGAAACCAGAGAGAATCGTCGACTTCAAGGGGAACTACGAGGACTATTTGCGGAGCCAGGGAATTTTTTCGGATGGCGTGAATGCGCGCGGAAATAGTTCTACCGCGGCCAAGGAAAAAGCGCGCACCTCATCCAGATGACAGGATGGGTTCTTCTTTCTGATGCTTACCGGAGAGACTGCGCAAGACTCGAAATAAGACTCAACGAGAAGCAGCGAGGGCGGTACGGTAACGCTTCCAGTCGAAACAGGGGCCCGGGTCGGTCTTGCGACCCGGGGCAATGTCGGAATGCCCTGCAATATGCTCGATGGGATAAGCCTTTTGCAGTTCCAGCGTGAGCCCGACCAGCATTCTGTATTGAGAATCGGTGAAAGGCTGCGAGTCGCTGCCTTCGAGCTCGATACCGATGGAAAAGTCATTGCACCGGCTCCTGCCCTGCCAGCAGGACTCCCCTGCATGCCAGGCGCGTTTTTCGCACGGGACGAATTGAATGACCTCTCCTGTCCGGGGAATATAAAAGTGACTGGAAACCCTGAGGCCGTGAATGGTGCGGTAGTAGGGGTGGGCTTCCGGATCGAGCTCGTTGGTGAATAACTCGGCTACACCGTTTCCGCCAAACTGATCGGGAGGAAGGCTGATGTTGTGAATCACGAGCAGTGAAATCGCACATCCCCCCGGCCGTTCGTCGAAATTGGGCGAAGCGATGAAGCGGATGCCCCTCGCACATCCCGTGGCATCGATCTGCATGAGGCAGTCATCCTGTCGGACGCCGCCCGCGTCATTCTGCCGGCTGTAACCCATTTGCACCGGCGGGTTCACGATTCAGATTGCAGGTGCAGTCGCCGATGCTCATCGCTGCAGAAAAACCTGCCTTCCGAAGTGATACTTTCGCTTCTGGGTAAATGGACGCCGCAGTAGACACATCGGACCATATCCTCACCTTCGAGAAATTGAGGCTGCTTATGCATCTCCTCACGTTTTTTGAGGGCGCGACGATAGCTCCTTATGACCCAGAAAAAAAGAAGGGCAATAAGGGCGAAGAACAGGATTCTACCCAAGGGGGAATCTCCGTTGCGGTATCGAAACCGGCGGCAAGCAGTTAAATGACATGTACGGCATTCTACCGCTTATGCAATAGTGTGCAAGCTTGAGGGGGAATAAAAATCCGCCGCTCCCCACCTTCCCCCTGGCCCCTTCCCCATTTGTGGAAAAGGGGAACAAATACTCGATTGACCTATTTCTTCTCTCTTGATTCTCTCTCTGCACTTGCAGACGTGTGGGAGGGGGCCAAATCTGACTCGCTTGCATACGGTCAGGAATGAATGACGCAGATATTCTGCATATGACAGCGTTTCCGGATAGAAACAGTCGAAAACACCAATGTGAACAAACCGAATGGTCGGGGTGAGAGGATTCGAACCTCCGACTCCTGCGTCCCGAACGCAGTACTCTACCAGGCTGAGCTACACCCCGAAAAACCGATTTTGAGACTTGCGGTGCCTGGAGCAATTCATGTCAGGCACGTGGGCTGCAATTGTACGCAGGAAGGGGTTTTGGAGCAATCCAAATTAGCGCGGTGACTGCGTCACCGCGCCCCTGCGCTAAAGCAGGTGAATCAGGTCCAGATAAAACCATTAATGATTTCTCGCCACCGCAAAGGTGCTCAGATCCAGCAGGCATTGCTTATAGTCTGAATCCGGCAGTGAGGAAATCATGTTGGACGCGGTCTCGGATTCGGCCTGCGCGCGTTGTCTGGCATAATCCAATGCGCCGGTCTGCTGGATAACTTCCAGCACGGGCTGAAATCCCCCCTCGCCTCCCCGCTCGATGGCGCTGCGGATGATCTGCGCCTGGGCGCCCGATCCTGTTTTCATGGCATAGATCAACGGCAGAGTGGGTTTGCCTTCTGCCAGATCGTCGCCCAGATTCTTGCCGGTTTCCTGATAATCCCCGGAATAATCCAGCATGTCATCGGTAAGTTGGAAGGCGGTGCCGAGATGCATGCCATACACGGCCATCGCTTCTTCCTCCGCTGGGGAGGCATTACCGAGGATCGCGCCGAGCCGCGTTGCGGCTTCGAACAGCTTCGCGGTCTTATAGCGGATCACACGCAGGTAATTTTCCTCATCGACGTCCGGATCACGGACATTGAGCAGTTGCAACACTTCGCCTTCGGCAATCGTGTTGGTCGCATCGGCCAACACCCGCATGACCCGCATATTGTCCACTTCGACCATCATCTGGAATGCCCGGGAATATAGAAAATCCCCGACCAATACGCTGGCGGCGTTTCCAAACAGGGCATTTGCAGTCGCCTTGCTTCGCCTCAGTTCGGAAGCGTCCACAACGTCGTCATGCAGAAGGGTTGCCGTATGGATGAATTCCACGATGGCAGCAAGATTGTAATGGTATTGTCCGGTATAGCCGAATGCGCCAGCGGACAGGATTACCAAAGCGGGCCGCAGACGCTTCCCGCCGCTGTTGATGATATATTCGCTTACCTGCCGGATGAGGACGACCTCCGAATGGAGTTTTTCACGAATTACGGTATCCACCCTGCCCATATCGGGGGCAATCAGGCTTCTGATACGTTCAATTGACACGGAGGTTCCTGCAAAAAAGATGCCATGGTAGAAATGTCGCCGCCAACGTGTCAAGTTCGAAAACAGGCAAAACTCGGATCGGGACACAAAACTCATCCGCAACAGACCTTTACCTTAAGTGGGTGACTCTGTATAATCCGCGTCTACTTCTTTTCATGGCTCCTTGGCGGGCGCAATAAACAGGATTTCATCATGTACGCAGTCATAAAAACCGGCGGGAAGCAGTACCGGGTCGAAAACGGGTTAAAACTCAAAATAGAACAGGTACCAGTAGAAATCGGAAGTGAACTTCTGATCGACCAGGTATTGATGGTTGCTGACGGCGACAATATCTCGCTGGGGAAACCCTTGGTAAGCGGCGCTTCTGTCAAAGCAACAGTGCTGGAACAAGGCAGGCATGACAAAGTCCGTATTTTCAAGATGCGCCGGCGCAAACACTATCGGAAGCAGCAGGGGCATCGGCAGAACTACACCGAAATTCAGATTACCGGTATTTCGGTATAAGGAGAGTTTGGCATGGCACATAAAAAAGCAGGCGGCAGTTCCCGTAACGGGCGAGACTCCAATTCCAAGCGCCTTGGCGTGAAGCGCTTTGGCGGCGAGCTGATTCCGGCAGGCAGTATCATCATCCGCCAGCGGGGCACAAGAGTCCATCCGGGCGAGAATGTTGGAATGGGCAAGGATCACACACTGTTCGCGAAGGTGGACGGCAGGGTAAACTTCACGGTCAAAGGGTTGCCACAGCGCAAGACAGTAAGCATTATCCCGGCTTAATTTATTTTATTTCCCAGGAAAGCCCTATCAGCCCGATAGGGCTTTTTTGTTTGCATCCCGGTAAGCTGATTCCATGAAATACATTGACGAAGCGATTATCCATGTAATCGCTGGAAAAGGTGGAGATGGCGTCGCAGCCTTCCGCAGGGAGAAATACATTCCCAAAGGCGGCCCATCCGGTGGTGATGGCGGACGCGGAGGCAGCATTTATGCGATGGCCGACCGCAACATCAATACCTTGGTGGATTACCGGTTTGCCCGCATCCACCGGGCAAAAAACGGCGAAAACGGACAAGGTTCGGATCGCTACGGAAAAAGCGCCCACGATATCGTGTTGCGTATGCCCGTTGGCACCGTTATCACCAACGAGGCGACAGGAGAACGGGTGGCCGACCTGGTCCAGCATGATCAGAAAATCCTGCTCGCGAAAGGTGGCACGGGGGGACTGGGCAATCTGCACTTCAAATCCAGCACAAATCGCACGCCTCGGCAATTCACGCTGGGTGAACCGGGAGAAGAAGCCGACCTCAAGCTGGAACTCAAGGTTCTTGCGGACGTGGGACTGCTCGGCATGCCAAACGCGGGCAAGTCGACCCTGATTCGCGCAATTTCAGCGGCACGCCCAAAAGTAGCTGATTATCCTTTCACCACCATGCACCCTGCTCTGGGTGTGGTGCGCGTGGATCAGAACCGCAGTTTCGTAATGGCTGATATTCCGGGGCTGATCGAAGGCGCAGCGGAAGGCGCGGGACTTGGACACCGCTTCCTGAAGCATCTGGCACGTACCCGCCTGTTGCTGCATGTGGTCGACATTGCGCCGCTCGATGAAGCGATTGATCCCGTGTATGAGGCCAAGGCTATTCTCGAAGAACTGAGGAAGTATGACGAAGCACTCTACCGCAAGCCGCGCTGGCTGGTGCTCAACAAGGTGGATCTGCTGCCGGAAAATGAGCGCGAAAAAATATGCAAGAAATTCATCCGCAGCCTTCGCTGGAAAGACAAGAACTTTGCCATCTCAGCCATGACCGGGGATGGCTGCAAGGAACTGACCTACGCGATCATGGAATTTCTGGAGCGGGAATCGATGGACGAAAATCAGGAGCGGGCAACATTTGCGGAACCGGATACATCCGATTGATTTCCCACAGGCTCCATTAACAGGAACCCTCCATTGCCCCCTTTCATTCCTTTAGTTGTACTACACTTAACCAGATTTCCAGAGAAAGCCCTACTGCGCTTTCCCGGACCGACATTAAATTTAGAATATCTTTTGACTGTGGAGGAATGATGACAAAACTTGCCGAGGCGGAACTTGCGGGACTGGATGCCGTTATAGAAGCAAGAAGAATGACATCCGATACGTCCGACAAATATGAGCAGATCGTGATACCCATTGGTAATGCCGGCACAGCTGTGGCGGGTGATAACGCGGGCTTATCAGGGGGAGAGGGCCTGTCGCTGGGAGTACTCATGAAGCTTCGCGAGAACGCGCTGAGCTGATATGAACTCGCCATGTCATTAGTCTCTATCCTGCTTTATTCGGTAGTGACTCTTTGGCTGGTAATCACATTATTGGCGCAACACCCACGCTTCCAGTCCGTCATCAACCGGTTTAACGGACTTCATATCATTCCGCGCTGGACATTCTTTGCACCTAATCCCGGCGTCAGGGATTATCACCTGGTTATAAGGGAGCGTTACTGCGACGGGCGATTGACAGACTGGAAAAGCGTGACTGTTTATCCGCCGCGCCCGAAATTGGCTTACTTGTGGAATCCACAGAAGCGGGCATCGAAGATTCTGACTGATGCCATCCAGGCAATAAAGCTGTTGTTGAAACGCGACGATGTGGGACCCTCGGGACTTCCTTTCACTGTCCCCTATCTCCTTCTTTTGCATTATGCAGCCCATGCTGTGCCGGCCGAGCCGGACGCTGCCGAATTTCAATTCGCGATTATCGAGTCTACAGGGCACCTCGAGCGGGAACTGGAATGCTCATTCCTTTCCAGTTTTCATAGCCGATGGTAACTGAGGGCATGGCAGACATCGCCTTATGCCTTGTCATCACCAAGACTCTATTGGCCGCTTGGGCCTTGCTTTCCGCAGCGGAATGGTTTGCCAACCTTCACCTGTTCCGGTCCGATGGCTTGCTCACATGGAATATCCTGCGCCTGCGCCCACGTCTTTTAATCCCCGTATCCGTTCGCCATCGTGTGCACGCGGAATCCGCCGTAATTGCTGTCCTGGCATGCCGTATTGCCGCGGCACTTCTGCTGCTGATCCCCTACCCCAATCCCGCTGATTTGCCGTGCAGCCTGCTCATCCTGCTTTCATGCTTCTACATGTCACGCCGCACGTGGTTCGGTGGCGATGGGTCGGATCAGATGGGAATGGTCATTGCCGCAGGTGTTGCCATCATTTCCGCCGGCCTTGCGCTGGATGACATGAACCTGGCGGCCTCCGGTGTTTTTGCAATCAGCGGTCAAGCGGTCCTCGCCTATTTTGTTGCGGGCGCCGCCAAGGTGGTTTCACCGGCCTGGCGAGGCGGAAATGCGTTGCCCGGTGTGATGAAAACCCGAACATACGGACACTTCCTTGCCGCGAGTTTTGCCGCAGAGCGGCCCGCCTTCTGCAAGTTCGTATGCTGGTTGACTATCGGGACGGAAATGCTATTTCCACTCGTTCTATTGGCGCCACCCGGCGTGGCGGTTGCAAGTCTTTGCTGCTTCGCCCTTTTTCATTTTTCCAATGCCTACTTCATGGGACTGAACGCGTTCGTCTGGCCTTTTCTCGCGACTTATCCGGCTGTCATGCTAGCCAATTCGGCGGCCCGAGACTGGATGGGCTGGATATGACAGCGACTGCGAGTGATTCAAATCGCCTCTCCATCATTTATGACAGGGAATGCCCTTTTTGTGCGGCGTTTGTGAAGCTTTACGCTTTACGGAAGAATATAGGCGGGATAGAACTCATCGACGCCCGGACAAGACCTGATTTGGTCAGGGCGTTGCGGGCCCAAGGCATGGAAATCAATGAAGGCATGGCCGTGATATGGCAGAGGCATTATTACCACGGGGCCAATGCAATGCACCTTCTTTCCATACTCGGTGCTGACAGGGGACTTCTTGGGAGGTTGAACAAATTCCTGTTCCGCAACAGAAATGCCGCTGAGGTGATTTATCCTGTGCTCGCGACCGGCCGCAGAGTGGCCCTATCGTTACTGGGCAGAAAAATGATTCCACACCAATGACGGTCAAGACCGATTTTTCCGAAAAAATCAGAAAGGGGCGGACATGACGCAAATCAGGACAATACAGCTATATCTCTCCTGCTCCCTTCATAAGTTTTCTTTCGCGCCCAGCGCTTCTTCTGCCAGATGATCACTCCCGTAACTGACAGCATCGCCACCAGCAGGCCCATGAGGGATACGAAAATGCGCCCGGGAAGCCCGACGATACGTCCGGAATGCAGCGGAAACTGCGCCTGCATGAAAATATCACCCGCACTGCCCTCACCCGGCACATTCGCTCCGACGGATGTTCCATCCTTGCCGTCAAAGAAAAGCGAGGGGTTCCCCAGCCCCGCATCGCCATGGTCGTTCCCCGGTTCGAAGAAGATGACACCATAAACACCTACCTCGGGATCATAAAATATGCCGCCGGGAGGCGTGCTCCATTCACGCTTTTCCGCTTCGGTTATCGCATACTGCAGGATGGTGTGGCGATCCACCATCGGCTCGATAGGCTGGTCGGGAGGATTGGGAGTACGTGTAAAGGGGCTGGGCGACAGCGTCGAAAACAGCGACACCAGCGGCCGCATGACCTGCTGGTTGAGATTCATCGACACGGCGGTCACCGCCAGAACCAGCAGGAATCCCCATACCCACACCCCACCGGATCGATGCAGATCGAAGTTCAGCCTTGCTCCTCCCTGCCGCCAGCGGAATACAAAGGATTTGGTCCATGCACTCGCCTTGGGAAATGAAATCCACAGAGCAATGAAGCAATCGAGTGCCCAGATAATCGCGAGAGTCCCCATGAACAGGATTCCCAGCTCGATTCCAAACCCATCCGGAATATGCATGCTGTAATGCAGCTTATACAGAAACGGCAACAGGTTCTCACGGCTGAGCGAAATTTCACCCCACATGCGCTTGCCACGCACTTCCCCGTCAACCGGATCGAGGGCTATCTGGTTGAAATCCAGATTGAAGGCCATGCCTGTTGCCGGGTCGAGACGGGACTTCACCGCCAGCCCAAGGTTATGGCCCGGCTCGACGGAGAGTGGAAGCCAGGTCACCATTAACCGGGGGTCCGCCGCTTCCAGCCGGTCGGCCAGCAGCAGTGGAGGCTGCGGCATGCCGCCAGTATTCCTGGCCTGGAAGAGCCGGGGGTTCAGCCACTCATCCAGCTCATGATCCCAGGAGATGACCGCGCCGGTAAGGCCGGATACGAAAAGAAACGCGGCCAATAGAAGACCTGCCCAGCGGTGCGCCAGTACTAGAAAGTTGCGCCCGACCGAAAGTTTCTCCACGCGCCGGGTATCCTGTGCCCTGGCTACGCCCGGCGGCACCGTGATCACTCGTTTCATTGCTTCATGTCACACCGTTAAGTACCAGCGGCGGGGCCGGGGTTGCGTGCAGGGCATCTTTCAGCGATGGGCAAGCGTTGAACGTCAGGCATCCGCTCTCCATGCGTATCAACCGGTCTGCAAGATGAAAGTAACGGTCATCGTGCGATATCACCAATACGGCCTTGCCCATGGCGCGCAATTCCGGAAGGAGCTCGCGGTAAAAGACCTCCTTGAATACCGGGTCCTGATCCGCCGCCCATTCGTCGAATATAAAAAACGGGCGGTTCTCCAGATAGGCAACCACCAAAGCGAGACGTTTGCGCTGTCCTTGCGAAAGCGCAAGCGTAGTGAAAGCCCCATCCTGTACCTTAACCTTGTTTTGCAGGTGCAGTTTGGCTAAAAGCCGGTTGCCTTCATTATCCAGGTCGACCCTGTCCGTTTCAAGCAAGCGGTCGAAAAGATGAAAATCCGAAAAAACCGTCGAAAAAAGCTGCCTGTAGCAATCGCGGTTTGTTTCATCGACCGCTTTCCCATTGAAAATTATCTGGCCTTCCTCCGGCGGATAGAGTCCAACCAGCAATTTGGCCAGAGTGGTCTTGCCGCTGCCGTTGCCTCCCACCAGAAAAGTAATCTCTCCGGGACGGAAATCCAGATCTATGGGGCCGAGCGTAAACAATTCATCGCTCTGCTCATGATAATACCGGTGCAGCACGCCCCGGAGTGCAAGGGACTGCAAGCCGGGGAGAGAAGAGTTATCGGTCTCGATCTCCTGGGTCGTCATCGCCCGCGTTATTTCCTCGATCCGCTCCGCAGAAACCTTGGCCAGATTGGCACGGGGAATATTCAACAGAAGCGCTTCGAGCGGTCCCACCATGTAAACGAACACCAGCGCGTAGCCCGTCATGACCAGAGCCCGGTCAGGACCATCACTCACCAGCGCAAATAATACCATCCCGATAAACACATAGAGCAGGAATTGGGCCCATCCACCGGATGCGACGAAGACGGACATTCCAAAAGTCCTTTCGCGGCGCACAGTCTCGATCGAGCCTGACAGTACATCCTCATAGAATGCCTTCCGCTTCCGGTTATTGAGGCGAAGCTCCTTGGCCCCGTCGGTCAGGGATCGAAAATAGGAAAACAGTTTATCCTGCTCTTCGGACGCAATATTCAAATGACGTATTGCGCGCAGGTGCGCAAGATGATATCCCACGCACCCCAGGCCAACCACAAGGATAGCGAGCAGGAATACTTGCCATGAAAGCCACGCCATATAAAGCAGACATCCTGCGACGATGACGGCATTCATCAGGATGATGGGAAAGCTCACAAAGAATTCGGCAACGTGCGTGCAATGCTCGGCAAGGGCCGACTGTATGCGGGCAGCCCCCACCGTTTCAAGATTACGGTAGTCGGCAGCAAGCACCTTTCTGGCGACAAAGCTGCGCAATTCCGCGTGCGCCCGTTGTCCCAGGCGCTCGAAAAGGATCGCTGCGCTTACATAACTCAGCATCACGGCCACGGCAGTGGCAATAAAAACGAGTGCCAGGGTTCCGCGTTCGCTCTCGGTCGCGGTGAGCGCGGAACTGATCTGCGCGATGAGCAACACGCTGCAAGTACCATGGAATACTGTGACCAATGAAGCGCCTGCCAATAATACCCGGGATTGGTTGATGAGATACTTGAGCATGGCTGTCCCGCAATGAAATGGATATGAGGGAAGACGAATGAGAATTACAATTATTTACGCCTGAACGTTCATATCCCCTCTCGGTTCACGTCATCTCCCATTAATCATAAAGCAGGCCCCGGCATTTCATCCCTTGGAGCAATTTCGCTCCTTACGACACTTTCCCCTTGCACGGCCTGGAAAGACAATTGCCGCCAGAGTATGGCGTTATCCGCCTCGGCGGTTATCCCGCTTCGGCAGTTATCCCTTGCAGTTATCCGCTTGGGCAGTTATCCCCTTACGCAGCTACCCCCTTGGCCCTTCCAAGCCCCCATTTCCTCCAGAACAGAATTTTCCCCGTACTTCTCCCACGGCCATCGCTTTCACATGATCAATTAATCCAGCAGTAATTGTAAAAAATAATGTTTCTCATTCGTCTTTAACCAGAATAACAACGCGAAATACAGCGAACACGAATAACAGCGACAGCGTAGCCTGACAGCACGTTCTCACAATACTTATCCGGAAAACGAGATGGGACATTTACACGGGCAAGGCCGGCATCTCTCGGCTCGCGCCGCGTCGATTACTTGCTGTCCCGATCGGACTGCATATTCGGCTGCGCTCGACGGCAACACCTTGCTTTTACAACCGGTGAATGGTGTCGAAAATTCGCGGTGGCAACTGGGCCAGCAGGCTGACGGACTGACTCTGGAATGGATGGGGTCCGATGCTGAAAAACCCAAGCTCGTGGAAGTATTGGCGGCAATTGAAGCTGCGTTCGTCAGTTTTCCTGTCGCAGACAAACTGAACCTCCTGGCTCCTTTCGATCAGGCTGAAGAACTGCTTCGATCAGGTCTCCTCCTTCACAACGGGAGCGGTCAGACCACGGTGAATATCGGGCTTTTCTGGCAGCAGCCGAGAATATGGCTGGTGCCGCCTCAGGCCTATGCCTTCCCCGTAACTTATGTGCTCAGCGAAGGGCGGCGCCATCCCTTGCGGCCCCCGAAACCGGCCGGCATCGTATACCAGCGCCATATCGATTGGCTCGGCCGTACCCTGTCATTTCGCACGGTGGATCTTCACCGGGACCTGGAACGCTTCAACCGCTGGATGAACGATCCCGTAGTAGCAGCATCCTGGCGGGAAGAAGGCGATCTGGCAAAACATCAGGCTTATCTGCAAGCCATTTCTGCAGACCCTCATGTCATAGCCCTTATCGCGAGTCTCGATGACGAGGCTTTCGGTTATTTCGAAGTTTACTGGGCAAAAGAAGACCGTATTGCCCCTTTCTATGATGTGGATGACTTCGATCGGGGCTGGCACGTGCTGATCGGCGAAGCCCGCTTTCGCGGCAAGCCCTTCGTCACGGCTTGGCTGCCATCGATCTCCCATTACCTGTTTCTCGACGATTGCAGGACCCAACGCGTCGTCATAGAACCTCGTACGGACAATTACAAAATGATTCGCAATCTCGCCAGGTGCGGTTATGCGAATCTCAAGGAATTCGATTTCCCCCACAAACGCGCCATGCTCGGCATGTTGTTGCGGGAACGCTTCTTTGCAGAACGACTGTGGGTTCCACGCGATGTCATCGCAACATCCTGTTCCACATCTTCTTTATCCTGAGGATATCGCTATGCAAATACATGACCTGATCGGTATCGGCTTTGGTCCCTCCAACATTGCGCTTGCCATTACCCTGGAGGAAAAGAAACAGGAAGGATACGACGTAGACGCGTTTTTTATCGAGAAACAGCCGGGTTTTGCCTGGCATCCAAACATGATGCTGGACAATGCGCATATGCAGATTTCCTTCCTGAAGGATCTGGCCACCCTGCGGAACCCTTCCAGTTACTTTACATTCATCAACTATCTCCATCAAAAACAGCGGCTGCAGGACTTTATCAACCTTAAAACCTTTTTTCCGAGCCGCCACGAATTCAACGATTACCTCGCCTGGGCTGCCTCCCATTTCGACGATCGCTGTGCTTACGGCGAAGAAGTTCTGGAAGTGTTGGCGGAGAAGCGTAATGATGAAGTGATGCTGCTGCGCGTGCGTTCGCTGGATTCCACGGGCACGGCGCGGGAACGCCTGGCCCGCAATCTCATCGTGAGCGTCGGCGGTGTTCCCAGTGTCCCCGAATGCTTCCAACCGCTGAAAGGCGACAAACGCATATTTCATTCGAACAGTTATCTCCGCGAGATCGAGCGGCACAAGGAAGCAAAGAAAATAGCAGTCGTGGGTGCAGGTCAAAGCGCATCGGAAATTTTCATGGATCTGCACAACCGCCCGAATGCCCCGCAGGTTGATCTGATCATGCGTGGCCGCGCAATCAAGCCGTCGGACGACAGCCCTTTTGTAAACGAAATCTTCAATACCGATTTCACCGACTTCGTTTTCAGTCGTTCGGAGCATGACCGGGTTTCTCTCCTGGAGGAGTTCTGGCATACCAATTACGCTGCACCCGATCTGGTTTTGATCGAACAGATCTTCAATGTGTTCTATCAACAGAGAGTGACCGGCAATACCCGCCACCGCTTCCTGCGGCGTCATGAAGTCACGAGCGTCAGTGCTTTGCCGGAAGGCGGCATTCAATTGCTTCTGCGCGATTTGAATGGGGGGCGGGAATACAGTGCGATCTACGATGCAGTAGTGCTTGCAACGGGCTACGGACGGGATTATCACAAATCCTTGCTGAAATCCCTTTCACCCTACCTGAGTAACTTCAGCGTAGACCGCAACTACCGATTGAAAAGTACGCCAAATTTTCGGCCTGCCATCTTCCTTCAGGGGGCCTGCGAATCAACTCACGGTTTGAGCGATACGCTGCTTTCAGTTACAGCGGTTCGCACGCACGAAATTGGACAGGCGCTCGTAGGCATGATCAATGACCCGGTTGCTAAGCAGGCAGAAAACCCGGTGCGCGCAGTGGCCGTCCGTTGAATCTTGAAAACGAAAATCTCCTTCAATCTCATGAGTAAGAGTTGATAACACCTACCCCACTCACAATTTTTTAACTACCAGCAACCACAAAAAATGAAAGCCTATACAAAAACTATTAAAGGGCTCTGTCCACTTACACGACCCACCAAACTTGTAATCGCAATACAGTACGCACTCCTCAGCCTGGCCGTCGCTGGCCACGTGCATGCACAGGACGCCTCCCCGGAATCAGCCAGAAAATCCCAAATGAATGTTCTTCCGGCAGGAGGTAATGCCGAAACCTCTGCCACAGACTCTTCCGGATCCGGAGACAAAGCTTCAAAGGGGAACGCCCCATCGACTCAGGAGAATGCGCAGCAGGGGAAAAATCCAGAATCAGTCAAACCTTCCGAAACGGTTCTGCCAACCCTGGTTATCCGGGAAAAAGGAGTCCAAGAGGGATACGGCACTAAAAGCAGTATAGTGGGAACCAAGACTAGGACTCCAATTACAGAGATACCGCAATCCATGTCCGTTATCAGCCGAAATGAATTGGATATGCGTGCCGTAAACCTCAATTTCACTGAAGCACTACGATATATACCGGGTGTGGTACCGGACCAGTTTGGTTTCAACGGAACGGGTTTCGAGTATGTAAGCATGCGAGGCTTCAACTCCCTGAGTACTGCCAACTTCCGGGATAATTTAAGCCAGCAGGGGAGAGGGCTTTATTTTGCCGACTTCATCACTGACCCCTATTCTCTCGAGCGGGTAGAGGTATTGCGCGGTCCCACCTCGGTCATTTTCGGGCGAGGCGATGCGGGAGGTATCATAAACCGTGTTACGAAGCTGCCCACCTCCACTCCCATCCGCGAGGTCGAGCTCCAGTACGGCAGTTTCGACCGCAAGCGGATCGCCGGGGATTTTGGACTGGCCAATGAAGATGGAACACTGATGTTCCGGCTGGTCACGACCGCGCTCGATACGGACACGCAGGTGCGCTTTCCGAATACGGGCGGAGATCGGGCCCAGATCAGGCGCTTTTACATCTCGCCGTCGCTGACTTGGCGCCCCACCGACCGGACATCCGTCACACTTTTCGGCGATATCCTGAACAACCGCAGCGAAGCGTCTGCCTTTTACGTAGCAACGCAAGGGGGCAGCCCCACTAATACGTTGCTGGGCGAACCCACCTTCACGCGGTATTCGACCGACCAGGCTTCCTTCAGCTACAAACTCGAGCACCATTTCAACGACACCTTCACGGTACGGCAAAACTTCCGTTTCATGGGACTCGATGGCAGGTTCCGAGACCTTAACCCCGCAGGATTTGACGCGGATGGACGGACCTTGTTTCGCAGTGCATTGAGTACGCGGGAGCGGGTGAATCAAACGGTGCTGGATACACATGTGGAAGCTCGTACCCGGACAGGCCCCCTCAATCATACCGTACTGGCCGGAATCGACTGGAATCGCGTCGAGTCCACCCTTAAATCTTTTACGGGCAGCGCTCCCTCCATCGATATTTTCAATCCCGTATATTTCCAACCGGTGCCCACCCCGGATTCCCCGTTCATTGATGGCAACCAAAAGATAGACCAGGTTGGATTTTACGTACAGGATCAAATCAAGCTCAACCAATGGCTTTTGACTCTGAGCGGCCGCCACGACAGGGTGTCGAACGTTACCAATGTTAATGTTTTCGATCCGCAGCATACCGCTAGCAAGGATTCAGCATATACCGGCAGGGCGGGGCTGACCTACCTTTTTTCCAACGGCATCGCGCCTTATTTCAGTTATTCGCAGTCGTTTCTGCCTCAATACGGAATCGATTTTGGTAATAACAGCCCCTTCAAACCTGCGCGCGCTTCCCAGTATGAAGTGGGCATCAAGTATCAACCCCCGGGCACCAGGAATTTGTTTACGGCAGCATTGTTCGAATTGACCAAAACCAACGTTTTAATTCCTGATCCCCGTACACCGCTTGGCGTGTCGCAAGCAGGCGAGATACGCTCCCGGGGAGCGGAATTGGAAGCAAGGACAGAGGTTTTTCGAGGATTGAATGCGATTGGCGCTTTCAGCTATGTCGACGTCAAGGTAACCGAAAGCGCCAGTGGTTTTACAGGTAACATGCCTGTGCGGGTACCCAACCTGACGACCTCAGGCTGGCTCGACTATAACCTCGGCACATTGAATGTCGACTGGTTGAAGGGGTTCTTCATCGGGGGCGGCGTGCGCTATGTGGGCAGAGTGTTCAATGATGAGGCGAATACCAGCACCACACCTTCCTTTACCCTGTTCGATGCGGTCCTGCGATATGATCACGGCCCCTGGCAATTTCTCATCAATGCCAACAACATATTCGATGAGAAATACTATACCGCCAATAATGTCGTCCCGGGTTCCGGCGGACAGTTCTTCCTGGGGACGCGACGTACTGTGATCGGGACGTTGAAACTCAGGTTTTAAATGTCCGTATTTACATTCCAGAGAAACTTGCCCGACGATAACTGAGACGCTCGGATGGCACTTGATCCCGATCTTGCAGCATTTCTCGAACTTGTGGAAGCGGGCATCAGCAATGGTGTCCCTCGCTTGCACGAGCTGCCGCCCGCGAAAGCGCGCGAACAATACGATATATCCACCCTGGCTCTGGATAGCCCAGGTATGGAGGTCGCGAGCGTCAAGGAAATCGGCATCCCTTCCCGGGATGGAAATGAGATAACGGCAAGACTCTATGCGCCTCTGCTGGATGAGCCGTTGAACGGCCTGGCGGCGCCCGCGCTGCTGTATTTTCATGGAGGCGGATATTGCGTGGGCAGCCTGGATTCCCACGACTCGCTATGCCGGACACTGGCTGCGCTGACCCCCTGCTGCGTGCTGAACGCCAGCTACCGGTTGGCGCCTGAGCATCCATTCCCCACGGCGGTACATGATGCGCAGGATGCCTACCGATGGCTTCTTTCCAACGGACTCGCTCATGGTATCGATCCTCAACGGATAGCCGTGGGAGGCGATAGCGCAGGGGGCACGCTGGCCATCGGATTGACTATCGCCGCCAGGGAAATGGATTGGCCACAACCGGTATTCCAGGCGTTGCTCTACCCGTGCACAAGCGCGTGGCAGAATACCGATTCGCACCGCCGCTTCGCAAAGGGATACCTGCTCGAAGCTGCGACACTGCAATGGATGTTCAGCAATTACCTCACCAGCGAAAGGGACCGGACAGACTGGCGTTTTGCTCCCCTCGAGGCAAAGGATTTGAGCAGCCTCGCTCCGGCATTCATCGCCGTGGCGGAATACGATCCGCTCGTGGATGAAGGAATTGAATACGCCAACAGACTCAAAGATGCCGGCGTTCCCACTCAGCTCAAAATCTACGAGGGCATGACGCACGACTTTGCGCGCCTGACGAATATCCTCAACGACGCAAGCAAGGTGCGTGAAGAAGTGGCGCAGCAATTACAGAGGGCTTTTGCTGCGCCTCGAACCTAGCCAGGATGGCACCCTTCACGCTCCCATCGTGTCATCCATGTTTGCCAATGGCCATGCCGCCTCTCGTAACGCCTCCAGGGCATCACGCATGGGCACCGGCTCGTTTTGCACCAGGCGGCCTACCGCGTGCAATGGAACAAGCAAGTCCCTGCCTTCGTCCCCATAGCTGATCCACAGCGCTTCGAAATTCAGCGCGGGCACGCGAAACACGCGAAGTTCAGCCTCCTCCTCCGCTTCTCCCACCGCCTCCAGGACTTCGTACGTTCGTTGCAGTTGCCGCCCAGCAGCAGTTGGATTGGGTCTGCATCTGCATGTTGGATGCAAGCTGCTTCGATAAGAAAAGCCTGCCCCAAATGCTGAGTTCGTGCGAGAGGGAGCTGTAAGGAAGACTGGTAACGCGAACATATTCAGATACGTTCATTGTTCTTTCCTTTTGGATTATCGATCTAACTTCGAGCACTTTTCATATCAAACCCAATATTTCTTTATAGCCGCTAAAGACTGAAAGACAAGGCGCAAAGGTTATAGAACCTTCGAGGGAATTGCTGTCCTGGCACTCTCAAATCGAAGCGTACTTTCCATCCCGATAAACAACGCTTCTGCCCGTATGATCGAAAAGTGATCGGTATCGATTTCGTTTTCGGACAATTCAGGCTGGCCTGTTTGCCTTGAAAGAGCCAGCCGATCGGACAAGGGGCGGGTCGCAATCCACCAGCAGGTGGGTTGGATGTTCAAGCAGCCTAATTCCGAAGCCTGGGCAGCAAGCGCTTTCAAGTGCCGCGCGATGCCAAAGATACGAGCCAGTTCGCTTGCTCCCAGATCCGCATACCCGCCACGCTTCTTTTTCGTAGACGAAGGTGCACCTTCCGGCGAAACAGCATCTTCCGAAGCCTGCATGGCGGAAATCAATTCATCCAGTAAACCGGCCAAAGTTTCTTCCGATGGCTGCTTCAAGGATTGCAGACAACTCTTTTGATTTCCATCAGGAAAAACTCCATCCGCGCCATCGATTTTCGCTCCGGGCAGCACCACGGAAACAAAATCGGAAAAATCCTGTCGCCAGTCATCGGGCTCGGGTTCGTCTATGGCGGGAATGAAGGAATCGATGAGACCCAGAAACGCCACCTCCTGCCCCTCCGCCTCCAGTAACACAGCCATCATGGCTGCAAGAGTGCCGCCGAGGGACCACCCTGACAGATGGTAGGGCCCCTCCGGCTGCGCCCGGCGAATGATCTGGACATAATCTGCCGCCATCTGGGCGAGAGAAGTATCGCGGTGTCCAGGATCAGAGAGCATGCGGCAAGGTATTCCATAGACCGTGCGCGTACCCTGTAGATGCCGTGCAAGCGGCTGGTAGTCGAACACAGTGCCCAAACCGGCATGGATGCAGAATAACGGTTCGACTTTCGCTTTTTCGTCGCGCTGGTTTAACAGCAGCAGTGGCTGTGTTTTGCCGGGGGCTTCAACGTCCAGGCCGAGCAAACCGGCAATGGTCGGGCGCTGCATCAGATCCCGCAACTTGAAATCGAATTTCAAGCCGGGCAGGTTGCGCATTCGGGCCATGACTTTCAGGCTGGAGAGCGAATCTCCGCCGAGGGCGAAGAAGTTGTCCGTCTCGCCTACCCGTTCCACGCCCAGCACCTCCTGCCAGATCTGCGCCAGAAGCCTCGCTTCCGAAGTAGAGGGTGCTCGATAAGTGTCGGCAGCAACCGCATCCGGCTCCGGTAATGCACTGCGGTCAAGCTTGCCACTGGGCAGTCGGGGCAGCTTGTCCAGGATGACGATATGCGCGGGCACCATGTATTCGGGCAGCCGCCTGACAAGTTGCTGCTTCAGCGTGCTTCCCAGCCCCGCACTCCCCTTCCGGACTGGTGCAACCATCCCCGTCGTCTCCTTCGGCGCGACATAAGCGGCGAGTTGCGGTCCTCCCGCCCCTTCCCGAACAACGACTGCAACATCGGTCAGTCCGGTAAGCTCACGTATGCATGCCTCGATTTCGCCCAGCTCGATCCGGAACCCCCGAATCTTCACTTGATGGTCAGCACGGCCGATATATTCGATATTGCCATCATCCAGCCAACGCACCAGATCACCCGTGCGGTAGAGCCGCCCGCCATTCCCGTCGAATGGGTCGGCTACAAAGCGCTCCGCTGTCAGTCCCGCTCGTCCCAGGTACCCGCGAGCAAGGCCATAGCCGCCGATGTACAATTCTCCAACCCTGCCTATGGGTACCGGCTGCATATCGAGGTCGAGAACATACGCCGTCCGTTCTCCCACGGGTCTGCCGATGGGTGCGTAGGCGCAATCGAAACTGTTGCTTGCCTCCGTCTTCCAGATCAATGGGGTAACTACCGTCTCGGTGGGTCCGTAACCATTGATCAGAATGCGAGGCCGCAAAGTCTTTCGCACCAGGTCGTAGGAAGCCTTGGGCATGGCTTCGCCTCCGAAGACATAAAGCTCTACCGGGGGCGGATCGCTGCGGGGCGCAGCCCATTCGGCAACCTGGCCTAGGTAAGCGGGTGGAAATGCTGCATTGGTAATGCCATAGCTGTGCAAAGCGTCGTATGTCTGCTCCGCGGTCCACAGTTCCTGGTCGCGCACTGCCAGGCCGGCACCGACTGTCAGTGCGGTCAGCCAGCGCTCATGTGCGCCATCGAATGAGAATGACATGAAGAGCAGCTCGCATGAGTGCGGCGTCATACCGTAAATTCCCGCCGTCGCTTGGCAGTGCATGCTCAGGGGACCGTGCGCGACTGCCACTCCCTTGGGAAGCCCGGTCGAGCCCGATGTGTAGATAATGTAAGCCAGATTATGCTCATGGAGGGGAATGTCGGGGTTAGAGCCTGATTCCGCCGTCAGATCCAGCGAATCCAGCAACCACACCTGCACTCCAAAGCCGCTGCCGAGCTTGGCGAGCAACTTCTCTTCCGTCAAAAGGAGTGACATGCCACTGTCGTTCACCATGAAGGACAGGCGCTCTACCGGATATTCGGGATCGAGTGGTACATAGGCCCCGCCAGCCTTGAGCACGGCCAGCAGCGTGACAATGACCTCGAGCGAGCGTTCCATCGCCACTCCTACTCTCACTTCCGGTCCCACACCCATACGGGCGAGATGGTGCGCCAGCCGGTTTGCCCGCTCATTCAACTCCGCGTAGGATAATTCCTGCTCACCCATGAGCAGCGCAATCGCTTCAGGGTGGTGTTCCGCGTTCTGCTCTATCAGGTTGTGCACAAACTGACGCGAAAGCCGCGAGGGCAAGGTTTCCAAATGCGCATTGGATCCGAGAGAAAGGAGGTGCCCAATCTCTCTTTTTTCCATCCACCCCAGCTCTCCCACACGCCACTCCGGATGAGCCATCATTTCCCTCATCAGGAATTCCATTTGGCTGCGAAGACCGAGCACGAATGCTTCCGTAAAGTCTCCACACCCGTAGCAGTACTCGATTTCCAACCTGTCGCCCACCACGACCTGTAAGTCCATCGCGTATCCGGTCAACCCTTTGCCCTCTATTTCGCCGAAACGAAGACCATAAAGTTCGTTGCCGCGCAGCGCCTCGTCTATCGGGTAATTCTCGAATACGACAATGCTGTCGAATAAAGGCTGTCCGGGTGAACCGGCCCACCGCTGAATTTCGGCGAGCGATGCGTGCTCATGCTCACGCAGCCTGGCATTCGTTTTCTGCAGCAGGTCGAGATATTCTGCGACTGTCAGCTCACTTCGGTGCTCGACCGGAACCGGAATGGTATTGATGAACATTCCCATGATTTCGTCCGATTTGAGGAGACTATGGGGACGTCCTGCTACCGTCGCACCGAACACAACGGTGTCCTTGCCGGTGTGGCGCTGCAAAAGCAAGGCCCACGCGGCCTGCACGAAGGTGTTGAGCGTTATCTGCTGCCGTTGCGCGAAAGCCTTCAATCGACGCGTTTCGTTCTGACCCAGGAGGGTATAAATCTGGGCAAATCCTGCACAGCTTTCCTGCCCCTCCGGTCCCTCTGTCTTGCCAACTGTTTTCCGCAGCAAAGTGGGGCCATCGACCGCCTGAAGCTCACCCTGCCAGAAGTGTCGAGTCGCTTCGGCGTCCTGTTGCGCGAGCCACCGTATGTAATGACCGTAGTCCGGCCCTACGTCGCGAAGCACCTTTCCGTCGTAGCAGCGCAGCCATTCGCTGATAAGCAGGGAATCAGCCCAGCCATCGAGCAGTATGTGATGGCGGGTCCATATCAGCTGATAACGGTTTTCAGCCAGGCGTATGAGAGCAAATCGCGCCAAGGGTGGCGCAAGAAAATCGAATTCCCGTTTCAACTCTTCTTCCGCATAAGGGGTAACACGGGAAGCCGTCTTATCCAGACCACGCCAGTCGAGATGAATCACCGGTACCTCGACCTTTCTGAATACAATTTGCAGCGGGCGCCCGAGACCCGCTTGCCACAGGAAACCGGTGCGCAATATCGGATGACGAGCCACCATTTCCCGCCAAGCCCGCGTGAAGCGCTCCGGGTCCAGACCTTGCACTTCAACGCTGAGCTGGTTTACATAAAGCCCCATTCCGTCCCCTGCCGTTTCCAGGGTATGGAACAGCATCCCTTCCTGGGTGGGTGACAAAGGATAAACGTCTTCAATTTCATCCTCATCCAACGCAAGACCAGCAATCGTGCCGGCATTCAAATAGTCATGCAGATGACCTCGCTGCGGCTTGAGCAGAGCTGCCACCGTTTCCTGTATCGTCTCAGCCACTTCTGCCAGTGACGCGATGGTCTGGCGCTCGAACAATTGGCGTGGCGTGATCTTCCAGCCGACACGGCGTGCCCTGGTGACAATCTGGAGACTGAGTATGGAATCGCCTCCCAGCTCGAAGAAGTTGTCATGCCGCCCCACCTGCGCCACACCCAGCACCTGCCCCCAGATACCCGCCAGCACCTCTTCCGCCTCTCCCTGCGGCGCCTCATAATGCTCCGTATGCGTAAACTCCGGCTCAGGCAAGGCCTTGCGGTCTACCTTGCCGCTCGGATTGAGCGGCAGACTCTCCAACACCACAATCATTGAGGGCAGCATGTAGTCGGGTAAGGTTCTGGCAAGCGCTTCGCGCAGTCGTGCTGCGTCCAAATCGGTCGTTGCATGGGCAGAAACATAGGCTATCAGCCGCGCTCCCCCTGTTGGATTGGATGCATTGGATCCTTCCCTCGCAACCACCACCGCTTCCCTGACTTCCGGCTGCGCCAGCAATTGCGTTTCGATTTCACCCAGTTCAATGCGGAATCCCCGTATCTTGACCTGATGATCCAGCCGCCCCAGGTATTCGATCTGCCCGTCCGAGCGCCATCTTGCCAGATCCCCCGTGCGGTAGAGCCGCCCCCCTGTCTCATCGAAGGGATCGGCTATGAAACGGTCCGCCGTCAATCCTCCACGGTTGAGATAGCCGCGGGCCAAGCCAATGCCACCCAGATACAGCTCTCCTGCCACTCCTTGCGGTACTTGGTTAAGATGAACATCGAGAATGTATGCTTGGAGACCAGAGATCGGTTTTCCGATAGGCACGCTATTGTCCCTATCGTCAACACATTCCCATTGCGTGACATCGATTGCCGCTTCGGTCGGCCCGTAAAGGTTGAAGAGCCCCACGCCAGGGAGTTTTCTGAAAACCTGTTTCTGCACTTCCGCCTGCAGTGCTTCCCCACTGCAAATGATGCGTCGTAGAGTAGCAACGCATGCCTCTATTCCCTCATGCGCAAGAAATGCCTGTAGCATGGATGGAACAAAATGCAGGGTAGTCACGTTCTGGCGCAGGATTAGAGAGAGCAGACGGGCTGGATCACGGTGATCACCAGGCGCTGCGATGGCAAGACGTGCTCCGTACATCAATGGCCAGAAAAATTCCCAGACCGAAACGTCAAAGCTGAAAGGCGTCTTTTGAAGAACGGTATCGTCGTTACCCAGTTCGTATGCTTCCTGCATCCAGGCCAGGCGGTTATACAGAGCAAGGTGACGGTTGCCAGCTCCCTTTGGTTTACCTGTGGAGCCTGAGGTATAGATGACATAGGCAAGGTTGTGTCCATGCAGGACGGCTTGCGGATTGCTGTCGGATTCATCCTCGAGGTCGAGCCTGTCCAGCTCCAGCACCGGATATTGGCCGGAGTGGGGAATGCGCGATCGAACCCCGCTTTGCGTCAGCAGCAGCCCGATGCCACTGTCTGCCACCATGTAGGCCAGCCGCTCCTGCGGATATTCCGGGTCGAGCGGCACATACGCCCCGCCCGCCTTCAGGGTGGCAAGCAACCCCACCACCATGTCGATCGAGCGCTCCACCGCAATGCCTACCTTGACCTCCGGCCCAACCCCGAGCCTGATCAAGCGGTGCGCCAGAAGGTTCGCCCTTCGGTTCAGCTCGCCATAGCTCAATTCGGCATCGCCAAAGATCAGGGCAACCGCCCCCGGCTGGACTTCAACCTGCCGTTCGATCAGCCTGTGCACGGGCTCGGTATTGGCGTAGCGCTGCTCGTTGATCCCCCAGGCCTTGAGCTGCGCCCGCTCGGCTGCACCAAGGATGTCGATGTCGCCAAGGCTCTGGGGCGAGTTGGTGGGAGTAGCGGCAATCCTGTCGAGGAGTCTGTGGAGCTGCGCTGCAATGGATTCCACCGTCGTTCGCGAAAAATATCTGCAATCGTAACTGTAGCCCAGCGACAGCATGGTATTCTGCATAACCGATACCATCATCGGATAATTGCTGCTCTCGCGATTACGGATATTGGAAAAGGCAGGGCCGCCCGGAGTGGATTCCCGCAACGCCTCATCCATGGGATAGTTCTCGAACACGAGAATGCTGTCGAATAATCCCTGCCCGCTTTGTCCCAGCCAGCGCTGGATTTCATACAAAGGTGTTTGCTCGTGTTCGCGCGAGGCAAGGTTCTGCGCTTGCAGGTCGCGCAGCCATGCGCCGACCTGGTGCTCGGGCTGGAGCGTTACGGACACGGGAAGCGTATTGATGAACAATCCCAGCAAGTGCTCCGCTCCTGGCAGGTCGGCCGGCCTTCCCGCCACCGTGGCGCCAAAAAGAACAGTTTGCTTCCCGGTGTACCGGCTCAGCAAGATCGCCCAAGCGGCCTGTATCAGCGTGTTGAGGGTGACACGTTCGCGCCGGGCGAATTGAATCAACCCCTCGGAAAGAGAGAGCGGCAGTTCAGTGATATGCTCCCCGAAATGCTCTTCATGATCGGAATTTCCCCGGTGTGCAGGCAATGTCACCGCCAGCCGCGTTGGCTCCCGGATGCCCTTCAGTCGCTCCCTCCAGTATGCTTCGGAAACTTCCACATCACGGCGCTGCAGCCATTCGATAAACCTGCGGTATTCGCCTCTGCCCCGTAACGCTTCCTGAGCCGGGGAAAATCTTCCGGCATATCGCCGCAATACTTCCCCGGCCAGTTGGGAAGTGCTCCATCCGTCAAGCAGCAAGTGATGGATCGTCCAGATGAAGTGATACCGGTCGTCCGCCAGCCGCACCAGTGCAAAGCGCATGAGTGGAGGTTTGGCGAGATCAAAACCCGAGGCATATTCCGCCTGGGCCAATGCCTCAAGATCGCGCTCCCTATCCTCTCTATGCTCCTTATCCTCCCTGGCCCGCCAGTCGTGTTCCACAAATGGCAGCTCGACAGACTTGGCTACCCATTGCAGGGGTTTGCTGTCCTGAGTCACGAAACCTGTCCGTAACACTGGGTGGCAAGCCATCGCATCCTGCCACGCAGCCTTGAAACGAGTTGCCTCCAGTCCCTCGATATCGGCCCTCAACTGATTGAGGTAAACACTGTGGTCGTCCCTGTCGAATACGCTGTGGAAAAGTATGCCCTCCTGCAATGGAGAAAGCGGATAAAGGTCTTCAAGCTGTGCGGCGGCTACGGGCAGACTGTCCAGCTCGCGCTGGGTGATTTCGACCAACGGGAAATCAGAAGGGGTAAGGCCTTGTATGCCACGGGTGCAATGGGCAATCAGCGTTTCAAGCTCAGCCTGGTAAACGTTCATGAATGCCTCAATTGTCGTCCTGTGGTAACGCGCGTCGCTATAGCTCACCGTAAGACACAGTTCGCCCTCGTAAACATGACCATTTATGGAAATATCATGACTGAGAGGCGCATTTTCATCGATCAGATCCCCTGTCGATTCGGTCGCCAACGTCCAGAGCGCGCTTTCGTCGAAACTCGCATCCAGTTGCCCCAGGTAATTGAATACGACTTCAGGCCTGGGCAGGGATGCCAGGACTTCACGCTGTTCGGACGTGCCGTGATACTTGAACAGGCCGTAACCCACTCCCTTGTTCGGTACCCTCCGCAGATCTTCCTTGATGCGCTTGATTCTCTGAGCCAGGTCTCCGGCTGGGTCGAGCAACACGGGATAGAGGGTGGTAAACCAGCCGACCGTTTGTGAAAGGTCGATATCGTATAAATCTTCCCGGCCATGGCCTTCAAGATCGATCAGGATTTTCTTATGGCCGCTCCACCGGCAGAGGGCGCTTCCCAGGGCGGTAAGCAACAGATCGTTTACGTGAGTACGATAGGCTGCGGGCGCCTCCTTGAGCAAGGCGCGGGTCTGGGCCTTGCCCAGCTTGAGCACAGCATCGCGCTGGTGACAGACGAAGCTCGCGCCCTCGGGGTTATCGCAGGGCAGTATGACCGGCACTCCCTTCAAGCTTCGCCAGTAAATCAGCTCTTCCCTGTTTTCATGTACATAACGCTGCAGCCGCGCGCTCCATACCTCATAGCTCCCCGATTTTTCGGGTAATGCGATGATTTGGGCATTCCGGGCCTGACTATAGGCGCTCTGCAAATCCTCGAGCAGGATACGCCAGGAAACACCGTCGATCACAAGATGATGAATGACCAGCAGCAACCGCTGGCTGCGATCGTCCATATCGAAAAGCACGGCACGCAGCACCGGGCCTTCCACGAGATTCAGGCTGCGCTGCGCCTCGTTGCACAGTGCTTCCAGATCGGCGTCGGCAGAAGCTTTGCGCACCCATAATAAATCAGCAGCGATCGATTCCCCACAAGACTGCTGCCACTGGCTCCTTTCATTTCTGATGAAGCGGAAACGAAGCGCATCGTGGTGGCGCACCACGGCTTCCAGTGCCTCTCCAAGATGTGCAGGATTCAAATACTCGCGGCTTCTCAGGAGCGCTGCCTGGTTCCAGTGATGTCGCGCGGGAATTTCCCGTTCGAAAAATTCAGCCTGAATAGGCAGCAGCGATAGAAGTCTTCCCGAGCCTCCGCCGCTCAATCCTTCTTTCGATTGCGCGCTTGCGATTGGGGCTAGGGTAGCGATGGTTGCATCCTGAACCTCGAGTGCCATTGCCACCGCCGCCAACGAAGCGATGGTCTGCCGCTCGAACAATTGGCGTGGCGTGATCTTCCAGCCGGCGCGGCGCGCCCGGGTGACGATCTGGAGACTCAGTATGGAATCACCCCCTAGCTCAAAGAAGTTGTCATGCCGTCCCACCTCTGCCACACCCAGCACCTGCCCCCAGATGCCCGCCAGCACCTCTTCCGCCTCTCCCTGCGGCGCCTCATAATGCTCCGTATGCGTAAACTCCGGCTCAGGCAAGGCCTTGCGGTCTACCTTGCCGCTCGGATTGAGCGGCAGACTCTCCAGCACCACAATCATCGAGGGCAGCATGTAGTCGGGTAAGGTTCTGGCAAGCGCTTCGCGCAGTCGTGCTGCGTCCAAATCGGTCGTTGCATGGGCAGAAACATAGGCTATCAGCCGCGCTCCCCCTGTTGGATTGGATGCACTGGATCCTTCCCTCGCAACCACCACCGCTTCCCTGACTTCCGGCTGCGCCAGCAATTGCGTTTCGATTTCACCCAGTTCAATGCGGAATCCCCGTATCTTGACCTGATGATCCAGCCGCCCCAGGTATTCGATCTGCCCGTCCGAGCGCCATCTTGCCAGATCCCCCGTGCGGTAGAGCCGCCCCCCTGTCTCATCGAAGGGATCGGCTATGAAACGGTCCGCCGTCAATCCTCCACGGTTGAGATAGCCGCGGGCCAACCCGATGCCACCCAGATACAGCTCTCCCGCTACGCCCGCCGGAACCGGGTTCAGATCGGAGTCGAGAATATAGGCGATCCGGTCACCGACAGGACAACCGATGGGCATGTAGGCGGACTCGAATCCTGTTCCGGGATAGGCTTTCGAAATGAGGGGTGTAATGACTGTTTCGGTCGGGCCATAGCCGTTGATGATGCGAGGCGGCTGAAGCGTTGTCTGTACAAAATCAAAGCTGGCGCGACTCATGGCTTCGCCACCAACCGTATACGAACGGATCGGCAAAGCGCGTCCCGCAGTACCCAGCAGCTCTGCCATCTGGTGCAGATAGTTCGGGGTAAAACAGGCTATGGTTATCCGATGCTTTACAATCTCCGCCACAGTTCGTTCGACGGACCAGAAATCATTATCACGCGGCATCAGCGCCGATCCGAAGGCAAGGGGCACAAGCCAGCGTTCATGCGCGCCGTCGAAGTTGATCGAGGCGAACTGAAGTTCCCTATCCATGGTCGTCATGCCATAAGCCTTGCCTATGGACTGAACATGCATCGACAGAGGCTCGTGGGTGACGCTCACGCCCTTTGGTTTACCTGTGGAGCCTGAGGTATAGATGACATAGGCAAGGTTGTGTCCATGCAGGACGGCTTGCGGATTGCTGTCGGATTCATCCTCGAGGTCGAGCCTGTCCAGCTCCAGCACCGGATATTGGCCGGAGTGGGGAATGCGCGATCGAACCCGGCTTTGCGTCAGCAACAGCCCGATGCCACTGTCTGCCACCATGTAGGCCAGCCGCTCCTGCGGATATTCCGGATCAAGCGGCACATATGCTCCGCCCGCCTTCAGGGTGGCAAGCAACCCCACCACCATGTCGATCGAGCGCTCCACCGCAATGCCCACCTTGACCTCCGGCCCAACCCCAAGCCTGATCAAACGGTGCGCCAGGCGGTTCGCCCTTCGGTTCAGCTCGCCGTAGCTCAATTCGACATCGCCAAAGATCAGGGCAATCGCTTCCGGCTGGACTTCAACCTGCCGCTCGATCAGCCTGTGCACGGGCTCGGTATTGGCGTAGCGCTGCTCGTTGATCCCCCAGGCCTTGAGCTGCGCCCGCTCGGCTTCACTGAGGATGTCGATGTCGCCAAGGTTCTGCTGCGGATGCTCGGCCAGTTGCTCCAGAAGAAGCAGATAATGGTTGCCAAGCCGCCCAATGGTGGCAGGTTCAAACAGCTCGGCGGCATAGGTGAAGGTGGCTTCCAGCCTGCCATCGGGCTGCTCGACCGTATCCAGGGTCAGTTCGAACTGCGCCGCCTGCTCGCTCAGCTCGTGATTTTCCACCTTGAGCCCGGGCAATTGCTCGAGTGCCCGGTAGTCTTCGCGCAGGTGGTTGTACATGACCTGAAACAGAGGATTCTGATTCAGGTTGCGTTCGGGTTGCAGGGCTTCAACCAGTCGCTCGAACGGCAAATCCTGGTGGGTCTGGGCACCCAGCGCTGCTTCCCGCGTCTGATCGAGCAACGTATGCAGGGACATGCGCCCATCCATGAGGGTGCGCAATACCTGGGTATTGACGAAGAAGCCGACGATGTTTTCTATTTCAGCCCGATGCCGGTTGGCAATCGGCACGCCCACGCGGATATCCCGCTGGCCGGTATAGCGATAGAGCAGGCCTTGAAAGCCCGAGAGCAGCGCCATGAACAGGGTCGCTCCCTGGCTTTGCGCCTGACGCTGCAAGCGTGTAACCAGACCCGCAGGTAATGTGAAGGTGTGGCGCGCCGCACGGTAACTGGCCCTGGAAGATCGGGGGTGATCGGTGGGCAATTGCAATACCGGGTGCTCTTCCCCCAACTGGCTGCGCCAGTAGGCCAGCTGGCGCTCTTTTTCTCCCGCTTCCAGCCAGTTGCGCTGCCATATCGCGTAATCGGCATACTGGATCGGCAGGGCCGGCAGGGAGGGTTCCTGCCCCTGTTTCTCCCCCTCCTGCTCCTGCTGCACCCGTGCCCGATAGTGGGCGGCAAATTCGTCAATGACAATGCGGTTGGACCAGGCGTCCGAGATGATGTGGTGCATCACCACCACGAGAAGATGTTCTTCCGCTGCAATGCGGATGAGGGCAACCCGAAGCAGCGGGCCTTGCGTCAGATCAAAGGGCGTGCCGGCTATCCGGCCCGCTTCTTCACCGGCTTGCGCTCTGGCTTGTTCCAGCGGCAGTCCGGAAAAGTCGGTCAGCGGAATTTCAAGCCGCGGCTCGTCTTCGATGATCTGCTCCGGCAACCCTTCCGAATTGACCCTGAATATCGTACGCAACGACTCATGCCGCCTGCCCAGCGCCGCAAAGCTCCAACGCAGCGCTTCAATATCCACCCTGCCCGTCAGCCGCAATCCCCCGCTCAAATGATAAGCCGTGCTCAACGGCTCCAATTGCCATAAAAACCAGTGACGCTCCTGTGCGTATGAGAGTGCGCTACGGTTTCCCGTTTTTTGCGGAACAATGGGAAGAAGAGAAAAATCGAATCCCCGTTTTTTCAGGGCATTCAGGAATTCTTTCTGTTTCTCGGGAGCAAGGGCTGCGAACCGCTCGGCAATATCCTGCTTGTTCAATTCCATTCAACTCTCCAGTAAATCAAGCAATTCCGCCATTCCCAACAGGTCCTCCTGCTCCGCGTCTTTTTCGGATGCCCGGGACCGTTTTTCCTGGATGGCAGAAGCAATATCCTTCAGCAGGGGATTCTCGAAATGCAGCCGCAAAGGCAACGAAATGGATAGGGCTTGTTGCAGTTTCTGCTGAACCTGGAGGATAGCGAGCGAATGTCCCCCCAGTTCAAAGAAGTTGTCATGCCGTCCCACCTGCGCCACACCCAGCACCTGCGCCCAGATACCTGCCAGCACCTCTTCCGCTTCCCCCCGCGGCGCCTCATAATGCTCCGTATGGGTAAACTCCGGCTCGGGCAAGGCCTTGCGGTCTACCTTGCCGCTCGGATTGAGCGGCAGACTCTCCAGCACCACAATCATTGAGGGCAGCATGTAGTCTGGCAAAACCTTGCCCAACGCTTCACGCAGTCGCCCAACTTCCATCTCCGCTTCCGCATGCAAGGAAACATAGGCAACGAGTCTTGCTCCTCCCGCAGGATTGGAGCCGCGGGCACTTTCCCTGGCAACCACCACCGCTTCCCTGACTTCCGGTTGCGCCAGCAGTTGCATTTCGATTTCGCCCAGCTCGATGCGGAATCCCCGTATCTTGACCTGATGATCCAGCCGCCCCAGATATTCGATCTGCCCGTCCGAGCGCCATCTTGCCAGATCTCCCGTGCGGTAGAGTCGTCCGCCTCCTCCATCGAAGGGATCGGCTATGAAACGCTCCGCCGTCAATCCTCCACGGTTGAGATAGCCGCGAGCGAGCAATTCCCCTCCTATGCACAGCTCACCGGGAATTCCAGGGGAAACAGGAGTCAGGTTGGCGTCCAGCAGATAGATATGACGGGCGGCAAGCGGACTGCCAATCGACACAATAGGGACAATGGACACTTGGGAGGATATTTCGTTACCCTGCGAATAATCGCTGCAATTCCATACGGTCGCGGTCACAGCGGCTTCGGTCGGACCGTAGGTATTCAGCAGGGTCACACCGTCGAATCCCGCCTCGCTCCAGGCTTTGAGTCCTTCAGGCGACATGGCCTCACCGCCCGCATGAACCTGGCGTAACAACCCGTAGTCGCGTGGACCCCCTCTGGCAAAATCCTGCACCAGCATGAACCAGTAGGCGGTGGTAAGATCGGCAACCGTGATGCGCTTTTCGATCAGCTCGCGATAGAAAGTCTCGCTGTCCCACAGCGCCGGGCCGCGCAAGACAACGGCGGCTCCCGCGCACAAGGGGGGGAAAAGCTGTTCGATAAACCCATCGAAGTTGATGGTGGAAAATTGCAACATCCGGTCTGTGGAACCAAGACCGAAGAAGCCTACCGCTACCTGTGCATGCTCAACCAGCGCATGATGCGCTACACTTACGCCCTTTGGTTTACCTGTGGAGCCTGAGGTATAGATGATGTAGGCAAGGTTGTATCCATGCAGGGCGACTTGCGGGTTGCTGCCGGATTCCTCCTCGAGATCGAGCCTGTCCAGCTCCAGTACCACGCATTGGTCGGAATGGGGAATGGCGGATCGAACCCGGCTTTGCGTCAGCAACAGCCCGATGCCACTGTCTGCCACCATGTAGGCCAGCCGCTCCTGCGGATATTCCGGATCAAGCGGCACATATGCTCCGCCCGCCTTCAGGGTGGCAAGCAACCCCACCACCATGTCGATCGAGCGCTCCACCGCAATGCCCACCTTGACCTCCGGCCCAACCCCAAGCCTGATCAAACGGTGCGCCAGGCGGTTCGCCCTTCGGTTCAGCTCGCCGTAGCTCAATTCGACATCGCCAAAGATCAGGGCAATCGCTTCCGGCTGGACTTCAACCTGCCGCTCGATCAGCCTGTGCACGGGCTCGGTATTGGCGTAGCGCTGCTCGTTGATCCCCCAGGCCTTGAGCTGCGCCCGCTCGGCTTCACTGAGGATGTCGATGTCGCCAAGGTTCTGCTGCGGATGCTCGGCCAGTTGCTCCAGAAGAAGCAGATAATGGTTGCCAAGCCGCCCAATGGTGGCAGGTTCAAACAGCTCGGCGGCATAGGTGAAGGTGGCTTCCAGCCTGCCATCGGGCTGCTCGACCGTATCCAGGGTCAGTTCGAACTGCGCCGCCTGCTCGCTCAGCTCGTGATTTTCCACCTTGAGCCCGGGCAATTGCTCGAGTGCCCGGTAGTCTTCGCGCAGGTGGTTGTACATGACCTGAAACAGAGGATTCTGATTCAGGTTGCGTTCGGGTTGCAGGGCTTCAACCAGTCGCTCGAACGGCAAATCCTGGTGGGTCTGGGCACCCAGCGCTGCTTCCCGCGTCTGATCGAGCAACGTATGCAGGGACATGCGCCCATCCATGAGGGTGCGCAATACCTGGGTATTGACGAAGAAGCCGACGATGTTTTCTATTTCAGCCCGATGCCGGTTGGCAATCGGCACGCCCACGCGGATATCCCGCTGGCCGGTATAGCGATAGAGCAGGCCTTGAAAGCCCGAGAGCAGCGCCATGAACAGGGTCGCTCCCTGGCTTTGCGCCTGACGCTGCAAGCGTGTAACCAGACCCGCAGGTAATGTGAAGGTGTGGCGCGCCGCACGGTAACTGGCCCTGGAAGATCGGGGGTGATCGGTGGGCAATTGCAATACCGGGTGCTCTTCCCCCAACTGGCTGCGCCAGTAGGCCAGCTGGCGCTCTTTTTCTCCCGCTTCCAGCCAGTTGCGCTGCCATATCGCGTAATCGGCATACTGGATCGGCAGGGCCGGCAGGGAGGGTTCCTGCCCCTGTTTCTCCCCCTCCTGCTCCTGCTGCACCCGTGCCCGATAGTGGGCGGCAAATTCGTCAATGACAATGCGGTTGGACCAGGCGTCCGAGATGATGTGGTGCATCACCACCACGAGAAGATGTTCTTCCGCTGCAATGCGGATGAGGGCAACCCGAAGCAGCGGGCCTTGCGTCAGATCAAAGGGCGTGCCGGCTATCCGGCCCGCTTCTTCACCGGCTTGCGCTCTGGCTTGTTCCAGCGGCAGTCCGGAAAAGTCGGTCAGCGGAATTTCAAGCCGCGGCTCGTCTTCGATGATCTGCTCCGGCAACCCTTCCGAATTGACCCTGAATATCGTACGCAACGACTCATGCCGCCTGCCCAGCGCCGCAAAGCTCCAACGCAGCGCTTCAATATCCACCCTGCCCGTCAGCCGCAATCCCCCGCTCAAATGATAAGCCGTGCTCAACGGCTCCAATTGCCATAAAAACCAGTGACGCTCCTGTGCGTATGAGAGCGGCACCCGCGCGGAAGCATTGCGGCAAGGGATATTCGATTGAAGTGCTGGAGCATGAGCTCCGGCCAGCCGCTGCGCCAGCCTCTCCCGTTGCTCGGGGGTCAGGCGGGCGCGTCTTTGAACTAGACTGCTGCTATGCATGATGGTGCGGATAAAAATGATGGAACATCGGGAGATGGAATGGCTTCACATCAAAGGGGCGGGAAATCATAGGCACTCGATCTCGTCCAGTAATTTCGTTTCTACCAGCTCGGCGAGACCTGCAACGGTGGGGGACCGGAAAAAATCTGCAGGACGCATGTCGATTCCGAAAACTGCCCGCACTCTCGAAAGCAGTTGAATACCCAGCAACGAATCCCCCCCCAATTCAAACAGATTGTCATGAATACCGACGGCATCCATTCCAAGCAAGCTCTGCCAGATCTCTGCAATGCTCTTCTCCAGATCGCTCTCTGGAGCGACAAAGGCCGTGTCCAGGGCAGGTCGCGGATAGTGCGGCTGGCCCCCCTGCTCATGCTGCCCGTTCTCCGCCAGCGCGAAAGGCTCTCCGACGAGGGTTACCAGATCCTCCTGCGTCTGATTGAGGCGGGCGTGCAAGTCAAGGGTGGAGACGATCACCTGGGGCCTGACCACGTTATTGACGATGTGCTCGAAAGCCTCAGCGCCTTCCCTGGGTGAAATTCCCATCCCCTCGGGCATTGCCATGTTGGCCGCCATCCCCACGTCCCGCCAGCCATCCCAGTTAACGGATATGACGGGAAATGTGAAGCCGCTATGGGCGGAACGGGTAGCCCCGCGGGCGACAGCATCGAGGTAGGCATTGGCGGCACAGTAATCGACCTTGCTGAGGCCACCCGCAATGGCTGCCAGCGATGAGCACAGCAGCATGAAATCCAGGGAGGCATCCCTGAATACAGCCTGCAATGCCTGCGTTCCCTGTACCTTGGGGGCAAACACTTTCGCCACCTCCCCCCCGTTTTTCACCGAAATGAGATCGGTACCGACCTCTCCCGCGGAATGAATCACGCCGTGAATAGCACCGAAGTGCTCATAGGCCTGTGTCACCGCCGTCTTCAACTCCGCCTGGATCGCAACGTCGGCCTGCAATACCAGCACTTCCGCGCCCAACGCCTCCAGGTGCATGACTTTCTCGATCTTGCTGCGCGTGCGGTCTGCTTTTTCCGCTGCTGAAATGACATTGGACCACTGCTCGCGGGCTGGA
Source organism: Nitrosospira multiformis ATCC 25196 (assembly GCF_000196355.1). Classification (NCBI taxonomy): domain Bacteria; kingdom Pseudomonadati; phylum Pseudomonadota; class Betaproteobacteria; order Nitrosomonadales; family Nitrosomonadaceae; genus Nitrosospira; species Nitrosospira multiformis. The sequence continues at coordinate 2,106,533 of NC_007614.1, forward strand.
AGCAGGGAGCGTCCCATCAGCACCAGCTTTGCGCGATAGTTGCGCGTCAGATGCTCGGCCAGCGTCAGGCCGATGCCGCCGAGGCCACCGGTAATCAGATAGACGCCGCCATTTCGAAGGCGCAGGTGCGCTTTCCCCGGTTTCCCACATTGAATGGGTTCGAAAGTCTGAATCCAGCGGTGGGGTCCCCGGTAGGCGACCATTGAGGAAACCGGCTCAGCCTGAGACTCGGCCACTATCTGATGCACAAGCCGGTTTTTTGCAGTACCGTCGCCTGCAGGCAACTCGATATCAACCAGCCGGCAGCTCAGGTAGGCGTATTCCTGGGGAATGACCTTGCAGGGTCCAAGCAGCAGTGCTTTTTCCGGGCGAAGGGATTCGCTGCCGGTGACATCCTCGAACTGGTCGGTGATGACCATGATTTCGACCTTCGCCTCGCTCGGGATCACCTGTTTGGCACTCTCCAGCGCCTGGGCGAGATAAAACAGACTGAAGAAATTCCTGGCCTCGATTTCCACTTGATTTTCGACCTGGCTTTCCCTATAAATGCGCCCGCCGCCATTTCCGGTCAGGCTCCACAAGTGAAAGATATGGCCGAGGGTCCTGCCATCCTCGTCGATGTTGCGCAACAGAAGATCGTAATCCTGACGTTCGCCCGGACGGACAACATAGTGGTCCTTGTCCTGACGGTAAAAGGCCGGGCCCGCGGAGACAACGATTGGCTTTATTCCCAGCGTAAGCAAATGCCCTGTCAGGGCCACCCCGAAGGGATGATCATCTGCGAAGAGGATGAATGATCTTCCCTGATCCAGGAGGATGCTCTCTTGTTCAATGCTGTCCGAGCGGCGCCACGAAGGGGTGTAAAACCATTCATCGAGCGGTCGAACTACCGGCCCGGCATTATCCCTCACCTGCCGGCGTGCACCTGGCTCAAGGCCAGCCATGAGCCTGGGCCTGTCTTCTTCCCCCACTGCCTTTGCAGTCTTCGCAGTCTTTTGGTTTCCGGGCTTGATCCAGTATGACTGGCGTTCGAATGGGTAAGTCGGCAAGGAGACGCGGCGGCGGCGCTCGTCAGCGTAAAAACTCCTCCAATCGATATCGACCCCGGCAAGCCACAATCGTCCCAGGCAAAGATAAAAATGTGCTTGAGATTGGTTTGCTCTGCCAGGATGGGGCAAGGATGAAAGGATGAGGTGTTCCGGTTTTGCTTCGGAGTGACGCCGCGCAAGGGTAGTCAATGTTTCGCCCGGTCCCACCTCCAGCAGGATTCGATTGGGATTGCCCAACAGCTCGCGCAGTCCATCATCGAAGCGTACCGTCCCGCGCACGTGCTGTCTCCAATACCCGGGATCAGTGGCTTCCTGCGAAGTAATCCAGTCGCCGCTGAGATTGGAAAGAAAGGGAATCTGCGGGGGGTGCAACTCCATGGCCGAAATCAGCTCCATGAAAGCCGGCAACATCGGCTCGACCTGTGCGGAGTGAAATGCATGGGAAACATGAAGGCGTCGCGCCTCGACACCTTTATTACGCAGATCGGTTTCCAACGCTTCAATGGCGGCGACCGGGCCTGAAAGAACGCACAATTCAGGCCCGTTGACAGCGGCGAGATCGCAGCTTTCCGACAGGTAAGGCGTGATTTCCGCCTCGGGCAGCATGACCGCGAGCATGGCGCCCGTCTCCGTCTGCTGAAGCAAGCGTCCGCGCAAGGCAACCAGGCGTAGCGCGTCTTTGAGCGAAAATATGCCCGCAAGACATGCCGCGACGTATTCGCCTACACTGTGACCGATCATTGCCGCCGGTTGGATGCCCCAGGACATCCATAGCTGTGCAAGAGCATATTCGACGGCAAAGAGTGCGGGCTGGGTAACTTCCGTCTGTTCGAGGCGCGCGGACAACTCCTTCTTCCGCGCCTCATCCCCACCTTCAAGGTTAGGGTCAAGGTTAGGATATAAGGCGGTGCGCAAGTCGAAATTCAGGTGGGGTTGCAGCAATTCGACGCAGCGATCGAATTCCCGCCGAAAAACCGCCTCTCCGTGGTAAAGCTCCCACGCCATATCGATATGCTGGGCACCCTGACCGGGGAAAAGAAAGACTATGGGGCGATTTTCCGATGCCACTTGTCCGGTAACAAAGCGGTCCGCAGGCTTCCTTTCCAAAACGCCGAGCGCTTCATTCCTGTCATGGCACAGCACTACTGCGCGGCAGGCAAAACCTTTTCTTCCCGTTTGAAGGGTATAAGCGGCATCGGCAAGGGGTAAACCGGGATGTGCGCGCAGATGCTCGTGCAATCCGGCAATCATCGCATCCAGCGCCGTGCGCGTGCGCGCCGAGAGTGTGAGCAACTGACAGGCGCGTGAGGAACTCACGGGCTCTACGGGCGGAGCTTCCTCGAGCACGACGTGCACATTGGTCCCCCCGATGCCGAAGGAACTCACTCCGGCGCGCCGTGGGGCCGATTCATTCGACCAATGCCTGCTCTCCGTGTTGACGTAAAAAGGACTCGAGGAAAAATCGATTTGTGGATTGGGCTGCTCGAAATTCAGGCTGGGCGGAAGGGTTCGGTGCTTCATTGCCAGGACGGTTTTGATCAGGCCGGCGACGCCTGCTGCTGCATCCAGGTGACCTACATTCGTCTTGACCGATCCGATGGCGCAGAATCCGCGCTTGTCCGTGCTTTCGCGGAAGGCTTGCGTGAGCGCCGCGATCTCGATCGGATCGCCGATCGTTGTTCCCGTGCCATGCGTCTCCACGTAGCTGATCGTGTCGGCATCCACGCCGGCGATGGCTTGGGCAGCCAGAATCACTTCCGCCTGGCCTTCCACGCTCGGTGCAGTGTAGCCCACCTTGGCCGAACCATCGTTGTTGATTGCGGACCCTTTGATTACGGCATGAATCGTATCGCCATCGGCGAGGGCGTCCGCCAGCCGCTTGAGCACGACGATCCCCACCCCGCTCCCGATCACCGTGCCCGCCGCATTTGTATCAAACGCGCGGCAGTGGCCATCCGGCGACAGAATCGCTCCAGGCTGGTAGCGATAACCGCCTTCGTGCAACAGATTGACCCAGACACCCCCAGCCATTGCCATGTCCGCCTCGTGATTGAGCAGGCCACGGCAAGCGACATGCACGGCCGCGAGTGAAGTGGAACAGGCTGTCTGCACGGTAATCCCCGGTCCGCGCAGATTGAGCTTGTAGGAGACGGTCGTCGTCATGGAGTCCTTGTTGTTTCCATTCATCAACCCTTGCAGCGAAGAAATGTCGTGCATATCCGAAAATCGACCGCTGGAAAACAGATTCAGCAGCAGGTAGGTGTTAACCCCGCAGCCGGCATAAACCCCGACCGGGACCCTGCAGTTCGAGGCGTCATAGCCGGCATCTTCCAGCGCCTGCCAGGCCACCTCCAGGAACAGCCGGTGCTGCGGGTCCGTTTCCGCTGCCTCGCGCGGGGTATAACCAAAGAAAGAGGCATCGAAAAGATCGACGCCGGGCAGTTCGGCGCCCGCCTTGATATAGTGCGGATCTTCCAGAGTCTTGCGCGAAATCCCTCGCGCCAGGAGTTCCTCGTCGGTAAAGAAAGTAACGGACTCGACTCCATCCTGCAGATTGCGCCAGAAAGTATCCACGTTATCCGCGCCTGGAAACCGGCCCGCCATACCGATAATCGCGATATCGATATCGTCTCTTTCCGAAAACTCTTCCGTATGATCCATTAATGCGTCCTCCCTGCTCTCTGCCTGCGTTGTATGAACGTCGCTCTCTGCCGCTGCGCCCGTTCCTGATGGCGCTGCAAGGGCAGACGCCCCTTATCCGCCTGCCTGTCCTCCTGGCCGAGAAATTTGGCCAGGCTCGCGACGGTGGTATATCTGAAAAGATCGATGATGGCGATGCGTGTTTTCAACCGCTCTTCCAGTTTGCATTGCACCTTGATGAGCAGCAGCGAATGCCCGCCCAGATCGAAAAAATTGTTGTGCAGCCCCACTCGGGGTAGCTCCAGGACTTCCGCCCAGATCTCCGAAATCATCGTTTCCACGGCATTGACGGGCGTCTGATAGGCCGCCTCATCGATCTGCTCCGCCAGGGGCAAGGGCAACGCCTGGCGATCGACCTTGCCATTGGGGTTGAGCGGCAGACTATCGAGCAGCACAAACGAACCAGGCAGCATGTAATCCGGAAGCACAGCAGCCAGGGCAGTCTTGAGCATGGATGCATTGAGTGTTACGCCGTGATGCGCGGCGACGTAGGCGATGAGACGCGTTCCATTGCGGCTTTCCTTTGCCACTACCGCCGCCTCGCGAACTCCGGGCTGGGCCAGCAACTGCCCCTCGATTTCGCCCAGTTCAACCCGAAAGCCGCGAAGCTTGACCTGGTGATCGAGTCGGCCCAAGTATTCGAGTTGGCCGCCATTGTCCTCATTGCGCCAGCGCACGCGATCCCCCGTGCGGTAAAGGCGGCTCCCATCCGGTGCGAAAGGATCGGCAACGAAGCGGTCTGCGGTGAGACCGGGACGATCAAGGTATCCGCGGGCAAGTCCTGTCCCACCGATATAGAGTTCTCCGGCACAGCCGGGAGGCATGATATTCAAGTCCTCATCGAGTACGTACAACTTGCGATCTCCAACGGCACGGCCGATGGGCGCGAACTCGTGGAGAATACGAACCTCAGCGGTTTCAGACGCATGGGCTACCCAGGCGGCTGGAGTGATGACCGTTTCGGTAGGCCCGTACGCGTTGACCAGCCGGGCTTGCGGAAGAGCCGCCTGCGTTGCGGCCAGGTCGGCTGCAAACCATGCTTCGCCGCCGGCTATGCAAGTGCGTACCGACGGGGCACCGTCCTGCATCAAGGGAAGCAGCATCCGTAGATAAGCGGGCGGCAAGTGCAGCGTGGTGATGCTGTGCTTTCCGATCTGATCGACGAAACCGTCGCCAGCAAGATCCCGTGTCGATGAAAGGACAAGCGTCCCACCTTCGCACAAGGGCGTGATCCACTGTTCCGCAGCCGCATCGAAATTCATCGAGAAAAACATGAGTTCGCGATCGCCAGGACGTACGTCGTAGATTTCCCTGATCGCTGCCAGATGCATTGCCAGGGGACCATGGCTTACTCCTACTCCTTTCGGTCTGCCGGTCGATCCGGATGTATAGATGACATAAGCGAGATTGTCGGGATGTAACGCAATCTCCGGGTTGGTCTCTGCTACCCCCTTCACGTCGACGCTATCCAGTTCCAGCACCGAAAGCTTTTCCGAATCGGGGATACGGTTCCTGAGAGGGGATTGCGTCAACAGCAACCGGATGCCGCTATCCTCAACCAGATAGTCGAGGCGTTCGCGCGGATAGTCGGGATCGAGCGGTACATATGCTCCTCCTGCCTTGAGAATGCCCAGCAGGCCGACGATCATCTCGATGGAACGTTCTACCGTAATGCCAACCTTTACTTCCGCTTTGACTCCCAGAGCGATTAAATGGTGTGCGAGCCGGTTTGAGCGACAGTTCAGCTCCTGGTAGGTTATTTCGGTATCGTTGAAAATCAGGGCGCAGACGTTCGGGCGTTCTTCCGCCTGGCGCTCTATGCGCCGATGTACAGGTTCATGGGCCGCATGACGGGCAGCTTCATGGGCGGCTGGATGAGCAGATCGATCGAACACCGCGCTACCTGAAAGGTGCGCTCCAGCATTCGCCCCCCATGCTCCCCATGCTCCGAGCTGCGCCATATCGCTCTCGCTCAACAGAGGCACATCGCCGATGGTTATTTCCGGCTGCCCGGCCAGTGCCCGCAACAGAGCCACATACTGGCGTCCGAGGCGCTCGATCGTGCGGATATCGAAGAGCTCTGACGCATAGATGAAGCTTGCACGCACGTTTCCATCGGGTGATTCGATCGTTTCCAGCGTCAGCTCGAACTGTGCAGCCTGCTCGCCCAACGGATAGTCAACGATCTTCAGCTCCTTGATTTGATCGAGCTTGCGTCGGTCGCTTACCAGATGATTAAGGGTCACCTGGAACAGCGGCGTCCGGCTCAGGCTTCTCTCCGGCTGCAATGCCTCAACCAACTGCTCGAAGGGCAAATCCTGGTGTGCCTGGGCGTCGATTGCCGCCTCCCTGACCTGCGCGAGCAGGGTTGACAAAGCCATGCGGCTGTCGATCTTCCCGCGCAGTACCTGGGTATTCACGAAAAAACCGACGATGCCTCTGGTTTCAGTCCGGTTGCGATTGGCGACCGGCACGCCGACACGAATATCCTTTTGTCCCGTGAGGCGATAGAGCAAAGCTTGAAAACCCGCCATCAGCGCCATGAAAAGGGTCGCACTGCGGTTATCCGGGCGTTGGGCAAGGCTTCGCAGCCTGCTCAGCACATCCGGCGGCAGGTCGAAAGAATGATGTGCCGCCTGATAATTTGCCACAGGCCGCCGCGGATGATCGGCCGGCAATTCCAATACCGGATGTTCGGTGCCCAGGCAATCACGCCAGTAGGCCAGTTGCCTGTCTTTCTCGCCTGCTTCCAGCCAGTTGCGCTGCCACTCGGCATAGTCCGCGTAGCGGATGGGTAACGGGTCGAACTGCGGCAACTGCCCTTGGGCATGAGCCATATACCCGATGGCGAGCTCGTCAAGCAACACCTGCATCGAGGCACCATCGGAGATGATGTGATGCATGGCCATAACCAGGATGTGCTCATCCTGCGTCAGCCGGATCAGGACTACTCGCAGCAACGGGCCCTGTGTCAGATCGAAGGGATCCGAAATGATCCGGTCGGCCTCCTCTTTCGCATACGCTTCACGCACAAAGGCGGGAGTGTCGTCCAGATGGATGTGTGGAATATGCAACCGCACTGCCGGTTGGATCACCTGCTCCGCGGAACCTTCCGCTCCTGTCCGGAAAACGGTACGCAAGGATTCGTGGCGCGCGGCCAGCCCATCAAGGCTGGCCTGCAACGCCTGGGCATCCAGGGAGCCTGACAATCGCAACGCCTGCTTGATGTGATAGGCGGTGGATGTCCGGTCCAGTTGCCAAAGGAACCAGAGACGCTGTTGACCAAAGGAGAGCGGTGCCGCATCGGCTGCTCCAATCCTCCTTGCGGTGGAAAGAATGCGGATGCTGGCAGTGCGTCTGGGAGTGCCAACCGACAGTACGCGCTTGATTTCCTCTGCGCACTCGCGCAACTTTGGATTCTCGAACAGGCTGCGGAGCGTGAAATCGATCTGCCAATGCTCAGCAATACGCGCCACAGCCTGAACTGCCGAGAGTGAGCTTCCGCCGCTGGCAAAAAAATGATCCTCGCGCCCCAACCCACGGCGATTCAACACGGTTTCCCAGAGGCCCGCGAGCGAAATTTCGACGTCATCCGTCAGCGTGAGTACGGGCCGAACGCTGCCGCCCAGCACGAAATTGCCAAACTCATAGACGGCATATGCGTCCAGGGTGCGCTCGCGCCAGCCTTGGCGGCAGGCTGCGCGCTGCAATTTTCCGCTGGAAGTCTTGGGCAATCCTCCCGGATTCAGTAGTACCACCACCGAGAGCGGCTCATGGCAGCTTCCGCTCACGGCCTCACTCAACGCCTGCACCAGAGTTTCAACGGCGATAAGCTTCTGCATGCCGCGGGATATCTCCACGGCCATGCCGATTCCTTCCCCGTTTTCGGTTTCTACCGAAAACGCGGCCACCCTTCCCTTCCGGGCGGCCTCCACTTCATCCTCGATCACTTGCTCGAGGTCCTGCGGGTAGACGTTCTGCCCCCTTATGATGATGAGATCCTTGCGCCTTCCTGCAATGTATAACTGTCCATCATGTATGAAGCCAAGGTCTCCGGTGCGGAGCCAACGTCCCCCCTCGCGGGAAACAAAAGTTTCGGCTGTCTCCTCTGGTTTTCGCCAGTAGCCGCAAGCCAGACTGGCACCATCCGTCCAGATCTCTCCGATCGTACCATCGGGCAATTGGACACCTGTTTCCGGATCTACAACCCTCACCGTATGACCGGAAGCCGGCACACCGCAAGCTACCAGAGAGGTTCCCTGCTCCGCCACTTCGACCTTGCCTTGCGCGAGCAGCTGGGTAGAGAAGCAATGTGCCTCCATGCCGTCTCCACGCGTCCCACCGGTGACAAAAAGCGTTGCTTCGGCCAGGCCGTAACAGGGATAAATTGTGCCAGGTGGAAATCCTGCCGGTGCGAAGCGTTCGATAAATGCTTTCATCGTTTCCCGGCGTACCGGTTCGGCACCCGAAAAGGCGACACGCCAGCTCGACAAATCGAGCTCTTGTAGCTGAGCATCGCTTACCCGGTCCGCACAGAGTTGAAACGCAAAATTGGGCGCGCCACTCACCGTCGCACGGTAGTGCGAAATGGCTTTCAACCATCGTACCGGTCGTTCGATAAAAAATCGGGGCGTCATCAGCACGACAGGAATGCCCCGATGGATGGGTTGCAGCAAGCCGCCGATCAGACCCATATCGTGATACAGCGGCAACCAGCTCACGAATATGTCGTTTGCATTGATCGACATGCCCTCCTCGAACACTCTCGTATTTGTCATCAGGCTGCCGTGGCTCACCATCACCCCTTTGGGCGTAGATGTAGACCCCGAGGTATATTGCAAAAACGCGATATCTCCCTCTGCGGGAGAACATTCACGCCATGCGGAGGCGTTATCGCATTTCACCGTGTCCACAGTCAGCACGATCGCATAAGAAAACTGTTCCACCGCGGCACGAGCAATCAAGGGCATAATTTCGCTCGTGGTCAATATGCAGCGTGCCTCAGCATCGGCTGCAATGGCGAGCAGGCGTGCCAGATGCCGTTCTCGCACCATCTCCGGCGGAAAAACGGGCACAGCGATGAGGCCTGCATAAAGACAGGCGAAGAAGCCGATTACGTAATGCTCATCATTTTCCATGAGCAACAGGGCGCGTTCGCCTGCCGAAAAACGGTCCTGCAAAATGGCTGCGAGTGCACGAACATGTTGATCCAATGTTCTATAGTCGAATGCTTTTTCCACGGCTCCCTCGCCTTCCTGGCCCATTACCGTCAAGGCGAGGTCTGTGGGACGTGCCAACGCGAGATTACGGAGATGCGTCACCAGGTTTTGGGGGTAAATGCGGTGAAAAATTGACCTTGGCGTCATAGTGAAACCTTTCAGTGGACTGACTTTGAAACCTTTTCAGGCGTGATCTATCTGGCGAACGGAATGATCGCAAGCCTGCGGAGATGCACCCCGATCTTGGCAGGGCTCCAGGCTTGACAGGGGAAGCCAGGATGTCTGTCGAGACACTTCCCGGCTTTTCCCTTGGGTTGAAGCCCGGTCATGAGTCTGGAATGCGAGAGCCGCTGCATAGCCATCGGATACCGGAAGGCGCCAGGCTTGTATTTCCGGCCACTCCGGGGAATCATGCGCAATCTGGTAAGCCTCGTCGTCCCGGGGCAGAATGGACACGGATTGCAGGTGTTCGGAGATGCCCAATCCCAAGGCTTTCAGCACGGATTCCTTCGCTACCCAGTGCTGGATGAAATCTTTGGAGGTCTGCAACGCAAGGTGGCGCTCCAATGGAGAAAAGACGTAGGCCGCGAGCTCCTCGAGGTTTTTAGCATTGAGGACGCGCTCTTCGCATTCGATATCGACGCCGACCGGTCCGCTGGTCGAAAGAGCAATCAGGGCGCAACAACCGGCATGAGAAACATTGAACTCGATCTCTGGCTCACCTTCCAGCCGCGGCTTGCCATATGGATTGACCACGAAGCGCAGCTGGTCGGGCGGCAACATCAACCGCGCTCCGACAAGTCGCCGCAGCGCGGCACGGGTTGCGACGGACCGCACACGGTCTTCTTGCCGCCGAAACCGTTGCGCATGCGCACGCTCTTCTGCAGATAACAACGCCAGTTCGGCATCCGGCACCGAGAGCCCAACATCAAGCTCGAGCAACCACACTTCCATGCCATCCGGAATGCGCTCGGACAGCGGCAAGCGCCTTATGGGAGACCTTAGTGGATACCTTATGGAATACATAGGGACATATCAGCAGGTTCTCGATGTGCTTCCTGATATACCTCTGGACGGTATAGAGCCATTCTCTGGACGAGCACGGGAAGAAAGGCCTCTTCGTGCTGACGGAGAAAGAAATGCCCTCCTTCAAACAGATCCAGTGACAACTCTTCTGTAGTTTCGGATTGCCATGCTTCCAGTTTCGACTCATGAATTTCATCGCCCCGGCCCCCAAAAACATGAATCGGCAGCGGCAAAGGCAAGGATTGCGTGTGGCGAAAGCTCGCGCAGATGCGGTAGTCCGCACGCAGCAGGCTGAGCGTCAGGGACAACAACTCCGGGCTCTCGAACACCTCTTCCGGTGTCCCTTTCTGCTTGCGCAGATCAGCAATGAGCGACGCGTCGGCATTCTTGTCCGCATAACGCCGCCAGTCCTGCCGGGAGGGTGCGGCACAGCCCGACACAAACAGGGCAAGAGGCAAGGGTCTTTCTCTCTTGCGCAAGGAATGGGCAATTCCGAAAGCGAGCAGCGCTCCCATGCTGTGCCCGAAGAATGCGTATCGACGGGGCGGGCACGCCTCGATCTCATCCGTTAGGCGCTCGACCAGTGAAGGGAAGCTTTTCGCGAACATTTCATCCAGGCGGCCTCCACGACCCGGCAGCTCGACCGGTTCCACTTGCACCCAGGAAGGCAATCTGCGCCGCCAGCGCAGATACATGACCGAGCTCGCGCCTGCGCATGGCAGCGCGAAAAGTGTCAGGATCGGGGACATCACCTGGCTTCAGCGGGACATTGTTCGTCCATGAAGCGCCGCAGGCTGAGGGGGCGCATATCCGTCCAGACTTTCTCTACATGTTCCAGGCAGGTTTTCTTGTCTCCCAGCACTCCGGTGTCCCGCCATCCTCCCGGAATGGCTTTCCACTCCGGCCAGATGGAGTACTGCTCTTCATGATTGACCAGCACGCGAAATGTCCCGTCTTCGCGGTCGAAGCAACTTGTCATGCTTGTTCCCCTTATGTCTGTAAACAGATGCGTTCCAGATTCCATGGACGAATTCCACAGATTGGAAATGCGTCTTAATCTTATTTGGAACCTTGATTAGCTAGACGAATAAGGATTCGAAGAATTTAGGAAAACGACTGATAGCTGACCGGTTTTTGATCAGAGAGATCGAAGAGATAGCTTGATAGCGAAAATTTTTTGTGACTTTTTAATCCCGGATAGCTCAGGCATTAAGCTATATCTTCGATAATAATGAGTTTTATACCCATTTCTATTATGATGGATCGCGATGCCTTGCTCTAATGAGCGTTAGATCCCCTTCGCGAGCCTCTAGAGTTCTGTTTGATATCTGATTTTCTCCGTGTCGAACTCTCGATACATTTCTCCTGCTTTGCCGCATCCTGGTTACAGAATAGTTGAAAAGAAACGCGAATAAGGATTAGTATCGCATGACCTGCCCCTCCTATTAGCTTCATGACGTAGTAGAGTCCGATTCTTAATGACCCTACCCCAGAATCAGTACCGGCGCATTCAACCGGTCAGTGCAACACCTATTGATTCTTGATTTGTAGAGGTGTGCAATGGCTAGCGTATATGGTGGCATGACTGATGAACGCAAAGCGTGTATTTGGCGGTTATGGCAGCAAGGGGTTGCTATGAGTGTAATTGCTAGAGATATTGCAAAGCCGCCTGCGACGGTATATTCGTATCTTCTCTACCATGGAGGCATAAAGCCGAGGCAACGATCTCGTCGATCTGGTTGCCTGTCGCTGAAGGAACGTGAAATGATTTCTCGTGGATTGGCTAGTTGCAAAAGCCTGCGCAGGATTAGCCAGGAACTTGGTCGGGCTGCCTCTACGATATCAAGAGAAATTGCCCGCAATGGCGGACCTGAAAAATATCGGGCATGCCATGCCGAGAAAGCTTTTCTCAAGCGCAGTCGACGCCCCAAGCCCACATTGCTTTCCCAGGATGAGGAGCTAAGAGGCGTGGTAACAGCACTGCTGGAGGCTGATTGGTCGCCAGAACAGATAACCGGATGGCTCAAGCGACACTCTTCTGACGGAAAAGCGATGTGTGTATCGCATGAGACGATCTACAAATCCCTGTTCATTCAAACTCGTGGCGTACTACGCCAGGAACTGAAGAAGCACTTGCGCACCAAAAGAATGTTTCGTCACGCCAAGTCCCACCGGGTTGCAGGCAGAGGACACATTACCGATGCGATTTCTATTCGAGAGCGCCCTGCACAGGTGGAAGACAGGGCCCTGCCGGGGCATTGGGAAGGAGACCTGCTTATAGGCTCGAGTAATAGTGGCATTGCTACGATGGTCGAGAGATACTCCAGATTCACCGTGCTTTGCAAAGTGCAGGACAAGCGCGCTGAAAGTGTTGTTCAGTCCTTGATAACCCAGATGCGCATGCTTCCTGAGCAACTGCGTAAGAGCCTGACATGGGATAGAGGCCAGGAACTTGCCGCACACAAGCGATTTACCATGGCCACCAATATGGCCGTCTATTTCTGCGATCCGAGCAGCCCATGGCAAAGGGGAACCAATGAGAATACCAATGGCCTGCTAAGACAATACTTTCCAAAAGGAACGAGTTTGGCGCCATACACACAGTGTCAACTGAATGAGGTCGCCGAAAAACCAAACTCTCGCCCGAGGAAAACCTTGGATTTTAGAACACCCGCCCAAGTACTGAATGAAGCGTTGCACTGACCGGTTGAATGCGCCGGTACAGTTTATTGGGGTAGGGTCACAGAACGTTTCGGGTAGTCGTAACGATGAGACTGTGCCAGGGGGCAGCAGCAGAACCGGGCCTCCTACGTCTTGCGCTCATCCCCTTGAAATTTATGCATCGTTTGTCGACGCATTTGGCGGCTGCAGACTTTTCCTGGCGGAACAAGGTGGGTGCCGGTATAGCCATCACACACGGTTGGGGCTGGTTGTGAATCCAGGGGCAAAGATTGGGAATAACGTAACCCTTTTTCACGGGGTTACCCTTGGGTGATCGCATTTCCCCTGACGGAAATAGTCAAACTGAACACCCAGTGATTGAGGATGAAGTCTGGATCGGGCCTCACGCGATCATCGTCGGAGGAGTAACCATAGGTCGCGGAAGCAGAATCGCAGGAGGCGCATTTGTTACAGAGAACGTCCCTCCCTATTCAATTGTATCGGGAAATCCCTCTACGATTGTCAAAGCGAATTGTACGCCGGATGTAATGAATCCCGCTCCCCTCTGATAAGACGCATGAATCATTCGGAGATACCGCATATTGGCACTCGTTTTGCCACATCCACGCCTTAAAGTCTATTCCGGGCTGTAGTAGGGGTATATCAATTCAACTCCAGCGGATTGATGTGACGTAGCAAAGAACATTATGGAGCCCCCCATCACAGTATTATCTCTTCGTCATCAATCCTCGGCAGGGGGTTCAAAGGGTGGAACAAGACCGGTGATGAGCCAGAGGCGGGAAGCCTCATCGTAGGCCTTTCTATGGGCAAGGTTCATGCTTAGCCAACCGATCAGCTCTTCCCGTTCAATGGGGCTGAGTGACTCGTGCTCACGTATCACCCACTCGACTGCTGTATGCCACACCTGATCCGAATCCTGGTCCTCTGAATTCGCCACGCTCTCACCTTGATGTTCCCTCGATGAATCTTCGGATCCATCGATTCTTTAAACTTACCCGAAACAAGTATAGCGGATACCGTTGTGCAAATGCTTCCAGGCTACAGGAGTGATCCAGGCTGGCAGTGATCAAGTGGGAGACTAGGTGGATTGGAGAGCGGCGCGGCAGTGGTCTAGTGCCTCGTGGATCAGGATATTCACTAGGGAAGTCGAAATAGCCAGTTCGGCAGCGATGGCACGGTGCGTCTGCCCTTCCAGACGATGAAGTTCAAAAGCGCGCCTCGTCCGCTCCGGAAGTTCCGATATTGCTTTTGCAACCAGTTTCAGATGCTCGCGGCTGATGACCGTGGCTTCGGGCATGCCAATATGGGAGGGCACATGCAGCCCGTTGTCTTCGCCCTCGAAAAGATTCAATTCGAATGAAATGCGCCGATGATGATCGATGGCAAGATTGCGAACCATCTGGAACAGGTATGCGACGGGCTGCTTGACGTGGAATACTGCCGCTGCTTCCGATACTTTGAGATATGCATCCTGCACCACATCCTCCGCCCGCTCGGGATTACCGAGAATCTTGAGCGCCGCCCAGCGCAACTGGGACCGATGAGCCATGAAGACTTCGCTCAGTTCAACCTGCTCTTCGACAATCATTACCGCATCTCCACAAAAAGCATATAATAACAATAACGAGAAGTATTCTTATTATCATATAGCAATTTCTATTTTACAATATGGATCAACTTCCGGTTCTGAAGGATAGAGTGGATATCCTCACTTTCCGGATCGGCTTGAACCGAAATGGCCAGAATATTTGCGATAATAATTGTTTCGATTTCCCTCGCCGGAATTGGCGGTTGCAAAACATCTCCACTGAGAAATCCTGGAGATGCAGGCGCAGCAATCCCAGCCAGATGGACAGCGGATAAAGGGACTCCACAACCCACCCCGGAAAACTGGGTAGAAACTTTTGGCGACCCTAATCTGAGCGCCGTGGTTAACAGCGCCCTGGCGGATAATTATCAACTGAAGGCTGCGGCGGCGCGGGTAAAAGCTGCGGTGGCCCAGGCGCGCATAGACGGTGCAAGCCGATGGCCGCAACTGCTCTTTGCCCCGGATTACCAATATGCGCAAATCCGCGAGGAGGGATTCGGCTCAGCTCGCTTCAGTGTGTTTGAAACATTGTTCAGCCTGAGCTGGGAGCTGGATGTGTGGGGACGGATAAGCGACTTCCAGCAGGCAGCAATAAGAGAAGCGAATGCGACCGCAACCGATTTTCAAGGGGCGCGCCTGTCTCTGGCCGCACGGGTGGCGCAGAGTTATTTTGAGCTTGCCGAAGCCAGACTGCAAGCAGCAGTGGCGGAGCGATCGGTAAAGGATCGCAGCGTTATTGTCGACCTGGTGCGGGGGCGCTTCGCCCGGGGTTTGACGAAAGCGCTGGATGTGCGCCTGGCCCTCACCGACCTTGCCAACGCGGAGGCCGAGCTTACCCAGGCGCGCAACCAAGTTCAGATCGTGGCACGCCGACTGCAAGTGCTGCTTGGGCGCTATCCGGAAGCTGTGCTGAGGGCGACTGCGGAACTGCCTGAACTTCCACCCGATATGCCAGCGGGGTTGCCCTCGGAATTGCTGGAAAGACGGCCGGATCTCGTCTCTGCCTATGATCGTTTACTGGCTGCCGACTCCCGTCTGCAAAGCACGAGAAAATTACTGCTGCCGCGAGTTGCCCTGACTGCAGCGGGAGGAATGCGCAGCCAGGCACTGACCGAATTGGTGGATCCCAGGGCTCTCGCATGGAACGTGCTCATCGGGTTGGCGCAACCGGTATTCACGGGCGGGCGCATCCGCGGCCAGATCGAACTTGACAAGGCACAGACCGAGCAGGCCCTTAATCTGTACAAGGACACGGCACTCAATGCTTTCCGGGAAGTGGAGCAGGCGCTGGCAGCCGACGAATGGCTACGGAAGGAAGAAAAAGCCTTGAGAAGTGCGGTTGAGCAAACCGAAGCAAGCCGAAAACTGGCAGTCTATTCCTATCAACATGGGTATATCGAAATTCTTACCCTGCTGGATAGCTACCGCAGCACCCTCACTGCCCAGAGTGCGCATCTTTCCGTCAGGCGCCAGCTTCTGAGCAATCGAATCAATCTTTACCTGGCATTAGGAGGCAGCATTTGCGAGGCGTGCTGAAACAACTGGCAAGCAAGGGCATGCTCAAAATCATCATCCCCGTTCTTGTTGTGCTGGCCGGCATCAGTATTTCGTGGGCGATTGCTGTTCACCGCCCGTCACTGAAATCCGAATTGCCGGATAGCGGAATACCAGCGGTACAGGTGATCGAGACAACTCCCCAAACGATCAAGCTGAATATTAGTTCCCAAGGTGTAGTCGTGCCCCGTACCGAGATTGATCTCGTCCCCGAGGTAGCGGGTCAGATCGTTCGACTTCATCCCAGCCTGGCGGCCGGAGGTTTTTTTGAGGCGGGCGATATACTGATGATGATCGATCCCCGCGACTATGATCATGCGATCGCGGAGGCATACGCGCGCATCGCCGAGGCGGAGCGCCAGGTTGCGATGGAAGAGGCGCAGGCGGAACAGGCACGCCAGGAATGGCAGGTTCTGGGGGAAGGAACACCCTCGCCTTTGACCATGCGGGAGCCGCAACTGGCGGAGGCACGCGCAAAACTGAAGGCAGCGCAGGCCGACATGGTAAAAGCCCGCCTGCAGCGAGGCCGGTGCGAGTGGCGCTCGCCATTTGCCGGGCGTGTGCGCAACATGCATATCGGTCTTGGTCAGTACGTTCAACCTGGAGAAAAGCTGGCCCGCCTTTATGCGACCGATGTTGCCCAGATACGCCTGCCTTTGGCGACCGACCAATTCGCATACCTCGATCTTCTCCTCGACCATAGGGACAACAAGGCAGAAAGGGGACCCAGGGTTGTCTTGAGCGGGGAATTTGCGGGCGCAACTCACCGATGGGAGGGGCACGTTATCCGGACGGAGGGTGCGCTGGATGAGGAAACCGGGCTCCTCCACGCCGTTGCCGAAGTGCGGAATCCTTATAAGGTCAAGTCCGGCCAGCCTCCGCTCATACCCGGCTTGTTTGTAAAAGCGGAGATCGAAGGGCGGGAGCAGGCCGATGTCTTTGTATTGCCGCCCGGAGCCGTCAATGCTTCCCGGGAGGTGCTACTCGTCGATGCGGAAAACCGCCTGCATATCCGCGGTGTAGAAATTTTGCGGCGTGAGCCCGATCGCATTCTCGCCAAAAGGGGGTTGAACGCGGGAGATAGGCTCGTCATCTCGAGGATCGAGGTCCCCGTGGAGGGAATGAAGGTAAGCGCCGAGATTGTGGATCCGGGGCCGAAGCTCAAAAAGACCGGTCTGGAGGCGCCAACACAGGATGGTGCGCTATGAGCGAAGCTTATATGCCCAGCTGTTCTTCGTTCCATTTGCTATGCCCGCCACTTTGCCAAGAGAAGAGTCTATCCGTGAGTTTTTTTTAATGAAGGGCATCTTTCCTCCTTCCCTTCCCTCCTCCGGGCCGATTGCGTGGTTCGCGGCCAATCCGATCGCTGCCAACCTCCTCATGTTGCTCATTCTGCTGGGGGGTGCGGGCAGCCTGCTGCTGATGGACAAGGAAGTGTTTCCGCGATTCCTGCCCCATCAGATCGAGATCAGGGCGACCTATCCCGGTGCGGGTCCGTTGGAGATCGAAGAATCCGTTTGCATCCGGATCGAAGAGGCTGTCTACAATCTGCCCGGCATTAAAAGGTTGAACTCGGAAATCGTCGAGGGGGAATGCAGGGTCAGGCTGACCGCCCTGCCCACTTACGACAGGGATCAGGTGATGAATGCGGCGCGTGGAAGGGTGCAAGCGATTCAGCGCCTGCCGAAAGGGCTGGAGAAGATTGACGTGCAGCCGGCAAACCGTATCGGAGATGATGGCGTTATCTGGGTGGCGTTATATGCCCCCACCGATCCGCTTACCCTCAGGCGGCTGGGCGATGACATCCATGCCGAGCTCTCCCGCATACCTGGGGTAACGCAGGCGCACAACTATTACGAGCTGCCATACGAGATTGCAATCGAGGTATCCACGGAGAAACTGCGTCAGTATGGCGTCTCGCTCAAGGAGGTGACGGAAACCATTCGACGCGCTTCGGTGGACCTGCCCGGAGGGGTAATGAAGAACCCGGCAGGCGAGCTGCTGCTCAGGGTCAAGGGCAAAGCCCAGGATGATGTATCGGTTGGAAATCTGGTGGTGAGTACCCGGCCGGACGGGAGCCGGGTGCTGCTTCGCGATGTAGCGGTGGTGAAGGACGGCCTGGAAGAGCGGTTGTCGGAGTGGCATCACAATGGGGAAACCGCTCAAGGCTGGGAAATTCATGCCGAAAAAGATTCGGTGGCAGTGGCACGTCGTGTCAAGGCTTATGTGGCGGAAAAAAAAGCGGAGCTTCCCCAAGGAGTGGGCCTGATCACCTGGTGGGACGATTCGCAGGCTTACGAAGAGCGCATTGGCACCCTGCTGGAGGATGGGCTCACCGGATTCGCACTGGTCTGCCTCATCCTGACCCTGTTCCTTCAGTTCAAGGTGGCCGTGTGGGCCGGAGCGGGAATCCTGACGTCGATATTCGGCGCGTTCTGGCTCATGCCGGCTCTGGATATTTCCCTCAACATGCTGTCGCTGTTCGGTTTCCTGCTGGCAATGGGAATTCTCGTGGATGATGCAATTATCATAGGAGAAGCCATCTATGCCCGCCAGGAAGAGGCGAAAGCAGGAGCCGCTGCCGCAACAGGTGAAGGGAACGGCTCATTGGCTGCGGAATTCCGCTGGATGCAAAGAAACCTGCAGGCAGCCATTCTTGGCGCCCGTGAAGTCGCGCTGCCGGTTACTCTCGCCGTCATGATCGCACTTGTCGCGTTTCTACCCGGCTTATTCCTGCCGGGATGGGCAGGCCAGATGATGAAACCCATCTGTCTGGTAATGGTTCTCACGCTGGTATTTTCGCTGGTTGAGGCGCTGCTGATACTGCCCTCTCATCTGGCGACACCGTCCGGGAGCACATGGGCGTACCCGCCCTTACTGCATCTGCGCGCTGCGCTCAATCATGGATTGCAGCAGTTCGTCCGCCGTGTTTACGAACCATTGCTACAGAAAGCGCTTGCCTGGCGTTATCTCACGATCGCCATTTTCGCTGTCCTGCTGATGCTGGCTGGGGCGTTGGTGGCGGGAGGCCATGTGCGGATGGCCTTGCAGGCGGACGTGACAAAAGAGAGCTTCTGGGTCTATCTGAAATTGCCCGAAGATGCCCCCTATAGCGAAACGCGCAGGATAGCGGAAAAAGTGGAGCAGGCGTTGCTGCAATTGCGGGAAGAACTGGATAGAGAGGCAGCCAAGAGTGACGCGGATATCGGCGGGAGCGTCATCGTCGGCATGGAAACGATCATCGCGGAACATAGCGCGGGTTTCTGGACCGAACTCTCTCCCGCTGGCCGCCAGCACATCGTGGTAGAGGATTTCATCCGCGAGTGGCGCAAGCGTATCGGTGACATCGGACGGGCCAAGATTGACTTCCTGTATAAGGAAGGGGATCTCCCCTACGATATCGAATTCGATCTCGGTCACCCCGATCCGGAAATCCTGACGGCAGCCGTGGGGGTATTCAAACAGAAACTGGCGGATTATATCGGGGTATACGATGTGGTGGATTCCGCCGAGGCCGGTAAACCCGAAGTCCGCCTGCGTCTCAAGCCCGAGGCGGAACGCCTTGGTATACGGCTGGAAGATATTGCCGAGCAAATGCGCCACGCCTACTATGGCGACGAGGTGCATCGGCTGCAACGGGGGCGCAATGAAGTCAAGGTCATGGTGCGGCTGCCGCGTAGCGAGAGGCAGTCACTCGACGATCTGCAGAATCTCCCGGTTCGTTTGCCCAGTGGAGCCCAGGCTCCCCTCGGGGTCCTTGCGGAAGTCGAATTGATGCCCGGCCAGGCAAAACTGCTTCGCCAGGACCGGCAGCGCATCCTCAAGGTACAGGCCCAGACCGACCCCAAACTTGCTGATGTGAACCACATTTATGCCGGTTTTGCAGCGCATGAAATACCTGAAATAAAACGTCAGTTTCCAGGACTGGATATCGACATTGGCGAAGAGCGCCAGGAACAGGAACAGACGATCCAGAAGCTGGTGCTTTTTACCGGAGCTGCCCTGGCCGTTATCTACGCCTTGATTGCCGTCCCCTTTCGTTCGTATACCAAGCCGCTGATCTTTCTTCTGGCGGCTCCGGTTGCCTGGAGCGGCGCGGTGTGGGCGCACTGGCTGATCGGTCTTCCGCTATCCATGGAGTCGCTGGTGGGCATGATCGCCGCGAGCGGGGTGGTAATAAACGATAGCCTGGTACTGCTGGATTACGTGCAAAAACGGGGAGACAGCGGCCGGCCCGTCTCGGCGCTTATCCTCGAGGCATGCAGCGCTCGCTTCAGGCCAATTCTGCTCGCCTTTCTCACCAATTTTGTCGGATTTCTTCCCATCCTGCTCGAAAGGAGTGAACAGGCACAGTTCCTGGTCCCCATGACGCTCTCCCTGACCGTGGGGCTGCTGGTGGGCATGGCCGCAAGCCTCATACTGACACCCGTGTGCTATGCTGTCACCGAGCCTTTCGGCAAACAGCCGATGCTGGCGGAAATGGCTCGCTGAGGGTTTGAAACTTCGCTATTTATAAGGATGGCGGCAGTTTATAATAAAAACCGTGCCACAATCCTCCATGATAGCCGCACGGATTGTTCTGATCTTTAGCCACCTCTTCAAACTACCCTTGATTTGATTTTTTCGATATCTGGAATAGATATCCGGTATTGAAAACCTGGATACGGGCAACCGCACATTCATTGTAAAGCGTCAAATATGGAATCCGTTTTAAAGCAGTCGCGGCGCATTGTCGTCAAGGTCGGCAGCAGCCTGGTAACGAACCAGGGACAAGGCCTTGACCATTCGGCGCTCGCGCACTGGGCTGGACAAATCGTTAAACTCAAGAAGACCGGCAAGGAAGTGGTACTCGTTTCTTCCGGGGCCATAGCGGAGGGAATGCAACGCCTGAAATGGAAAAAGCGCCCCCACGCGGTCCATGAATTGCAGGCGGCAGCGGCGGTGGGACAAATGGGCCTGGTGCAGGCCTATGAAACCTGCTTCCGCAAGCATGAATTGCACTCGGCCCAGATTTTGCTCACCCACGAAGACTTGTCCGACCGCAAGCGCTATCTGAACGCACGCTCCACGCTGGCCACGCTGTTGGATCTGAATGTCATTCCAATCATCAATGAAAATGATACGGTAGCAACCGATGAAATCCGCTTCGGCGATAACGATACGCTAGCCGCACTGGTAACCAACCTGATCGAGGCGGATGTTCTGGTAATTCTAACCGATCAGCGAGGGTTATTCACAGCCGATCCGCGAAAAGATACCCAGGCGAAACTGGTGGAGCAAGCAAAAGCCGGAGACGCGGACATCGAACGGATGGCGGGGGGGGCAGGCAGCGAAATAGGACGGGGCGGCATGTTGACCAAGGTGCTGGCGGCCAAACGCGCAGCGAGAAGCGGCGCGCACACGGTGATTGCGTCGGGACGCGAAGCGGATGTCTTGATTCGCCTCGCCCGAGGGGAAGCAATCGGCACCCAGTTGCTGGCGGAAACCATGACGCTTGCCGCTCGCAAGCAGTGGCTGGCGGACCATCTGCAAATCCGGGGAAATGTCACGCTGGACGAAGGAGCGGTGGAAGCACTGGCCGTTGGCGGCAAAAGTCTTCTGCCGGTCGGCGTGACCGATGTGCGCGGCAACTTCGAACGGGGTGAAGTCGTAGGCTGCCTCGATCCGCACGGAAGGGAAATCGCTCGCGGACTGGTCAATTACAATGCTGCGGAAACCCGGCGTATTCTCCGCCGGGCAAGCGACGAAATCGAAAGCCTTCTCGGCTATATTGGTGAACCGGAGCTCATCCACAGGGATAACCTGGTTCTGCTTTAACACCTCTATGGGAAAGCGGAACCATGAGTCCAGATAACTTCTTGAAATCTGGATACCCCCTTTTCGCGGGTATGGCACATAATGGAGCGATGCGGAAATCTATTCATGGCGGTCAGTCCAGTTCCCCATCCAACCGTTACTTCGTTTCGCCTTCCTTGGGGAGAAGGAGAGCACGCATCTTCTCGGCTAATACCTTACCGCTCGCGGATGAATGCCGGCTTTCAATGCCTGGATCGCTTCATCCGTATCCTTCACTGTCTGAAGTCCGAGAGGACAGAAAAAATACCGGAACAGCGCGCGCTGAGGATAGTTCTGCGCAATACTTTCGAGATCGACCCATTTCGACAGCCCTGCCCGTGCCCAGGTTTTATCGTTGCGCCCATAGGCATAGGTTCTCTTCTCGTTGGTCTGGCAGCGTATTCCCTCGTAGCTCACATTCATCGCACCGGTGGGAGACTTGATGACGAGGGTGTAACGCACCACACCATCTTCTCCCACTGTAATAGACGCACCATCGACGTAATGCGTATTCGAACTTGCAGGACCAGCATCGAATTGCAGCAGATTCTCCTGTTCGGGATACGGGGGTAATTCCGTCTGCAACTCGACCCACGGTCGTTCATGATCGAACTCATATTCGAATTTTTGTTGCTGGGCAAAAGCTGAAATCGATGTACTCGAAAGCAGCAACCAGAATATGAGCAGGTAAGTTCTCATCACCCCGCGAGATCTGCGGTCAGATCATCCATCAAAGCATTCCGCACTGCCGCATCCACTTCCTGTCCCGGCACTTTATAGGCAGAATGATCAATGCCCATGCTCAAAGAGGCGCCTTCACGCAATGCCTTTATCATTTCCAGCTCCAACTCGAATCGCAGAAAATGGACGGAAGCAGTCTTTTTTTCATTCTCCCGGTCCAGGTCTTCATCGGCAATGGCATAGATCGGGTCGAAGCCATTCACTTTTATCCATACCTTGTCCTCTATGCCTATCAATTCGGCCAATCTGGCTACGCGCTCAACAGGATCCGGGTACTCGATCATCATCGTTGCCTTCCAGTTGGTCCCATCCGGCACCAGCGGATTGTAGGCTTCCAGTTCCTCCTGGATGCCCGCTTCCTCAAAAATCTTTTCTACCCGCAGCATCTCCTGGATCTGATACCGCATCGTCAACTCATCCTCGAAAATGAGAGTCACGTTCGTGCCGAGATGTATCTTGCGGTTACGTTTGTGCGCCATTACACGCGCACGGAATTCCTGCCGTGACTTTGCGTAATCTTCCAGGGTCATCAGGCTGCTGCGGGTGATCTGAGGCATAATTATTATTTGATCATGATAATGAATAGAGGCAACGCCAACCGAACATCGGCCATCGTTCAGGGCAGCCCGTATGCGATGCGGATGAGGGTCAAGGGATGCGCCTTCTGCGCGCTTGTTTCGCCCATGCCTTGCTCGATATGGCGACCAGCGATCGCGCAATCGGAACTGATATAGTCAGGATCATGCTGGGCCATCTGCCTGAACACGGGCCTGCCGATCTTCATGGAGTCGGCAAAGTATTCGCTTTTTACGCCCCAGGTGCCGTCGTGCCCGGAGCAGCGCTCCACTACGGTCACCTTTGTGTCGGGCACCATCTGCAACAGATCTTTCGTCTTCTGCCCGATATTCTGCACGCGCAAATGGCAAGGAATATGATATGAAACCTTGCCTAGCGATTTCCTGAAATCCGTTTTCAACAGCCCATCACGATTTCGCATCGTCAAATATTCGAAGGGATCGAGCATGGCTTTGGCTACCGCCTTCACATCCTCGTTGTCCGGAAACATGAGTGGCAATTCCTGTTTGTACATGAGCGTGCAGGACGGCACCGCTGTAAGTATTGCATAACCTTCCCTGGCCAGTTTCGCCAAGGGAGGGATATTTTTATCCTTGAGTTCTTTCACGGCTTGCAAGTCACCCAGCTCCAGCTTCGGCATTCCACAACAGGCTTCTTTCTCCACCAGGCATACTGGAATCTCGTTATGGTCCAGTATCTTCAATAAATCGTGCCCTATTCCGGGCTCGTTATAGTTGATGTAACAGGTGGAATAAATTGCCACTTTCCCGGGCGTTCGCTCGCCGTTGCGCACCGCGTGGTCCGCGTTCGGCTGGGCGGTCTTGCGAAATCTGTGACTGTCGTACTCCGGCAATCTGCGCTCTGCATGAATGCCAAGCATGCTGTCCATCAGTTTGCGGGTAGCGGGCGCCTTGTTGATCGCATTGACTGCCTGGACCACGACGGGAATGCTGGCAAGCTTGCCCACCGCGTCGGTGCTGGATAATAGCTTGTCACGGAAACTCGTACCGCCTTTTTCGTGCTTGACTGCCTTGGCGCGCAGCATCAGGTGTGGAAAATCGACATTCCATGGATGAGGGGGCACATACGGGCATTTCGTCATGGAGCACATATCGCAGAGATAGCAGCGATCCACTACCTCCCAATATCTCGATTTCTCCACCGCGTCCAGTTCGCCGGTCGACCCCTCATCTATGAGATCGAACAAGCGCGGAAATGCGGTGCACAGATTCACACAGCGGCGGCAACCGTGACATATGTCGAAGACACGCTCCATCTCCGCGAACAGCTTGGGTTCGTCATAATATTCCGGATTTTCCCAGTCGATGGGAAGGCGCTTCGGCGCCTCCAGGCTGCCTTCGCGAGTGGTCATGCGTGAAAATGGATGGGGAAATAAAACAGATGGAAATTCGGTTGAAAATTCCCGAACAATAACAATACAAGCGGAAGGAACGGGATGCAGGATCCGATCCCTTCCGCTTGCTGTCTATAGTCGCCTATCGGATCGACTGTCGCATTACTTGTCGAATCGTCAGTCGCCGAGACTGTCCAAGGCCTTTTGGAAGCGATTGGCGTGGGAGCGCTCGGCCTTGCCCAATGTCTCAAACCATTCGGCGATTTCATCGAAACCTTCATCACGTGCAGTTTTAGCCATTCCGGGATACATATCGGTATATTCATGCGTCTCTCCCGCAATGGCTGTTTCAAGGTTGGCGCGCGTCGAACCAAATGGCAAGCCGGTAGCTGGATCTCCACTCGCCTCCAGGTATTCGAGGTGACCGTGCGCATGTCCGGTTTCGCCTTCAGCAGTCGAGCGGAAAACCACTGCCACATCGTTTTGCCCTTCCACATCCGCTTTGTTTGCGAAGTAGAGATAACGCCGGTTCGCCTGCGATTCCCCGGCAAAAGCCGCTTTCAAGTTTTCCTCGGTTTTGGTTCCTTTGAGTTCCATCATTCCCCTCCTGTAATCAAATTGCCATAAATAGAGCTTTACACCGATGCGGCCGGATATGCGCTCCGAATGAACCTGGATCCGTACGCATCAGCTCACTCTAGCTCTATGAGACTATCGAAGGCTACTTGAGTTGTCAACCGCCTATATGCGTTCTTTATATTCCGCCTTTCCGCCGATGCGAACCGGACTGAAAATTCAGGTAAGCAGGTTTTGCGGCTTGCCTGCCACCCAGGCTTCGATATTGTCGACCAGCTGATCGGCAAGAAAACGCATGGCCTCGGTAGAGGCCCAAGCAATATGAGGTGTCAGGATAAAGTTGGGACGGCGCAAGCCAAGCAGGGGATTGCCGTTTCTGGGAGGTTCCGTCGTCAGCACATCGAAACCGGCGCCGGCGATAGTGCCATCGTCCAGAGCCTGTACCAATGCCGCCTCATCCACCAATCCTCCCCGCGCCGTGTTGATGAGCAATGCGCTGCGCTTCATCTTGCGCAATTCGTTCACGCCAATCAGGTTTCGGGTAGCGGGGGTCAGCGGGCAATGCAGCGAGAGGATGTCGGATTCCGCAAGTACCTGATCGAAGGGGGTAAGAACCATGTCCTTCTTCTTTCGCGATTCATGATGGGCAAACAGCACGCGCATGCCGAATCCCTGTGCAATGGCGGCGGTACCGCGCCCGATCGTGCCCTCCCCGACAATACCGATGGTGGCGCCAAACAACTCACGGATCTCATGAGTAAACAGGCAGAACTGCTCCGATTTCTGCCACCTTCCCTGCTCGACCTCCTGTCGATAGGCTAAAAGATTTCTGCGTAGCGCGAGCACCAGGGCGAATACATGCTCAGGCACGGTATGAATTGCATAATTGCGGATATTCGCCACTGCAATGCCGTGTCGGCGACAAGCACCGATATCGACAGCGTCATATCCGGTGGCCGCAATGGCGACCATTTTCAGCTTTGGCAATTGTGCCAGAGTTTCCTCGCTCAACCCCACCTTGTTGATGATTGCGATGGTTGCATGCTGTAAATGCGACACCACCTGGTCAGGCTTCGTTTTGGCGTACTCCTCATACGTGTGCTCGAAATTAGGCCGGCGCACTTCCACCTTCAGGGAATCCCTTTCCAGAAAAACGACGTGATGATTCATGTTCATTTCCCTCTTGTGTGAAATTTGTACAGGAAACCGGAATTCCGGTACCAGTACCGGCAGAACCGGTGTGGACGGTATTACTCCCGGTTCATCCTCGCTGAAAAGAGACTGGCCGAAACGATCATTGCTCCACCCGCCCATTCCCTCAGTGTCATGGCTTCATCCGTCAGGAAGTAAGCCGCCACCGCCGCCACTACCAACTCGAACAGCATAATCACGATAGCCTGGTTGGCAGGGGTATGGGTAAGCCCGTATTGCACCACCAGACTCAGGGCAAATACCGTCAACCCCACCAGCAGCAGGAGCAGAAACGTATAGGTGGAAACATCGACCGAGGCAGGCAGACCAGCCAGGAACAGACTGTAGCCTAACGCCACCAGCGCAACTCCCAACCATACTGCAACCGATTTTAATTGAACATCATGATACTGGTCTTTTCTGCTCAGCACGTTGGCCAAAGCGAACATGAAACCAGCGGATATTCCCATCCAGTCGGCATAGGAGGAAGGCAGCAGGCTGCCTTCCGGTTGCCATAACATGATTATCGCACCCCCCAGGGAAAAAACGATAACTAGATAACCGTGCATGCTTAACATCTCACCCAGCAGGAAGCGCGCGAACACGATGGTCCATAACGGCGAGAGGTAAAATAACAGCATGACCCGCATGATTTCGCCATGGAGCACACCGAGGACGTAAGCGAGATTCGCCCACCCTGCGGACAATCCTATTCCGACCAGCAGCCAGGTTTCCATGTCAAGTATGCGTATGGTGCGCAATTCATGACGAAATACAGCCAGGCCGAGCAACAGGGCCACAAGATAGGTAATAACGGTTGCAGCCGCACCGCTTACCCCGGCCTGCTCCAATAATCGATAGGGATACCACAGCAAACCCCAGATTGTAGCCCCCACAAGCAGGGCAGCAATGGGGAAAGCCCCATGTCCACCTCGGGTATATTGTTTATTTTGCTTTGTGAGCAAGAGAGTGCCCTCTTATAATCCTGCTTCGATCAATAACTCAACGGGGAATAGAGCTTTCTTCCCATCGCCTTAAATTGAATCCCAATCTGAACCGCCTGCAACCATACCCTTTTGAGAAACTCACCAAGCTATTTGAAGGAATCGAGCCTGCATCGGCTTTTACGCCTATCAGTCTCCACATCGGAGAGCCCAAGCATTCGACTCCGGATTTCATTCGCCAGGCCTTGATGGAAAATCTGGTGAAGATGGCGCACTATCCGGCAACCCTCGGCGCACGCTCCCTGCGCGCCAGCATCGGCAAATGGCTGATGCAGCGCTACGGCCTGCCGGCAATCGACCCCGATACGGAAATCCTGCCGGTCAATGGCAGCCGCGAAGCCTTGTTTTCTTTTGCGCAGGCAGTGATCGATTCTTCCAAGCCCGGTGCAATTGTAATTTGTCCGAACCCGTTTTATCAGATATACGAAGGCGCTGCATTGCTTGCGGGCGCAACGCCCAGTTTCCTCAATACCCTGCCAGAGAATGATTTTTCGCTCGACTATGCTCAATTACCGGATGAAGTATGGTCGCGCACGCAGCTTGTGTATGTCTGTTCGCCCGGGAATCCCACCGGCCGCGTAATGTCGATGGACGAATGGCGCCATCTGTTCGAACTTTCGGACCGTTATGGATTTGTCATTGCATCGGACGAATGTTACTCTGAAATCTATTTTGATGAAGCTTCTCCTCCATTGGGCGCGCTCCAGGCCGCCCACCGCTTGGGCCGGGAGGGCTTCTCCCGGCTGGTGGTATTCAGCAGCCTTTCCAAAAGATCGAATGTTCCCGGCATGCGTTCCGGATTCGTTGCCGGAGATGCGGCGATCCTGAAAAAATTCCTGCTCTACCGCACCTATCATGGCAGCGCGATGAACCCGGCGGTACAGGCGGCCAGCGAAGAGGCCTGGAATGATGAGGTTCATGTTGTCGAAAACCGCCGCCTCTACCGGGAGAAATTCAAGGCAGTCATCAAATTACTACAGGGCGCGCTGTCGGTTTCGCTGCCGGACGCGGCTTTCTACCTGTGGTTGAAGGTCCCGGTGAATGACGTCGAGTTCGCCCGGCAGCTCTATCGCGATTATAATGTCACGGTTTTGCCCGGCAGCTACCTCGCACGGCATGCGCACGGGATTAACCCCGGCGAAAATTTTGTCCGCATTGCCCTGGTGGCATCCGTAATGGAATGCGCCGCCGCTACCGAACGGATAAAGAAGCTGGTATCCAGATTGTAGCGGGTAGCCTGGAGCAGCGATATATCAACAAGAAATCAAAGGAAGATCATGGATCAGCTCCAAAGTACGATTGAAGAAGCGTTTGAACGCCGCGCCGAGATGACCCCGCGTAACGTCGAAGCGAAGCTCAAGGAATCCATTACCCAGGTACTGGAAATGCTCGACAGCGGCAAACTGCGGGTGGCGGAAAAAACAGACGGCGAATGGAAAACCCATCAATGGATAAAAAAAGCGGTGCTGTTGTCGTTCCGCATCGAGGACAACAGCTTCATCAAGGGTGGATTTTCCAATTATTTCGACAAAGTACCTTCCAAGTTCGCAGATTACAGCTCCCGCGATTTTCGTAATGGCGGTTTCCGCGTCGTGCCTCCCGCAACCGTACGCAAAGGCGCTTTCATTGCCAGCAATGTCGTACTGATGCCCTCCTACGTCAATATCGGCGCATACGTAGATGAAGGGACCATGGTCGACACCTGGGCTACAGTGGGTTCCTGCGCCCAGATCGGAAAAAACGTGCATCTATCCGGTGGGGTCGGAATCGGCGGGGTGCTCGAGCCCGTGCAGGCCAATCCTACCATCATCGAGGACAACTGCTTCATCGGCGCGCGTTCGGAAGTCGTGGAAGGCGTGATTGTCGGTGAAAACTCCGTGATTTCCATGGGGGTATACATCGGTCAGAGCACCCGGATTTATAACCGCGAAACAGGTGAAATCAGCTATGGCCGTATCCCTCCCGGTTCCGTCGTCGTTTCCGGCAGCCTGCCTTCCGCAGATGGCAAATACAGCCTCTATTGCGCAGTCATCGTGAAACAGGTGGACGCCAAGACCCGAGCTAAAACCGGTATCAATGAGCTGTTAAGGGGAATTTAACATCCGGAATTTAACACCGACTTTCATCCACAACAGGCTTCTTTTCAGGAATTGCTCATGCTCAATGACACACTGGCGCTCGCGCAAATGTTGATCGCCCGCCGCTCTCCGACACCTTTCGACAATGGTTGCCAGGAAATCCTGATCGATCGCCTGGAAAAAATGGGCTTCGACATTGAAAGAATACGATGTGGAGAGGTGGATAATCTTTGGGCCAGGCGCGGAACGGAAGCGCCGCTGATTTGCTTTGCCGGCCACACCGATGTCGTGCCCACCGGGCCCCTGGAAAAATGGGAAAGCAGCCCGTTCGATCCCGTCACTCGAAATGGCAGGCTTTATGGGCGCGGGGCCGCAGACATGAAGGGATCGATAGCAGCATTCATCACCTCGATCGAGGCTTTCGTGGCGGAACATCCCGATCACAATGGCTCGATTGCGCTCCTGATCACGTCGGATGAGGAAGGTATTGCGGTAGACGGTACTGTACGGGTGGTGGAAGTCCTCAAGGCACGCAATGAACTGATCGATTATTGCATCGTCGGGGAACCGACCTCTGTCGACAAGCTTGGCGATATGATCAAGAACGGCCGACGCGGCTCCCTGTCCGGAACGTTAACCGTGAAAGGAATACAGGGCCATATTGCCTATCCTCACTTGGCAAAAAACCCAATCCACCTGGCGGCTCCCGCCATCGCCGAACTGGCCAATACGGAGTGGGATGAAGGCAACGAATATTTCCCCCCTACCACCTGGCAGATTTCAAATATCAATGGAGGTACGGGTGCTACCAACGTGATTCCCGGTGAAGTAACGGTATTGTTCAACTTTCGTTTCTCCACTGCAAGCACGATAGAATCGCTTAAAGCCCGAGTGCACGGAATTCTCGACCGGCATAACCTCGAATATGACTTGCAATGGGAAAATTCAGGCAAGCCTTATCTCACCCCAAGGGGCGACCTGGTCGATGCAGTGAATGCCGCCATTCACACCGTGACAGGAATCGAGCCTGAGCTTTCCACCTCGGGGGGAACCTCGGACGGCCGGTTCATCGCCGACATCTGCCCGCAAGTGGTGGAATTGGGACCACGGAATGCAACCATCCACAAGATCAACGAATACGTTGAAGTTTCGGATCTGGATCAGTTGCCCCGGATTTACCAGCTCACGATGGAAAGCCTGTTGCTGAGAAAATAAGAATAAAAATGGAGATGGACCATTTCTACGGGCGGGACTGACCCGGACGTACACGCACATCACCCACTGCCCGCTCTCGCAACTCCCGCAGCACCTCCAGCCGGTGGAGCAGCACTGTTGCGGTGGCGGTACACCGCCTGGCAAAGCAGTCTCCATTGCTGGATATGATCCTGGCCGATGAGGCGTCCCCAAAAGCTGCATGAGCAGCACGATAAGTATTGCTTGCCATACACGGACGTCCCTGCGTTAATCCTGGCATATTCGCGGAGTTCATTTCTTGCCTCCTTCCGTTGCCAACGGTTAACTCTATAGTACGGCTCACAATTCCGTTTTCGAATATTTTCAAGCGATTAAAAGATAGACGTTAAATCAGGAGTCTTTCGTCCGACGGCGGGCGGATGGTCGACATACAGATCCTCAAGACTACTTTTTCTCACGGACAAGAATGAATGTTCATTGAAGCCAAAAACCAGCTCCAGACCATCCGCGACGTACTGCGTTTCGCCATAAGCCGCTTTAACGATGCAGGGCTTCATTTTGGTCATGGCTCTGCCTCGGCGTATGACGAAGCAGCTTATCTCATTCTCCACACGCTGCATCTTCCACTTGACCGGCTGGAACCGTTTCTGGATGCCCGCATCCTTCCGGGCGAGCTGGAACTGGTCCTGAAAATAATCGAGCGCCGTGCAACAGAAAAGATTCCGGCTGCCTATCTGACGAGAGAAGCCTGGCTGGGGGATTTCCATTTTTATGTGGATGAACGCGTGATCGTACCGCGCTCCTTCATTGCGGAATTGCTGCGAGAACAACTTGCGCCCTGGATGGAAGAGCCGGCAGAAGTTTATTCCGCATTGGATCTTTGCACCGGCTCCGGATGTCTGGCGATACTGCTCGCACATGCGTTTCCCAATGCAGCCATCGATGCGACAGATATTTCAGCGAATGCCTTGCAGGTTGCTGAAAAAAATGTGGAGGAGTATGGCCTGGAGGACCGGATCGATCTTATCCAGTCGGATCTATTCGCGGCATTGGCAGACCGCCGCTACGATCTTATTGTCAGCAATCCGCCCTATGTCAACGCGGAAGCAATGGCAGCGTTGCCGGAGGAATATCGCCATGAGCCGCAGAGTGCGCTTGCCAGCGGCGAGGATGGACTGAAGGCGACAAAGGTAATACTACGGGACGCAGCAAACCATTTGACCGCTGATGGGTTACTCATTGTCGAAATCGGTCATAACAGGGAAGCCCTGGAGCGTGCCTTTCCCGATACACCTTTTACCTGGCTGGACACCAGTGCAGGCGATGAGTTTGTTTTCCTGCTGAAACGGGACCAGCTTCCCAGGCATCAGGCTTTGTAACCGACCAGTTCCAGCAGGCGTCCTATCTCTGCCTCGTTCAATTCCATCGACTTTCCCCGTTTCAAACGGGAGGGCAAGTTGATAGGGCCAAAACGAACCCGCATCAGGCGGCTCACCGTCATTCCCACCGCTTCGAACATCCGCCGTACTTCGCGATTCCTGCCTTCCTTCAATATCACGCGATACCAGTGGTTGGAGCCCTCACCCCCTTCATCCGACAGGTAATCGAACTTGGCCGCGCCGTCCTCCAGCTCAACACCCGAGGTCAGCAACGTTGCCTGCTCCGGCGTCAGCCTTCCGATGATCCGCACTGCGTATTCGCGCTCGACTTCGAAGCGCGGATGCATCAGCCGGTTGGCCAATTCCCCATCCGTGGTGAAAACCAGCAAACCGCTGGTGTTGTAATCCAACCTGCCAATAGCAATCCATTTGGACGACCTCAACTGCGGCAGTTTGTCGAAGACCGACGTACGGCCTTGGGGATCATCCTGGCTGACGATTTCCCCCTCCGGCTTGTGATAGAGCATGACGCGGGGCAGACGGCGGGCGGATCTGAAGTGAACGACGCGCTTCCCTACTCTCACGACATCTCGAGCGGCGATACGGTCCCCCACTTGTGCGGTCTTTCCGTTGATCGTCACCTGTCCACTGGCGATCAGCTCTTCCATTTCGCGTCTCGAACCCAATCCCGCCTGGGCCAGCACCTTGTGCAATTTCTGCGTAACGGGTTGAGGGGAGGTGGAACCCACGCCAGATTGAGGTGTTGCCGCGGGTTTTATCGATCCCTTTAGCCCCGCTCCTCTCAGCCGGCTTCGTACAGGCGATTGGAGTGATTTGGGTGAGTCTGCCGGAGTTGACGAAGCGGGAGACTTTGTGATTTTCATGGAACGGCGTCGTCTGACCGCCTCGGGGGACGGCGATGACCTGGTTTTCATCGCAGCTCCAATTTCAAGCCTTCCAATTTCCAGTTTCCCATGCTAGCGAGTGCTCGGATGGGATGAGAAAAACGGTGGGCTGTTTGTACTGAACCTTCGTCTTCCCGTTCGCCCTGAACTTGTCCAAGGTCGAACAGGCTCAGGATATATCCTCCGACAGGCTTAGAGCGAATTTTTCGGGGAGCGAGCAGATAAAAAGACGGCATAAGAAACAAGGGGCAGAGTGAATATTTGCGAAATAAATGCTTGCTACTTGACTTCCCTGCGCTCGAGCACTGCCTGCGCGAGGGTACCGCTATCCACGTGCTCCAACTCCCCCCCCACTGGCAATCCCCGCGCGATACGCGTGATTTTCAGGCCCTCGTTCTGCAGCATCTCCCCGATATAATGCGCCGTAGCTTCACCTTCCACGGTAAAATTGGTAGCAAGAATGACTTCCTTCACCATATTATCCCGAGCGCGCTTCAACAGCCGATCAAGATTGATTTCCCGAGGGCCGATGCCATCCAGAGGTGAGAGTCGCCCCATCAACACGAAATACATGCCTTTGTAGCAATGTGCCTGCTCCATCATTAGCAAATCGGCAGGCATCTCCACCACGCACAGCAGAGCAGGATCCCGCCGTTGAGAACTGCATAACTCGCATACGACCTCTTCGGTAAAGTTATTGCATTTTTCGCAATGCCTGACATGTTCCAGTGCATAGTCGAGTGAATCTGCGAGGCGACGCGCCCCCTCCTGGTCGCGCTGCAACAAATGATATGCCATGCGTTGTGCTGACCGGGGACCGACACCGGGCAAGCAGCGTAACGCATTGATCAATTCATCGAGACTCCGCGGGGCGTTCACTCAAACGTAAAATTATTCAATAGAATCAGGAACTGCGGGATTGCGCCAATCTGGAATTCACGTTAGAACGGCAGTTTCATTCCCG
The DNA here is from genome assembly GCF_000196355.1 of Nitrosospira multiformis ATCC 25196. Lineage (NCBI taxonomy): Bacteria > Pseudomonadati > Pseudomonadota > Betaproteobacteria > Nitrosomonadales > Nitrosomonadaceae > Nitrosospira > Nitrosospira multiformis. The sequence continues at coordinate 2,140,148 of NC_007614.1, forward strand.
GGGGCAGGCCCAAACCGGAGGTAAATCCCGCCATTTTTTCCTGAGTCGTTGATTCCACCCGCCGCACCGCGTCATTCACCGCTGCTGCGATCAAATCTTCCAGCATCTCCTTATCGTCTCCCATGAGACTGCTGTCAATGCTCACGCGCCTGACATCATAACGGCATGTCATCACGACTTTCACCATACCTGCGCCGGATTGGCCCTCAACTTCTATCGAAGCCAATTTCTCCTGCATGGCTTTCATGTTCTCCTGCATCTGCTGAGCCTGCTTCATCAGGTTGCCCAAGCCACCTTTCATCATTTTTACCTCCACTATTGAATAGGTTTGATCGAAGAAACGATCAATTTTGCATCAAAATTTTCAACGAGTTCACGCACGAACGGATCGGACTCGATAGCCGCGATGGCCTGCGATTGCTTCTCCTGCTTTTCACGATTTTCCTGCTCAGCCGGGCTCATGCCGTTAACGATTCCCACTGCAAACTTCAGCCGCACCGGCTTATCAAGATACTCCCTCACGGCGGCTTGCAGTCTGTCCTGATAGGTCTTGTCCAGCAAATGCTTATGGAGTTCCGGTACGCAAAATTCTATTTCATCCTCGGAAGAACTCTTCACCTCGCAATATTGAGCCAGCATTCTGGTCAATCCGCTTACCTTCAATTGGCCGACTATGGTAATCCAGCTATGACTGAAAGACTGTACGAAGCTCGGCTTTACCGGCGTGGGATCGCGCTCCAGCGAAGCCGGCACGGGTCCTGTCGGCTCCCTTGAATCCCCGTTGGCAGCATTCCTGGCCGCCCTCTCTTCCTGGGAGTTTCCTTCCTTTTCTATCTCTGCCATCTCTGTTCGGTCTGACTGCTGAGCCTGTCGAGGGGTCGAAGGATATTTGCCACTTCCTGGTTTTGTAGGCAAAAAACCTGGCGTTCCTCCGTCCCTGCCTGCCTTCCCTCCTCCTGACAGGAAATCTTCCGGAATGAAAGCCAGCATACGCAGCAACGTCATGGTGAAACCCGCATACTCATCCGGTGCCCGCCCGAGGTCCTCGCGCCCGTGTATGGCAATCTGATAGAACAATTGAATATCTTCTGGCGTGAATGTTTTCGCCAGCCGGAAAATCCGATCCCGCTCAGGTTCATCATCACCAATCGCTGCGGGAACGATTTGCGCCAGGGTCAGACGATGCAGCAGGGTCGCCAGATCCTGCAAAGCGGCGTCAAACGAGAGACTGCGGGTTTCCATCGCATCCGCGATCGCAAGCATTCGGGCGCCATCTCGTTGCGCCAGTGCCTCCAGCAGATCAAACAGATACCCCTGATCGACCGCACCAAGCATATCGCGCACTCCTGCTTCTTCGATCTTTCCCTCGCCAAAAGCGATGGCCTGATCCAGAATGCTCAAGGCATCACGCATACTGCCCTGCGCCGCGCGCGCCAATAACTGCAGGGAAGTGGCATCACAGTTTATATGCTCCTGTTCGAGCACATGCCTGAGGTGCGAGACGATCAGCGGAAACGGAATCTGCTTGAGGTTGAATTGCAGGCAGCGAGACAAAACCGTTACCGGAATCTTCTGCGGATCAGTGGTCGCAAGTATGAATTTGACATGTTCCGGCGGCTCTTCCAGCGTTTTCAGCATGGCGTTGAAAGCTGATTTGGAAAGCATATGTACTTCATCAATGATGTACACCTTATAGCGTGCAACCGTGGGAGCATACAGCGCGTTCTCCAGCAGTTCACGCATTTTTTCCACCTGCGTATTGGAGGCGGCATCAACTTCGATCAGGTCAACAAAACGCCCGCCGTCAATTTCGATACAAGCAGAACAGACCCCGCAAGGCTCCGATGTAACTCCGGCCTGGCAGTTGAGCGCCTTTGCCAGAATGCGCGCTATGGTCGTCTTGCCGATCCCGCGCGTGCCCGTAAACAGATAAGCATGATGTAAACGCTTCTGTTCGAGAGCATTGGTAAGTGCACGAACAACATGATCCTGTCCGGTCAGTTCGGAAAAGCGCCGGGGACGCCATTTGCGGGCAAGGACTTGAGTCGGGGAGGACACGCTATGTCGAGAATCGAATCGGCGAAACGGTTATTTCAGATTTTCAGCGGAGGCTGTAACTGATGGTATGAATCATTGAAGCGTGCAGTTGGGAAGATGGCACTCGTCCGATCCACCCAACGTGCACAAAAAAGGGTGGCGAGCCCGACCCCCGGCACTTGCAAAAAATAGCTGTGGCTGCTTCCTTCCGGACCTGACCAGGTTCACTACCATGCAATGCGGGGAGGCCCGCCGTAAAGCTAAAAGAAAAAATTAAAAAAGCACAATCTCCGTAAACTGAGAAATTGTGCGTATTCGTAATTGTGATATTTTGCCCGGACTCGAAGCCTACGTCTACTATCGTTCTTTCCAAACGATCAGTATCAGCATCAATTGAGACCGCGAGCGTGAAACAAGGGTTAACAGGCCGCTGGATGAAGCGGGCAGGCAATCATTTCGGGAGCCGCTACCAAACATTCAGTGCCGGAGAAGATCAGCCTTGGGGGGCATGCTCAAAACAATGGCTGCCTGATCTCTGCTATTGCAAGAAGACCGAGGCCATGCCCCAAGTGAAGGATCACTGTCGAAGTGTCGTTGTCAGGTAAAATGCGATGACATCGGTGCGAACCCGGAACAGGTTAATCGCGGAATGGCATAGTGTACCGAAACTACGCAAGGATCAAAATCTCCCTCTTCTGGGCCTGTAGAAATGATAATGAGATGCGGATTATGATCTGATCCATCCTGCGAATTTTGCAAGGGAAAGAGCTGATAAGAAAAACCCGCCGAAGCGGGTTTAGGTCAAGCTACTTTTCTTTGTTTTGCAGCCAAGTGGCGCAGATTTTTTGCCGCTTCTTTCCCCATTGACTTCATCTTTGAGGCGGCCTCTTTTAATGCTTCTTTCCTCATTAACTTCATCTTTGAAGCCGCCTCTCTCAAAATTTGTTTCTTCTCCGAATCTGCAAATCGCTTCAAAATCTGGCGCATCAGAGGCTGGTAGCCAATTCCATACATCGAGGCGATAAGCTTAAAATCCTCAATCAAAGACTTCTCAAGTCGTATTGATACAGGTTGCAAAAGATGCTTGTCTGTCAATGCCTGCACATCATCTGAAGCGATTGCGGCAAACTCCTCTGTTGCTCCCGACTCCCTTGAATTCCGCTCCTCTTTCCTGCTCTCGATTGTCTCTCGATCACTCATGGCCCTCTCCTTTCCAGTTAATCAACGGGTTACGATACTTTCTGTATATACGCAACTCTTCAGTACCCAGGATCGTATGCCGATTTAATTGTCAACTTCAACTCTTTCTGGATTGGCTGGATTGGCAATTAAATTGGCATATTGTTTATACAAAACGCACCAAAGTCAACCTTAATTAACCATTATGAGCCCAGGTTTTTTCTCTTTCCCCGGACTCGCCCGGAGCCGGTTTTTATTTCCATACGTTAAGTATTTAACGGTAAAAGCTTTCTTGTATTTCTTGTATTGCTAACCAGCCTACTCGCTTTTTCCTCCCTAAATGACGAAGCGATTGGAGTAAACTGCTTCCCGCGGTGACAAATAGTCCGTTTGGAATTTAATCTGCTCCCGTTATAGAAGCTCATGATGTAATCAGTAATATCATGATGAGCCTCGCCGTGAGTGACATGGCACGTTGCCGCGCGCGTTCCATTTCAAGTTCAGAAGAAACGCTCCATGATGCCTTATCCCCGCGGCTACCCTTATGGCTCATGCTGCAGCTGATCGTGCTGAGCGAGTAGTCTCTGATATTCAAGGCTTGCACTGGATGCTCCCAGCGGAAGGCAATAGTAATCCCGGGACAGGCTTGGCAACCGGTGATAATACTGACGACGAGTGCCGGATTGAAGATGGCCGACAGATCAGCTCTCTCTTAGTGCAGCATATTCTCGCTGCTAAAGCTGATGGCCTAAAGCCGATGGTTTAAACCTTGGGATAGAAAACCAGCAGGATGACTAAGAACCCATTAATTTACATTTTGCTCTGGGACCATGGACATCCGAACGGATGCGTCCGATTGGGATGACATCAAGGGAGTTCATTGGGTAATCCACGTTCGCAAGGCCAAGACCAAAAAGCCAAGAGCGTCAAAAAACCAAAAACAATTTCTTCCTTGAGAGAGGTGAAGATACTGGAACCGGCGTACCGGATCCTTCCTGCACAGGAGCAGCATACTTCCTGATCGGTAATGAGGTATTCCAGAATCCAGGCATGCTAAAGCGCCGGAAGGGAGATAAGGCGATGCGGGAAAGCTACCGGACCGAGATAACGATGGCTTATCAGACGGGCACTCTTATACATCCGTAATGCTCTCTGCCGGGAAGTCAAGCATGTGGTAAACTCAGCATATGAGGCAGTCTGCCGGGTGAAGGATCCGGCAGATTCACGCTTGGTTGCGGGGGCAGGATTTGAACCTACGACCTTCGGGTTATGAGCCCGACGAGCTGCCAGACTGCTCCACCCCGCGCCAGAGAATTGAGATTATAACAAGCTGGGGTCATAAAGGTCAAATCTCTTTTATTACAATTATGGAGTTTATATTCGTCTTAATGAATGCATTGCGGGAAGAGGAAAGGAAAAACGAGAAGCAACTCCTTCTTTTATATCCTATCATTAATTCCCATTTTCTTATGAGAGTTAGCGCACAGAGACGAGGGTAAAATAGGCGCAATATTTGATTTTGCGATCCTGTGCACGTTAAATTCCGCTTACTCGCTGCCCTCAGCCGTTTATGCTCGGATAAGCAGAAAGGGGACAGGCCGCCCGAAGGTTAAAGGGTTTAGAAAGGCGATAAGTCCTTATGAAGATGTGGGCAACATGATTACCGAAGCTGATATTCATGCGGCAAGGATTCTGATTGTTGATGATCAGGAAACAAATGTCCAGTTGCTGGAAAGCATGCTAGCCGCTGCAAGCTACACGTCTGTCACTTCGACGACCGATCCGTTCAAGGTGTATGAGTTGCATCGGCAAAACCACTACGATCTGATTTTGCTCGATTTGAAAATGGCCGGCATGGATGGGTTTCAGGTACTCGAAGCCTTGAAAGAAATCGAGGCAGATGGATATCTACCTGTACTGGTCGTCACCGCCAACCCCGATTCCAAGCTACGGGCGCTTCAGTCCGGCGCCAAGGATTTTGTCAGCAAGCCTTTTGACATGAGTGAAGTACTCGCGCGCGTGCATAATCTGCTCGAAGTGCGACTGCTACATCAGCAAGCGCGCCATTACGCAAAGTCGCAAGAATTCATGGCACTGCATGATCCGCTGACGGGACTGGCCAACAGACGGCTTCTGGTGGAAAGAGTATCTCAGGCTATCATCCATGCAAAGCGCAACAATAGCGTTATGGGAGTCTTGTATCTGGATCTGGATGGGTTCAGGCAAATCAACAACACATTGGGTCACGATATAGGCGATCTGCTTTTGAAGCTGGTCGCGGCGCGCCTGATTGCCGCAGTTCGCCAGGAAGATACCGTGGCTCGGCTCGGCGGCGATGAGTTTGTGATTTCGATGCCGCATGTAAGCAATCTCGATGGCATAAGCCGTACAGCGGAAAAAGTAATAAAAGCACTGTCGCAACCTTACAGCATTCAGGGAAATGCCATCACCCTCACTGCAAGCGCGGGTGTCGGGATTTTTCCTGATAATGGCAAAGATGCGAAAACCCTTTTGAAGAATGCGGATGCTGCCCTGCTGGAGGCAAAGCAGGCGAACAAAAATACTTATCGAATTTCAGAACGAGTAAGCGCCTAGCGTTCAGCTCCGTTTCGCCATTATTGCCGTGTCGCTGCAAATTTCCCATATTTTGCTGAAATCAGGATATTTATCGGAAAACAACGTTCTTTTTCTGAGCGCCAAGAAAATATAATAATGATTGGCTCAAGAAAAAGAAGAATCAGTTTTTTCGTGCCCTATTCATCCATCTAGAGAGGTTACGAGCAGGGGAAAATGATGAAATCGGTTAACGGGAACAAACAGGATAAAAATAATGATCAATAAACCTGACACTCTGAACGCTAAAATTCTGATCGTGGATGATCAGGAAGCCAACGTCCGGCTGCTTGAACAGATGCTGAGCGATGGGGGTTATAAAAACATTACCTCGACGATGGATCCGCGCGAAGTCAGCAATCTCTATCGGCAGAATCGTTACGATCTCATTCTTCTTGATCTGTATATGCCTGGAATGGACGGTTTTCAGGTATTGGAAGCGCTAAAGAAAATTGAACGGGAAGGTTATCTTCCGGTACTCGTAATCACTGCGCAACCAGGTCATAAGTTGCGGGCACTGCAAGCAGGCGCAAAGGATTTCGTCAGCAAGCCCTTCGACCTCGTTGAAGTTCAAACCCGTATTCAAAATATGCTGGAAGTGCGCCTGCTGTATAAGCAGTTGGAGGATTACAATAAAAGGCTGGAACAAACGGTAGCGGAGCGAACCGCAGAATTGCGCGAGAGTGAAGCCAGATTTCGCCGTCTCACGGAACTGGCTTCCGACTGGTACTGGGAACAGGATGAAAAGGGAAATTTCACCAAAGTTTACGGTCCTGTCCTGGATATGCTGGGGATTAAGGTCGACCACTTGCTGGGAGAATCCAAGGGATATAATGGAGCGCACTGGAATGAAGCGGAGTATTCAGTTTTCAAGGCAAATATCGCGGCAAGACGGCCTTTTATCGATTTTATCTACAGACGGACCAAGCCGGATGGGTCGACGCAATATCTAATGGTCAGTGGTGAGCCGATGTTCGATTCTTCCGGTCGCTTTACCGGCTACCGGGGTATTGGCAAGGACGTCACCGATAGCATGCACGCAAATCAAGCTTCACAATGACTGCTCAAACCTTATGAGTCTTTTCGGCGAGATGTAACCTTCCGTTGAAATTTCCCCCAACCCCAGAAACCGCTGCGCCTTGTCATACAACCGTACCTGTCTTCCCGGTAAAAGGCTTTCCCCTGCCGGGTGCGTACCGGGGATTGCGCGTCCCTGGAGCAGAGATAAAGCCGCAGCGGAATCTACCACAACCGGGGGAAGAGACCTCAGGAGACTATCGGCTGGCAGCAGGCAAGAGTCCCGTTGAGATGGCGGCATAGCTTCGAGTCCAGTCAGTGTGTATGCCTGCGGCAAATCAAAACCGCCCAGTGCGCTCCGGCGCAATGCAGTAAGATAAGCGCCGCCGCATCCCAGCGCGTGTCCCAGGTCCTCTGCCAGCGTGCGAATGTAGGTACCGCTCCCGCACGTCACCCGGATGCGCATTTCATTGCCTTGATACGCCTCGATACTCAGGTCGTGGATCGTTATCGCTCGAGGCTGCCGTTCGATTTCCACTCCTGCCCTGGCAAAGGTGTACATGGGTTTCCCACGATGCTTGATTGCGCTGTACATGGGCGGCACTTGCGTAATTACGCCGATAAAGCTTTTGCGTACTGCCTCAATTTTCTCCCTGGTCAGATCCACGTATTGAGATTCCATACCGGCAGCAATTGAAATTTCCCCCTCTGCATCACCGGTCGTACTCATATAGCCAAGTCTCAGCACGGCTTCGTATGTCTTGTCTGCACCGAGGAGCGCCGATGAAAATTTGGTGGCCTCTCCGAAGCAGATGGGCAGCAAACCGGTCGCCATCGGATCAAGCGTACCGGTATGGCCAGCCTTATGAGCAGAAAAAATGCGTTTGGCGGTCTGCAGGGCTTGGTTGGAAGAAAGACCGGAGGCTTTATCGAGCAGCAGCACGCCGCTGATATGTCGTTTGCTACCTGGAGACATTTAAGCTAGGAGGTCTTGGAGCCAGTCCGAATCCCGGCAGTTACTATCAAAGGTAGAGCGGAATCTGCGGATAGTGCGGGGAATTGGGAGGGTTCACTATGGGCCGGGTGACATCCGACTTCGGTCACGCAACTTGCAGAAATAGCTGCACGAACTCGAGCAGATATAAGCGTGATAAACAATTCAGGTGCTGTCGGTTTCTTTTTCAGAACGGTCGGAAGCCACGGCTTCATCTATCAGTTGCGACAACCGGACTCCACGTTCGATGGATTCATCATAAATGAAATGCAGTTGTGGGATGACGCGTAGCTTCAACCGATGCAGCAGCTGGGTGCGCAAAAAGCCCGCGGCATTTTCCAGCCCGTTCTGGACGAGAAAGTTGTCGCTTTCATTATGCAGCGTGGTATAGAAAACTTTAGCGTGCGCATAATCCTGACTCACCTCAACACCAGTCAAGGTAATCATGCCTATGCGCGGGTCCTTGAGTTCGTTGCGGATCAGATCGGCCAATTCACGCTGAATCTGATCGGCAATCCGCAACGTGCGGGAATAATCTTTGGGCATAAAACTTCAATGCAGGACTTTCGCCCCGCTACAGAGTCCGCGCGATTACCTGGATTTCGTAGGTTTCCAACTGATCGCCCACCTGGATATCGTTAAAGTTCTTAAGAGACAGACCGCACTCGAAACCCGCCCTCACCTCTTTCACATCATCCTTGAAGCGCTTCAACGAATCCAGTTCTCCGGTATGGATTACCTGTCCATTGCGTATCACTCTCACCAGCGAACCACGCCTGACAAACCCTTCCTGCACAAGGCAACCGGCCACCGCGCCCACTTTGGAAATGCGGAATACTTCCCGGATCTCCAGCAGTCCCGTGATATTCTCCTTGCGCTCGGGCGCCATCATGCCGGAAAGTGCAGCCTTGATCTCATCCACAGCTTCGTAAATGATGCTGTAATAGCGCACATCCACCCCGGCAGAGTTGATGAGCTTGCGTGCAACTGCATCCGCCCGGCTGTTGAAGCCAATGACAACTGCTTTGGAAGCCAATGCGAGATTGATGTCCGATTCTGTAATCGCGCCCACTCCACTGTGAATGATGTTGACCTTCACCTCGTCAGTGGAAAGCTGTTGCAGCGCGTGCGTCAGGGCCTCGTAAGAACCTTGTACGTCGGCCTTGATAATAAGTGAAAGGACTTTTACTTCTCCCCTCTGCTCGAACACGTTCTCCAGTTTGGCTGCCTGCTGCTTCGCCAGTTTTACATCGCGGAACTTGCCTTGGCGGAAGAGGGCAATTTCACGCGCCTTGCGCTCATCCGTCAGAGCCACTACCGATTCGCCCGCTACGGGAACCTCCGATAAACCCTGGATTTCAACCGGAATGGAAGGTCCTGCCTGCTCCACCTGTTTGCCGCTCTCATCCAGCATGGCCCGCACCCGGCCATAAGCCGCCCCCGCCAGCAATATATCGCCGCGCTTCAAGGTACCGGATTGGACAAGCATGGTTGCAACCGGGCCTCGCCCTTTATCCAGCCGTGATTCGATTACAATTCCCTTTGCCGGCGCATCCTTCGGTGCCTTGAGTTCCAGAACTTCAGCCTGGAGCAGCACGCTTTCCAGCAAATCATCGATACCTTGGCCGGTCTTTGCCGAAACTTCGACAAACATGGTTTCACCGCCCCAATCTTCCGGCACCACTTCCTGAGTCACGAGTTCCTGGCGAATCCGCTCGGGATTGGCTTCCGGTTTGTCGATTTTCGTCATCGCCACTACGATCGGCACCTTGCCCGCCTTGGCATGATGTATTGCTTCAACCGTCTGCGGCATTACTCCGTCATCCGCCGCTACAACCAATATGACCAGGTCGGTAACCTTGGCTCCCCGTGCGCGCATGGCCGTAAACGCCTCATGTCCCGGTGTATCCAGGAACGTCACCATGCCCCTTTCCGTCTCGACGTGATAGGCCCCGATATGCTGGGTAATGCCCCCTGCTTCGCCGCTTGCCACTCGCGTGCGGCGAATGTAATCCAGAAGCGAGGTCTTGCCATGATCGACATGGCCCATCACCGTAACGACCGGTGCACGCGCTTCCATTTTCAATTCGGAAGGTGCGATCTCGGTATCAGCCAGGAAGGATTCAGGACTATCGAGCGCGGCGTATTTGGCAACATGGCCCAACTCCTCCACCACGATCATTGCAGTTTCCTGGTCCAGCATCTGGTTGATGGTTACCATATTACCCATCTTCATGAGAGCCTTGATGACCTCAGCCGCCTTGATGGACATTTTCTGCGCGAGCGCCCCGACGGAAATGGTTTCAGGCACCAGCACCTCGTGGACCACCGGCTCGGTCGGCGCCGAAAAAGCATGAGGAGCGGGTTCCTCGGTTCTTCCATGTTTATCCTTGCGCGCCCGCCAGCCCCCCTTTGCCCCGCTCAGATCACCCCTGGTCTTGAGTCCACGTTTCTCGACCTTCTCTTCCTTCCAGACGACCTGTTTTGCGGGTTTCTTTTTCTTATCCGCCTTCTCTTCCGGTTTCACTGCCGGCTTGTGCAAGGTACCTTCGGTAGAGGCGGGCTGCGACGGAGCTGCTTCCGCCTCCACAGCCGCTACCGTTTCCCCGGGGGCTGCCGAAGGAGTTTCAGGGGCAACCGGCACCGCCTCAGGCCCGGCTACAGGAGCCGCCGGCACGAAAGGCGGGGCGGGTTCTTCGGGCTCTTTGATTTCCACAACCGGAGGCCTTTCACGCAGCCTTTTTTCCCGCAACTCGGCAGCCTGACGTGCAATCAATTCAGCCTGCCGCCTTGCCTCTTCCTGCCGCAATGCCTGCTGCGCCGCATCGATGACAGGGGTTCGCACCGGAGGCACAGAAGGAGCGGCGGGCGCAGGAATTTCAGCCGTTTTCCGTTCGACTGGCAAATCGACGCCTTTTACAAATACGCGCTTCTTGCGCACTTCCACCTGGATGCTGCGTGGCTTACCGGTGCTATCCGCCTTCTTGATTTCCGAAGTCTGTCGACGCGGCAGGGAAATCCGCCCCTTCTCTTCCTTGGCGCCATGAATCTTGCGCAGATATTCGAGAAGCTGCGTTTTGTCCTTCTCCGTCAGGCTATCCTCGGTCATGTGCTTGCGAACACCGGCCGCCTGCAACTGCTCCAGCAGCACGGTGGGAAGCACGCCAAGTTCACTAGCAAATTGCTCTACGTTCATTTGAGACATTAATTACCTTCAGTCGGCTATGCTCTATCGGCCGGGGCAAACCACGGGGCACGTGCCGCCATGATCAACTGCCTGGCCCGTTCAGTATCCATCTCGACCATTTCCACCAGATCATCCACAGCCAGGTCGGCCAGGTCTTCCTGGGTGCTTACTCCTTTAGCCGCGAGTTCGCGCGCGGTCTGGCTGTCCATGCCTTCCAGCGCGAGCAGGTCTTCGGCGATGTGCTCCACCTTTTCCTCGCTCACGATGGCCTCGGTCAACAATGCGTTGCGAGCCCGATTGCGAAGCTCGTTGACGGTCTGTTCGTCAAATGCTTCGATCTCCATCATTTCGCTGAGCGGCACGTAAGCCACTTCTTCCAGAGTAGTAAAGCCTTCCTGCGCCAGAATGTCCGCCACTTCCTCATCCACATCCAGTTTTTCCATGAAGAGATGGCGCAAAACCGAAAACTCCTCTTCATTTTTTGCCTGTGACTCTTCCATCGTCATGATGTTGAGCTCCCAGCCTGTCAATTCCGAGGCGAGCCGGACATTCTGGCCTCCACGTCCGATCGCCTGGGCCAGATTGCCTTCATCCACGACAATGTCCATGCTGTGTTTCTCTTCATCCACCAGAATGCTGCTGATCTCGGCAGGAGCCAGCGCATTGATTACGAATGTGGCGGGGTCGTCAGACCAAAGGATGATGTCTACCCTTTCACCCGCCAGTTCGCCGGTCACGGCCTGGACTCTGGAACCCCGCATGCCTACGCAGGTACCGATCGGATCCACTCGCTGATCATTCGACTTCACTGCGATCTTCGCACGCGAACCAGGATCACGCGCTGCCACCTTGATCTCCAGCAAGCCCTCCTCGATCTCAGGCACTTCCAGCTCAAACAGCTTTATCAGAAATTCCGGCACAATTCTCGACAGGATTAACTGCGGACCTCTCGTAGTACGGTCGATCCTGTGCAAGTAAGCGCGCACTCTGTCCCCGACACGCAGATTCTCCTTGGGAATCATCTGGTCACGCGGCAATACGGCCTCTACCCTGCCGGATTCGATGATCGCGTTTCCGCGTTCCATGCGCTTGATGGTTCCGGTAACCATATATTCCTTGCGCTCGAGAAAATCGTTCAGGATCTGCTCGCGTTCGGCATCACGGATTTTCTGGAATATCACCTGTTTCGCCGCTTGGGCGCCGATGCGCCCGAATTCCACCGGCTCCAGGATTTCTTCGATATATTCGTCGAGCTGGATTTCAGGATTTTGCCGAAAGGCCTCGCTCAGCGATATCTGACGAGCGGGATCCTCCACTGCATCGTCGGCCACCACCTGCCAGCGGCGCAAGGATTGATAGTCCCCTGTCTGGTGGTCGATCGACACGCGCACGTCAGCGTCCTCGTTAAAACGCTTTTTCGTGGCGGACGCCAATGCAAGCTCAAGTGCGGCAAAAACAATGTTCTTTTCCACATTCTTTTCGCGCGCCAGTGCATCCACCAATAGCAAAACCTCGCGGCTCATGTTACCTCCAGCCAGTTACTCATAGATTACAATTTCGGAACGAGGCGAACCTTCTCAAGGTTAGTGAGTTCAAGGTCCAGCATTTTTCCATCTACTTCCAGTTTTAAAATTCCGTCCTTCACTTCGCGCAAAATGCCGACAAAATTTCTTTGCCCCTGTAACGCCACCCGCAGCCTGAGTTTAACGGACTCTCCCGCAAAGCGGATAAAATCCGCTGTCTTTTTCAGCGGCCGATCTAGACCCGGCGAAGATACTTCCAGTCTGTCATAGTCCACGTTCTCGACGGCGAGAAACCGGCTCAGATGATTACTGACAGTCACGCAATCATCCACATTCACACCACCGGGCTTGTCGATGAATATCCGCAACAGCTTTCCCCCCGGCGACCGCTCCAGGTCAACCAGTTCATAACCCAGTCCTGCAAGGGTCGGTTCGAGCAATTCGTACAGATCCATAGTGCCGATACAAACAAAAAATGGGCTGAAAGAAGCCCATCGTTATTATTCTATTTTAACAAACATTTATGATAGGGGAAATAGGAACTGAGTTCCGCTTTCATGATCAACTGACAAAAAACCTGCCAAAAAGTTTTTTCTGCCAACGCGTTATAGAAAAAAACGATAACTCTGCAAGAGCGGGCGACAATACGCGGATTTGCCATCGGCATGCGTAAACGGCGGATCGGCATGAAAAAACTTATTACAAAAAGCGTCGAATGATACAATTTATCAGCCCAAACAAAAATATTCAGGGAGGTAGCTGTGGCGACGATTCAATCTATCCTCAATGAAACACGCACCTTTACACCCTCCGCTTCGTTCGTGGAACAAGCAAACGTATCCGGAATGGAAGAATATGATGCCCTTTGCGCAGAGGCAGAAAAGGATGAGGCAGCATTCTGGTCCAGACTGGCGCGGGATCATATTTCCTGGCACAAACCATTTACCCGCGTACTGGATGAAACCAACCATCCGTTCTTTACCTGGTTCGATGACGGAGAACTGAATGTTTCATACAATTGTCTCGATCGGCACCAGGCCACCCAGTCGGACAAGGTTGCGCTTATTTTCGAGGCGGATGACGGCACCGTCACGCGCTGCACCTACCAGGATCTCTACCGCCGCGTATGCAGGTTTGCAAATGGTCTCAAGTCGCTGAATATCAGGAAAGGTGATCGCGTCGTTATCTACATGCCGATGAGTATCGAGGCGGTAGTGGCAATGCTGGCCTGCGCGCGCATCGGTGCGACCCATTCAGTCGTGTTCGGTGGCTTTTCCGCCAAAAGCCTGCATGAGCGAATTATCGACGCAGGCGCGGTAGCCGTGATTACCGCGGACGAGCAATGGCGCGGCGGCAAAATCAACTACCTGAAAGCCGTTGTCGAAGATGCGCTCGGTAGAGGTGAAACGGACTCGGTGAAATCCGTGGTGGTCTACCAGCGAGGCAGCGGTGACCTGCAACTGGACGCCAATCGCGACATCTGGTGGCATGATCTCATCCGGGATCAGAGCGAGACCTGTGAGCCCGAATGGGTGAACGCCGAGCATCCGCTATTTACGCTCTACACCTCCGGTTCCACCGGCAAGCCAAAAGGCGTGCAACACTCTTCCGCGGGCTTTCTGCTGGGCGCCATCACGAGCATGCAATGGATTTTCGACTACAAGTCTTCCGATATCTTCTGGTGCACGGCCGACGTAGGCTGGGTCACGGGGCACACTTATGTGACTTATGGTCCGCTCGCCGTCGGGGCGACCCAGATCATATTCGAAGGCGCGTTCCTACTTATCCTGACGCGGGTCGCTTCTGGAAAATGATCCAGGATCATAAGGTGACCACGTTTTATACCGCCCCCACTGCCATCCGCTCGCTTATAAAACTCGGACCCGACCTGCCGAAACAATATGACCTTTCCTCATTGCGCCTGCTCGGTTCAGTGGGCGAACCGATCAACCCGGAAGCGTGGATGTGGTATTACACGACCGTTGGCCAATCCCGCTGTCCGTTGGTGGACACCTGGTGGCAAACCGAAACAGGCGCTCACATGATCGCCCCCACGCCTGGAGCAGTAATGCTCAAGCCCGGTTCCTGCACTTTGCCGCTCCCCGGTATCAAAGCCGGTATCGTGGATGAAGCCGGGCATGATGTGCCGGTAGGCAAAGGGGGGTTTCTCGTGATCAAGCGTCCGTTTCCTTCCCTGGCCCGCACCTTGTGGGGAGATCCGGAACGCTTCAGAAATACCTATTTTCCCGAAGAGCTTGGCGGTAAATACTATCTCGCGGGAGATTCGGCTCATCGCGATGCGGACGGCTATTTCTGGATCATGGGGCGCATCGACGATGTACTGACTGTTTCCGGCCACCGTTTAGGGACAATGGAAATCGAATCGGCGCTGGTAGCGAGCCCCTTGGTTGCTGAAGCCGCGGTGGTAGGCAAGCCGGATGAAATCAAAACCGAGGCCATCGTGGCTTTCGTGGTATTGAAAGGGGCTCGCCCGAAAGCAGAGGACGCTCATCGCATTGTGCAGGAATTGCGCAATTGGGTATCGCAGGAGATCGGCCCCATCGCCCGGCCTGATGAAATCCGTTTTGGGGATAACCTGCCGAAAACCAGGTCCGGCAAAATCATGCGCCGGTTGTTGCGCACGCTGGCAAGGGATGAAGAAATAACTCAGGATGTATCCACCCTGGAAAACCCGGCGATACTTGAACAATTGAAACAGGCGGTAGCGTAGTTGGGGAATCTGCGTCTCGGCCGGTTGCATGATGACGCGCGATCTTCATCGGACGTCGAGCCTGGAATGACCTCATCGCTTTCTATTTTGCCTCCGCACATTTCCCGTTTCCCCGCCCTCACTGATTATGAAGATGGCATCAGCGCCATTGATGCCGATTATTTGCGCCCCGGCCTGGCTGCAATTCATCTGATTGTGGAAAACGGTAAAGCCGCGCTGGTGGATACCGGAACTTCATCTTCCGTTCCCGGTGTACTGGAAGTGCTGCAGAAGAAGAATCTGGCTCCCGCAGATGTAGTATACGTGCTTGTTACGCATATCCATCTCGATCATGCGGGAGGTGCGGGAGAATTCATGCGCCATCTCCCTAACGCCAGACTGGTGGTGCATCCGCGTGGCGCTCGCCATGTGGCAGATCCGGCGCGTCTTGTCGCAAGCGCCATGAGCGTCTATGGTGAAGCGGAATTCAAACGCATGTACGGGGATATCCATCCCATAGATGCCAGCAGAATCATCGAGGCACCAGACGAATTCAGGCTGGATTTCAACGGCAGACCGCTGCTGTTTCTCGATACGCCGGGACATGCGCGTCATCACTACTGCATTTTCGACGAGCGAAGCAATTCCTTTTTCACCGGTGACACATTCGGCCTTTCCTATCGGGAATTCGATGTCAATGGCATGGAATTCGTGTTTCCGACGACCACTCCCGTGCAGTTCGACCCCGTCGCGGCGCATGCCTCACTGGATCGTCTCATGAGCTACAACCCCTCTTATGCCTTTCTCACGCATTATGGTCGCATCGCGCATCTCCCACGCCATGCGAACGAGCTGCATGGACTGATTGACGCCCACGTATCGATTGCCAGGAAGCTAC
Source organism: Nitrosospira multiformis ATCC 25196 (assembly GCF_000196355.1). Lineage (NCBI taxonomy): Bacteria > Pseudomonadati > Pseudomonadota > Betaproteobacteria > Nitrosomonadales > Nitrosomonadaceae > Nitrosospira > Nitrosospira multiformis. Next base: position 2,156,306 of record NC_007614.1, read on the forward strand.
GCGACGTGCCTGACAACCATGCAGCTCTGGTAGATGAACTGGGCGAGTTGTTGTTGCGCAGGATAATCGCGCACGGCTGTAAATTAACCGAGGAAAGGATTCGCAGCCTGCTGAAGCTCGATGTCGAGCTCAATGCGCAGGGCCTTGAGAACTGGCTGGATCATTCCGAGGGGAAAGGTTGAGCCGCGCCAGTCAGGCAACTGTCGGAAGCTGCCATAGCAGCTATATTAACGACGTGAGGAGAAGATAATAAAAAGCGGATACTTATGCGATTCCCGCTTCCATTTGCCTCACCCTCTCAAAAAAACAAACTGCTGCCGCAGCCGCCGCATTCAGTGATTCTGCATCCCCCGGCATGGGGATAGTAATCCGTTCATGGGCGACCTGAAGCAACTCATCGCTCAAACCCGCACCCTCGTTCCCGAAAACGAAGGCTACCGGGCCGCTCAATCGCATCTGGTAAAGACTTTTTTTCGCATCCAGTATGCTTGCAATTACTTTGCCTCCGAATGTCCGCGCAACTTCTGCCAGGTTGGCACGTTCGTGTATTCGCACAAGAAAATGCGCGCCCATGGCGGCACGAAGCGTCTTCGGCGACCAAGCATCGGCACAATCGTTGGAAAGATACACATCGCTTGCACCCGCCGCAGCGGCGGAACGCAGTATGGAGCCGACGTTGCCAGGGTCTTGTATGGCTTCAAGCAATACACAGAAGCTTTCTGCCTGCCCTCTCTTTTTCAGGGGAATGGCTTCGGGAGAAGGAATCGGCACTATAGCCATAAGACCTGTTGCAGTCTTTACTGTGGAAACTTCGCGGAACAACAAGTCCGGCAGGACGATCGCTGCCGCTTCCCGATGGGAGCCGCCGCCTTTTGTCACCTGCGTCACTTTTGTTACTTTTTCCAGCAAAAATCGGATTTCCGGGTTTTCACGCCCGCTCTCGCTCGCGACGAGTTTTTCTGGCTTCCCCAGCGCAAAATAAGCTTCGACCAGATGAATGCCGTCAAGAAGCGTCAGTCCCGCAATTCGCCGTTGCCGGGATGATTCCCGCAGTTTAACCAGTTCTTTGAAGGTGGGATTGTCGCGAGAGGTAATAAACTTCATTGAGGATTGGGGTTCTCGCCAGGGTTCGCCATCGTCTTCTCCATTCCCGAGCCCATCCTGAACGGTTCCATGGGAATTGCCTGATACCTGACTTCCAGAATTTCCAGTTCTTCCGTTCCTCCGGGCGCATGTAATGTCACCACATCCCCTTCACGCGCTTTGAGCAATGTCCGCGCCAGTGGTGAAACCCAGCTTATGTAGCCCCTGGTGGTATCGATCTCATTCACACCCACGATGGAAACGATCTTCTCCTCGCCTTTCTCGTTAATGTAGGTAACGGTAGCGCCAAAAAAAATCCGCGATTCATCTTCCCGGGGCATGGAGGGATCGATGATTTCCGCCATATCCAGTCGTCGGGTGAGAAAACGAATGCGCCGATCGATTTCGCGCAGGCGCTTCTTGCCGTAGATATAATCCGCGTTCTCCGAACGATCGCCATTCGCGGCAGCCCAGGAAACCGTTGCGGTTACCTGGGGACGTTCCCTGTTCATCAACCACAAAAACTCGTCCATCAGCCGCTTATGCCCCTCCGGAGTAATGTAATTTTTGGAGCCGGAAGGTAATGATGGCAGGCCATTCCCGTTGCCTTCTTCGTCCAGGTCGTCAGACTCGCTTTCCCTGGTAAATGCCTTGCTCATGCTTGCTCATTCAATCTCATTCAATCGGTCAGCAATCGGAATCCGATCTTGACAGGCAGGCACAATGCCTCCTGTTTGAGCAGGTCCAGGCCAGATCCAGACTTCCAACTGTTTTCGTGGTGTTTTACACCTCATCCAGCATTCTCCTGGCTTCTTCCGCAGCCCCAAGTAGTCCGACTTTTGGATTCATCACTACATGTACCGGAATTTCCTCCATTAGCCCGGAAAAGCGTCCCTTGTCGCGAAATGCTTTCATGAAACCGCCTTCTCTCAATTTATCGATAATTTTTGGTGCAATCCCTCCCGCCACATATACCCCACCGCGGCACAGACCGGCCAAAGCCAGGTTGCCGGCGTAGGCTCCGTAAATCTCCACAAATAAATCCATTGCTTTCGCTGCTAACGGATGCTTCTGGTTGAAGGCGAGATCGGATATACGAGCGGCATCATCTTCTTTCGACTGCGTCGATGTCCATTCGCGTTTATCGCCTGACTCATCCTGAAGAAAACGAAAAATATTTGTCAGTCCCGGACCGGAGAGCACCCGCTCGACCGATACATGGCCCAAGCGTTTTCGCAGATGATGCAACAATCGGTCCTGCAATTCATTCGCTGGCGCAAAATCAATATGCCCGGCTTCGCTCGGCAGCGATGAGTAGTCTCCATTTTGCCAGACGAGCCATGCCACTCCCATGCCGGTACCCGCCCCCAACACGACTCGCATCTTGCCGACATGAGGCTGGCCGGCCTGCAATGTCATCAGGTCGTGTTCCGGCAGGATGCCCACACCCGATGCCACGGCCGCGAAGTCGTTGATGAGCTTGACCTTTGGAATGGAAAATTCCGAGGAAAGCACTGCAGAGTTCATCACCCACGGCAAATTTGTGAGTGCCGCTTCCTGCCTGGCAATTGGCCCCGCTACCGCGAAACAGGCGCTCATGGGATTGCCATCGCTATCGAGCGCGGAGACTTCATTAATAAAGTCTCGGAGCATGTCCGAAAAACTCGAATAGGCCGGACTCTCGTAGCGCCGTTCGCCCCATACCCGGACATTGCCTTCTTTCAGTTCCGCTGCTTGCAGCAATGTCTTGGTTCCGCCGATGTCGCCACTAATGAAATATTCGTTCACGGTTCACTCCGTCGCTGCGCGGGGTCCTGACGATAAAACAGCGCGAGTTGCTCATATACTGCCGGGAAGTGTATTCTGACAGAGATAGGCATTTCGAAAAAAGCTTCGCTGATCACCGCGAAGAATTCTGCCGGACTCTCGGCCGCATAAAGGTCGATTTCCATCATCTCCCCGGCATCGATACTCCTGCAAAAATCCGCATAAGCTTTACTGAACGCTTCACTCCATGCCTGCCGGCTCATATCCGGATGTATGGGAGGAAAACCGTTAGCCTCTCCATTCAGCATATCCAGCTTGTGGGCGAATTCGTGTATGACAACATTGTATCCCTGGCTGATCTCGGTCCCTGACACAGCGGCCACCGCGTCTTCCCAGGAGAGAATCACCGGTCCACCGAGCCAGGACTCGCCGGACGCAGGCTCCACTGCGTGGTGCACTATGCCGTCCTCATCCACATATTCATAATCGCGAATAAATTCACCTGGATAGACGATGATTTCTACCCAGCCATCGTAATAATCGAGATCGAGATTCAGGATCAGAATGCACGCCTGTGCAGCGATCAGTACGCGCATTTCGTCGGTGATTACCAGTCCGTGGGCACCGCTGATTTGCTTGACATGGAGAAACAGTACGACGCATTCCCGCAAGCGCTCGAGCTCAACCGCTTCGAGCGCCTGCAGGAACCGCAGGCGGGCTATCGCGTTCTGCCAGATATCATCGGGGACGGAGTGATTCTCGATGATACGGCGGCGATACCAGGATTTGATGTTCGAGAGCATGGGGGATTTTCTGGATATATCCTCCTGCATGTGATGCCGGCGGAATTTATCTGGAGTTTTCTTCGTCCGCCGGTTGCATCACTGGCGTTTCCATTTCCAGTTGAGGCAGCTCGAGATCCACGGCCTCTATGCGGGCAAAGCGTTGACTTATCTTCCGGCTTGAAACATGTACCTCTTCCACATCCTGATTGGCCTGGCGGATATGGTCTGCAAGTTTTTTCATGCGCTCGTCAAAGCGTGCAAAATCCTTGCCCAGCCTGGACAGTTCGTTCTTGATGATGTGTACCTGCTCGCGCGTTTCGATATCCTTGAGCACCGCACGCGCGGTATTCAGTACCGCCATCAGGGTGGTAGGCGAAACTATCCAGACCTGCTTCTGCATGGCGTAATCGACTATGTCCGAATGATAGGCATGGATTTCGGCGAAAACGGCCTCCGCCGGTACGAACATCACCGCTCCATCGCAGGTTTCCGGCGGCAGGATATATTTACCGGCAATGTCGTCCACATGTTTTTTCACGTCCGCCTTGAACTGCTTCTGCGCCAGGGCACGGCTCGTGTCATCCGTATGACGATCGAACATGCGATGAAAATTTTCCAGCGGAAATTTTGAATCGACCGCGACCATGCCCGTTGGAGGCGGTAGCTTCAGCACACAATCGGCGCGGCTGCTGTTGGAAAGCGTATGCTGCATTTCATATGCAGAGGGCGGCAGGATATTGCGAACCAGCGCTTCCAGTTGCACTTCGCCAAACGCGCCGCGCGAGCGTTTGTCGCCCAGAAGTTCCTGCAGGCTCACCATATTGGTGGTCAGGCTGTCGATCTTCTTCTGGGCTTCATCGATCGTCGCAAGCCGCGTCATGACGCTGGTGAAAGTCTCATTGGTTTTCCTGAACCCTTCGTCGAGACGTTCAGCCACCCTCCCGCTGATCTGGTCCAGCCGCGCTTCCACCGTTCCCCGCAGTTGATCGGAATTCCTGCCCAGGACCTCGGAAAGCCGGTTGCCCTGGTTCGACAGCCCTTCATGCAAATCCTTGAGCATGTCGCGATGCTTGTCTTCCATCAGCCTTGCCTGCTGCCCCAGCAGTTCGCGCACCATGGTCGAAAGCATACCGAGCCGGATCACCAGATAGGCCATGGTGACAAGCAAAATCGCGGCAGCAGTAATGATCAGCAGGTAGTCTGGCATTATTTTTTGAAGTATACCGGAGAATTGTCCAGAGAATGTCTTTACCTGCCTGCTTTTCCTGATTAGGAGAAAACCCGTCGGTTGCCTCGGAAAAGCGTTCCATCAAACAGCAGAGCGAAATCTGGAATCGGGAAATTACTCCGGAAGTTATCTTGCCCGGCCGGCTTGATACAATTCACTTTGCATCTGGAGCTTCCGCCATCTCTCCTGGCGCTGCTTGGAGCGCTCCTCGTAGCTGCTCAATCGCTGCTTGCTTTCATGGCTTTTCTCGGCCCGCTCCTTACGCGCCTTCCTGCCCGCCCGACGCCTGGTCTCGACGGATCTTTCCTGTCCCAAGGCATCTTTCGGTCTCACCTCCTCCGAAGCCTCTTCCCAAGGGCGCGATTCTCTCGGATTCGGCTGCAAGGGTTTCGTCTCCAACGGGTTGGCGGCCCATGGACGCACTTCCCAAGGCTTTGGCTCGCTGCCTTCCTTCCCGCGCTGTGCCTGGGTTTTCTGAGTCCCGGGCTTTCCCCACGGATTATCGTCAGATGCCGCAACGGGCTGTACGATCAACATCGCAAAACCGAGCGGTGCCATCAACCGGGTAAAATGCATGTTCATATTCCATTACCTCCTTTCACAAGGTAACAATCCAATCATCGTTTATATCAGCCGCCCCTGTTGCGCAGGATAAAAAATTCTCACGCCCTCCGCCTGTGCCCATGGAGTCAGTGAATGCGGTTTTCGGCCGTGGTTATCGATGATGTCTTCCACCCGCACCCCCCGGACGACAAGCGCGTCCGCAATCAACGAACGATGGCATCGCCAGGGAACGGCCTCGGCGCACATCAATGCGCAGCGGTCATGGGCAGCAAGCTCGATAACCCGGTTCACATTTTCCACAAATTCCTGAGTTTGCATATAGTCCGCATAGCCACGGAAGGACGCATTGCGCCAGCCCTCATTGATCGAGTCCTTGCGGGCATGCCGAAGCCCGCCCAGGCCAGATAAATGAGTGTACTTGATGCCAATTGCCCCCAGAGCGTCCGGCAGGGTTTCCTTATTGAATTGAGGATTATGCCGCGAACGCGGTACCGTCCGTACATCGAGCAGGTGCGTAACTTCGTTTTTTTTCAACAGATTGATGAATTCTTCAAGGGGATGAGTCGAATGTCCGATGGTGCATATAAGGAGCTCTGCACCGGTGACATCTTTCATGTTGTTCGTGGTGGCTTCCATAGGGCGCTAAAAATCCCCCTCTATAGTAGACCCCACCGGGAAGGTACGGTCTGGATTAAATCCGGCTGGTTAGGGTCTGTTGTGGGTGAATTAGCCGATACTGCTTGCTATCGCGATTGCCCTGCCATCGTCATGGGCGAAAAAACACACCCGAAGCGGGAGGCGCCGAGTTTCACATCCGCCCGTGCCCACGCCTTATTGAAACGCTCTTCAACCAGCGCCGCCCGCTCGTTTTTGCCCTGGGCGCGCAGAGCCTGCAACAAGCCATAAAGTGCCCATCCATTATTGCGGTTGCGCCGCAGGTCTTCCCAGTAGACTGTCTCCGCTTCGGCGGGATGACCCGCTTCAAGCAATATGGCGCCGAGCGTCAACCGCGGGGGCGCCTGCCATTCGGGCGGTTCGGTGTAAGCCAGCGAATCCTCAAGACGAACTGCCTGTTCAAGATGTGCGATGGCGGAATTGAATTGTCCGCGCGCAGCAGCAATCTCACCGGCGAGGACCGCAGGACCGATGCGTAAAACCGAGCGCGCGGTGTTGACGGAAAGAAGGGGACCATCGAGCGAGTCATCCTTCATGATCTCCCGTAAAGCAGCCAGCTCTTGCTCAGCCTCGGACAACTGCCGCTTGGCGACAAAGGCGAGGCCTCGGGCATAGTGCCATCCACCTTTCAGAAACGCATTGCTTGAGGGAGGCTCCGGTTCCTGAAGCATTTCGTCCCATTTTCCAAACCTTGTAAGTGCCCAATAAGGTACCACGCGGAATACTCCGGTCATGGGCATTTCTTTCAAAACCGCGTCGTCGATGGTGCTCGCGACCTTTCTTGCTGAGTCGATCGCCAATTCGCTTTGGCCATCGGCGGTTGCAGCGGCCCCGAGGAAGTGAATATTGTGAGGAAAATAGGCCATCGCATAAAAGCCATGTTCATGCTGCCGGACGAGGTACCTCACATCGGCGGCGATTGCACGCTGATTGGCAATTATTGCATCTTCATAGCGGCCCACGCGCAGGTAGATGTGCGATGGCATATGTATCAGGTGCCCGGCATCGGGCATCAGTGTAAGCAGCGTATCTGCTGCCTGCGCAGCCCGCTCCGGCATGTTGGTCGGTTCCATGAGATGGATATACATGTGCGTCGCGCCCGGATGCCGGGGATTGCCTTGCAGCACGCCTTCGGTAACTGCGACGATTTCCCTTGTTCCTTCCATCGGATAGTCATCGCGCATCCAGTAACCCCACGGACTGGTATCCATTACGGATTCGACAAAAAGCATCGCGATATCCTGATCACCGGAAAAACGCCGATGTACCTCTCTCATAGCATTTGCATATGCCTTGTCGTTGGCCTTCCGATCTTCGGAATTGCCGGTGTACCGCTTTTCCAGAGCCCCGATCAGCGCGCGCTCCCTGTCAGACACGCCTGCCGCGAGAGAAGCAGCCTTTCTGACCAGTTCCAGCGCTGATACTTCGTTTTTTGCCTCCATGGGCGCGTTGATATTGGGGCCGAGCACGAGCGCCTGTCCCCAGTAAGCCATCGCGAGAGCGGGGTCCAGCCGCGCCGCCTCCCTGAATGCACGCCCCGCCTCCGCATGATTGAATGCATAGGAGAGATTCAAGCCCTGGTTCATATACTGCTGCGCCAACTGGTTGCTGGTGCTGACGGGAAACGTATGCGCGCCGAGATTCAGCAGCCGGGGAGTTCCATAATCGGCAGGCATTCGCTCACCGGGTCGTTCCTGATGACGATGAGGGACGCGGTCTTCGATAGGGCCGCTGACCTCGGTGCTTTGCCCATTCTGGGCAAAAGCGCCGGAGGTTGTCCCGGTTAAGGACATTATTACCAGGGCAATGAAATGAAGAACGTAGGCTTGCATTGATCTCTCCTTGTTAGCCGGTTATCGCAGGTCCGGCTGCGTCTGATCGAACCCCGGAAACCGTATATTGGTATTTTGTTTTGATATGCAGCAATAACGGGACAACAAACAACCCCAAACTCAAAAAGCATTGCAAACGAATATCAACGACATTGACGCCAATTTTGCTGCCCCCAGCAAGGACCTTCCGCAGCCCTACGGATTTGCAACATGACTCATAGCGGCAACTCGTGGGGCAACTCGTGGCGCAGTTCCGCCAGGCGAGCCAGGCAAAAATGAATGAAGGCCAGCCCTGTCAGCACAGCGGCGAACAGGTTTAAAATCGGCACGAATTGCACCAGACCCGCGAGCAGCCCCAAGCCCCACAACAGAGAGCGGTCCCTGGAAAATATAGCTCGCATTTCTTCCTGCGTGGCATGTTCCGCCAGCGCATCGTAGCGAAACAGGCGCTGATTCAGATAGGCGGCAGCAACAAACGGGATAACCACGCCTGCCCCCGCCAGCCATAATGGGAGGGTGATCAGCCAGATGGCAATGAAAATGGCAAGAGCAATCAGCGCATTGAGCACACTGCCCGCGACCGTCCCGCCTTTTTCGCGTTTGAGTAGCGGATAGTCGCGACGTGCAACCAGACCGATCAGGGCAGGCATCGCGAACAAGGCGGTAATCACGAGTGCAGTCACAAAAACCAGCGGCACAAACAGAATCAGATGTGCCATCCCCTGGATTCCATAGGCGATCCACCTCGGTTCAACGCCTTCAAGCCAAGTCTGGATACCGATCGCCGTCAACACCTCGGCTATCCAGCCGGAGAAAGTCCCCCAGAAAGCCACGCCGAGCACCACCCACAGCAGACTTGCTGCGAGAATGGGCCAGACGATGATCCACAGCACCTGAAACTGAAACAAATCGCGAAACGCCCGCGATAACGCCTGAAATATCGCCTCCACAATCCCCCCTTCCAAATGCCGGAATTCGGCCATGAACGAGAGAATTGGCATTATGCAACCTGCCGAATTGGCTGTGACGCAACTTCTCCCGCACTTCTCACCTCAGATCAAAAATAATGACGATCTCATGGCAAGCGCCGAGTGATTACATGCTTGCCCCATCCCGCCGGGCACACACTCTAATTGATTTATAGTTGAAAAGTTCAACTATGGCTGGAATGACGCCATGTAGCATGATAGCCGGAACAATACGCAGCAGAAGCAGCGGAAGGAAGGGAGACTAAAAGCTTTCTGCTGCTTCGACTATTCGATTCCGCCCTCGCATCGAGGATCCCACTCATACGCAAACGCGTTATACCACGTGCCATGTTCCCAAATTTCACCACATATCTCGCCGCAGATTTTTCGTTCGAATCCGCACATGCCTCCCAGCCGGAAATGTGCCGTATAAGCACCTGCCGCGTCGCCCCCCTTCAGTTCGATAACCACCCGGCCATTCTGCTCGGAGACATGCAGCGAACGGGTGTTGGTGAGATCCCTATAGAATTTCTCCGGGATGTGGAATCGCTGCCCATCGATGAAAACAAGAAAAGTTTCAGTTACGAACCGGGGCACACCGCTATCCATTCCCCACATGCCACCGTCGGTTTCACGGCACTCACCGCTTTTACACTTGCGCTCATGGAAAATCACCCCTACCTTTTTGCCAGAGGGAAGCGCATGGTTTTTTTCGTGCTGAAAGGGCAGCGCTTCCTTTTGCGCAAGCACCGTGTCGGATGTAAAAAAGGATAGACCGATCAACGCAACGGAGAAGAGGGTAAAGCGCAAGCCGCTTCGTTTCAAGGGGTTCAACATCGTCGGATTGATGCATGGAGCATTACTGCCGCCTGCCACGGTCCTCCCCCTGCTTACTCGATTTCAATGAATATTTTCTGGGTCTCGGCTGCTGCTTTCATTTTCTGGAACAGGCGATCGAAAGCAACTCTGCTTTGTCCGATGAAATTGACACCTTTGGTATCGCCCACCAATATGCACCCTTCTGTATTCGCCGAGATATTGCCGGGATGTATCCTGACGCCTTCAAAACTTGGCACGTTCAAAAGGAGCGGAAGGGTTTTTTGAAACCTTTGGGAAAAATTGATGACAACCTCGTATTGCCCCGCGAAAATCGCGGTCTTGCCCTTGATCTTCACCGGCCTCACCTTGTCTTCCAGCGTGTAGCACTCGAACTCCCCATCGACTGACAATTCGCCTATCGTGCTGTCATCGGAAAATTCCAGTCTTTTTACACGCAGATCCATTTCGCTTCTCCTTCATATTTATACTTATATCGAAAGGATAGCCGATGTGGAGGACTTGGCCCGGCAAATAAGGCGAGCCATGACTCCCATCCCGTCAGTCCATGACGCACTCAGAGAGTGGATAGACCCGTTGCCCTCCGCCAGGTAGTGCCATGAGGTCCGTCTTCCAGAATGATGTTGGCCTCCATCAATTCCTTGCGAATGCGATCGGCCTCGCGATAATCCTTGTTGGCGCGTGCAACCAGCCGCTGTTGAATCAATTGCTCCACCTTTTCGGGCGCAAATGCCGGATCTTCGGAATCCGCCTGCTGGAAATATTTCCAGGGGTCCTGCTGGAGCAATCCCAGCACCCCGCCCAGCGCTTTCATCAAGGCAATATCCCTGGGTAGTCGGGTTTTATTGACTTCGGTAGCGAGGTCGAAAAGCACGGCAAGAGCCTCCGGGGTGTTGAAGTCATCGTTCATCGCTTCCCGGAAACGCGATGCATAGGGGTCATCCCAGTCTATCTCGACTTCGTCGTGGACTTCGATTCCCTTGAGCGCGGTATACAGTCGATCGAGAGCTCGCCCGGCGTCTTCCAGTTGCATGTCTGCATAGTTAAGCGGGCTGCGGTAATGCGCGCGCAGGATAAAAAAACGTACCACCTCCGGCTGAAAGTGGGCAAGGATTTCGCGGACGGTAAAAAAATTGCCGAGCGACTTGGACATCTTCTCGTCATTGACTCGCACGAAACCATTGTGCATCCAGTAGTTGACAAAAGGATGCCCGTGCGCCCCCTCGCTTTGTGCAATTTCATTTTCATGATGGGGAAACTGTAAGTCCTGCCCACCGCCATGGATGTCGAAGTGCTCCCCCAGATAGTGCTCGCCCATGGCCGAGCACTCGATATGCCAGCCGGGCCGCCCCGGTCCCCACGGGGAATCCCACTGGGGCTCGCCGGGCTTTGCCGCTTTCCACAGCACAAAATCCAGCGGATCGTTTTTATGCGGATCGACAATTACCCGTTCCCCTGCCCGCAACTCGTCAAGGGATTTCCCGGAAAGCTTTCCATAACCGGGAAACCGGTGAACCGCATAATATACGTCGCCGTTGGAAGCGGGATAAGCCAGCTTTTTATCCACCAGAACCTGGATCATGGCAATCATGTCTTCCACATGGCGCGTGGCACGCGGTTCCCATGAAGGCGGCTCCACCCCAAGCGCTGCGGCATCCTCTTCCATCGCCTGGATAAAACGCGCCGTCAGCGCTTCAATGGATTCCTTATTTTCCTGCGCCCGCCTGATAATTTTGTCATCAATATCGGTAATATTACGTACATATGTCACATCAAAACGGTTGGCGCGAAACCAGCGCTGCACCATATCGAATACCACCATCACGCGCGCATGGCCGAGATGGCAGTAATCGTAGACGGTCATTCCGCATACATATACTTTGACCTTGCCCGGCGTTAGCGGGATAAACTCCTGTTTTTCTCTGGCAAGAGAATTATGAATTTTAAGCATCTGGGGAAGATTTTGAATTGAACAGGCTTCTTGGTAGAATCTTGCGGACGCTGAGGGCACTACTTACAGGACGGAGAAGTATAGCACAATGAAAACGCTGGATTTTCGCCGGGCGGGTGCGCACATTGCCTTGGTCGTGCTGTTCGCTGTTTGTCCGGTTGCGTTTGCTGATGAAAACGATGAAGTTGCCAAACTCTACCAGCAGGGCAATCTGGACAAGGCACTGGAACAGGCAAATGCGTACCTCGCGCTCAAGCCAAAGGATCCGCAGATGCGGTTTCACAAGGGGTTGATACTGACCGAGCAGCAGAAAATCCCTGATGCGATCAAGGTCTTTTCTTCACTGTCGGAAGATTACCCCAACCTGCCCGAGCCGTATAATAACCTGGCGGTACTCTATGCCAGCCAGGGCCTGTATGAAAAGGCGAGGGGAGCGCTGGAGGCCGCTATACGCACTCACCCCAGCTACTCCATTGCGCATGAGAACCTGGGTGATATCTATGCAAAACTGGCCAGCGAGGCTTACGGCAAGGCCTTGCAACTGGACCAGGGCAACGCCGCGGCCCAGACCAAGCTTGCAATGATCAAGGATTTATTCATCGGCAAATCCGGCGCGATAAAAACTGCATCCGCTGCCACTGCGCCGGCACCGCCTGCTTCAGCCGCCCCCCGCTCCCCTGCGGCCACTACGCCATCTCCTCCCCGATCCGCTGCTCCCGCAACCCCGCCTGCTTCCGTCCACCCCGCGCCCGGTAAAGCCCCGCAAAAATCAGCGGAAAAAAAAACTGAAAAGGCGGAAAAATCAGCACCGGGAAAGATAGCCGCGGTTGAAACACATTCACCAGAAAAGAAAACCGATGTTCCGGACGAATCCGACGAAATCATCAAAACTGTCAATGCGTGGGCCAGGGCATGGTCCGACAAGAACGTGACGGCATACTTCGCATTCTACGCGGCTGACTTTCAAACTCCTCGTGGCGTCAAGCGCACAACATGGGAAAAAACGCGACGCGACCGCATCATCAAGCCAAAAGCCATCCAGGTGGAGATCACTCACCCCAAGGTAACTTTAATCAATCCAGCACGCGCGAGGGTAAGCTTCAGGCAACTCTATCACTCCGACGCATTCAAACACGATTCGTCCAAAACACTTGAGATGGTTAAAACGGACGGGAAGTGGCAGATCCGACAGGAGCGCTCCGCGAAATGAATGTGCAAACTCCATCTGCCGGATGCACACGGCGGCTGATAATCATGCTTGCCGGGATAACCGGGGCAGCGCTTTCGCTCTGGATTACCGCCGCGCTGGCCGAGGAAGCCTTGGCCCTATCCACTGCCTCCACGACCGGACCGGAATCGATACTCGTCAAGAGTCTCCAGGAGATCTCCGAGAGCCGCATGGATTCCGCATTGAACGGAATCGAGCAACTACTCAAGACTAATCCGAATTTCCGGCTTGCTCATCTGATCAAGGGTGACCTGCTGCTGGCCCGCGCCCGTCCCATTCACACCATTGGCGAAACTGGGACGGCAATACAGCAGCCTATCGACGATTTACGCGAGGAGGCAAGAGCACGGCTTCAGCGCCACTTGGCACCGATACCGCTCGACATGACCCCCAAGTATCTGCTGCAAATGCCGCCTGAGCAGAAATACGCAATCATTGCCGACACAGGCAGATCGCGGTTATATCTCTATAAGAATGTCGATGGAAGCCCGCGTTATCTGGCGGACTATTACATCAGTACGGGCAAGAACGGTTCTCAAAAGCTGAAGGAGGGGGATAAAAAGACACCCATAGGCGTCTACTTCGTTACTGACAACCTGCCGCGTCAAAGGCTATCGGATTTTTATGGAGGCATGGCGTTCCCCATCAACTATCCCAACGAATGGGACAAAAGGCACGGGCGCAGCGGTTATGGCATCTGGCTGCACGGCACCCCTCCGGATACTTACAGCCGCCCGCCCCGAGCGAGCGATGGCTGCGTAGTACTTGCAAATGACGACCTGAATGCACTGGCCTCAACACTTCAGGTCGGCATTACATCCGTCATCATCAGCGATCAGATGGAATGGGTCAAACCCCACGATGCCGCCGCGCTGCGTAGAAAACTGGCCCAGCACCTGGAGAGATGGCGGCGAAGCTGGGAAAGCGGAAATATGGATGATTACGTCGCCATTTACGGAAACGATTTTTCCAGTGGGGAGCAGAAGCTGACGGAATGGATGCGAGACAAACAGCAGGCGGGTGGGGAAAAAAACCCGCACAAGGTCGGTATCAGCAATGTAGGCATTTTTCTTTATCCTGGAAGAGATGATCTCGCGGTAATCAACTTCGATGAAGAATATTCCAGCAATGATCTTTCCAATAAAATGAAAAAACGCCAGTACTGGATGAAGGAAGATAAAAGCGGATCCTGGAAGATCATTTACGAAAGTGCGGCATAATCTGGAAATTATCGCTGCCTGTCCTTTCTTCACCCCATGCCGTTCCAGGATAGTCCGGGCAGGAACCGGCAGGTACAGGAACGGATAATTCTTCCACTCTTATCACTCTTATTATTACGGTCAAGCTAATGCATATTTTCAAAGTTTTCTCAGTCCTTGCGCTCTCTTTCAGCTTCACCGCTCTTGCCGCGAATTCACCGACAAGCCATCCGCAAGTTGAAATAAAAACCAATCTCGGTAAAGTGGTACTGGAACTCTATCCCGACAAGGCGCCAAAAACCGTCGAAAATTTTTTGCACTATGTGAACGACGGGCACTACACCGGCACCATATTCCATCGTGTTATCCCGGGATTCATGATCCAGGGTGGCGGATTCGACAAGACTTTCAAGCAGAAATCTACGAGACCACCTGTTGAGAACGAGGCCGGAAACGGCCTCAAGAATGAGATTGGAACAGTTGCAATGGCGCGTACCACAGACCCTCACTCAGCCACCGCACAGTTTTTTATCAATGTGGCCAATAACACATTTCTCAATCAAACCTCGCCTACTCCGCGCGGTTATGGCTATACCGTATTCGGCAAGGTCATCGAGGGAATGGACGTGGTCAACAGGATCGCAGCTGTTCCCACCGGTTCCGGCGGACCATTCTCCACCGATGTGCCGAAGGAAACCATAGTAATCGAGGAAATGAGACTTATTGCAAACCCGTCTCTCGCCTCTCCCACCCATCCACAAAACAGGGATTGATATGATCAGACTGCAAACGAACTACGGCGACATCATGCTCGAACTCGATCACGAAAAAGCACCGGTAACTGTCCAGAATTTTATAGACTATGTAAATAGCGGATATTACGACAACACGATATTTCACCGCGTGATTGACGGATTCATGATTCAGGGAGGCGGTTTCGAACCGGGCATGATCCAGAAAAAAACCCGTGCCCCGATTGCAAATGAAGCAGGCAACGGTCTCAAGAACGATAAATATACCATCGCCATGGCGCGCACCTCTGATCCTCATTCAGCAACCGGTCAATTCTTTATCAATGTCAAGGATAACGATTTTCTGAATTACAAATCCCCCACAGCGCAAGGCTATGGCTACTGTGTGTTCGGCAAGGTGGTGGAAGGCATGGACGTAGTGGACAAGATCAAAAAGGTTAAAACGGGTACCCGCAGCGGCCATCAGGATGTACCTGTAGAAAATGCGATACTGGAAAAGGCAGAGGTAATTCAATAACGTTTGTCAACATCATGAGCATGTCAGCACCTAAAGCTTTTTTCTCGCTTGGATTTGCGATCGCGCTGTGGCTGCCGGCCCCGGCTTTGCACGCTCTCCCTTTTGCAGATACGGTAGTCAGCTTTACTCCCGGAGACAGTAGCTTCCCTGGCAGCATCTATGGGGTGGAGGATGATAGCGGTGGCATTTACACGGGCCTCTCGGGAGAAGGCGTTTTTGATGCCCGGGCGGTAACGGCCCTGGATGGAGCGGTGCTCGGACTGGGCGGCTCAGCCGGAACCCCCGGATCCATCACTCTGCACTTCAGCCGCGGTGAAGTAGTGGATGGGCCCGGCGCGGATCTGCGGTTGTACGACACGTTCAGCTTCCGGGACGGGTTCAACCTGGAAATAAGCGCGGATGGGACACACTTCATGAACGCGTTTTTCTCCGCCGGGGATTTGTCGTATTTTGAATGTTCTCTTCAGCAACCTTGCACTGACGATGTAGACATTGCAGCCCTCCAGCTGGATGCGTTCAGCTACCTCCGGATCACTGCCGCGGGTAACATTGCTCAAGGCTTTCCAGAAGCCTATACACTGGATGCCGTGGAGGCGCTCCACTATCGTTCCAGCACGGTTCCCGAGCCCGGAACACTTGCATTGCTGGGGCTTGCTGCCGTCGGTCTGGCTTTTGCTCGCCGGCGTAAAGATTGAATTGCAGATCGAATTGCGCTCGAACCCGCTCCGGGAACGACCACGGCTGATTGTCTTATCTTGCTTATCTTTTATCGGGAGAAATCATGTTCACCCTGTCCACCTTCAGGCTCCTCATTGCGCTATCGATCAGTGCCTGGCTGGCAATGCTTTCCGGTTGCGCCACTACCACGGCAGGCGGTGCGGTCGGCGCAAACCGTTCCCAGCTTTTGCTCATATCCTCGGAACAGCTGGAGCAAACGGCGGCACAAGGCTATAGTCAGCTGAAAACGGAAGCGACCCAAAAAGGCGCCCTGAACACGAATGAAAAACTGCTGCAACGAGTGCGTGCTATCGCTCGCCGCATCGAGCCGCAAACGGGCATATTTCGAAAGGACGCTCCCGCGTGGAACTGGGAAGTCAATGTAATCGACAGCGATGAGCTTAATGCTTTTTGCATGCCTGGCGGAAAAATCATGTTTTATTCCGGGCTGATCAATCAGCTCAAATTGACAGATGAAGAAATCGCTGTGGTGATGGGGCATGAAATTGCCCACGCCCTGCGCGAGCACTCGCGCGAGCAGGTGTCGCAGGCTATTGCGGCGCAAACGGCACTGGGAGTGGGAACCGCAGTGTTCGGTCTCAGCCAGACTACCGCTCAGATCGCCGGCATCGGATATCAGGCGTTCATCGCCACCCACTTCAGTCGCACGGACGAAGCCGAAGCGGATCGCATCGGGCTCGAATTGTCGGCTCGTGCTGGTTATAATCCCCGGGCCGGGGTCACACTGTGGCAAAAAATGATCAATGCCAATGCGGGAGGACAACTGCCCGAGTTTCTGAGCAGTCACCCTGCTGATTCCACCCGTGTGCAGCAGATCGAGTCGCTGCTGCCGGTCGTCATGCCACTTTATGAAGCAGCCCGCCGATGACGCCCAAAGTCAGGTTAGCCCTCCTCGATATAAGCTGCTTGCGTCGATAAGCCAACAGCATCACTCGTGAAGCAAAACAAAGCCGGGCTTCCTTCCTTTTGGCCCGGCTTTGCCAACCCGAAAAAACGACCTTCCACCTCCCGCTACTTGACTACCGTCACGCTGACGGATGAGGATGCGCTATTTCCCGCCGCATCCTTGGCGACTACCTGAACAGTATGTGCACCCGCGGCAACATTACGTATATTCCAGTTGTAACCCAGCGTACTTCCCTTTCCGGTAGCCTTGAGCACGCCGTCGATGTAGAGCGCATAGGTAATTCCGGAAGCGCCGCTATCATCGCTTGCATTTACGCTGATGGGCACGTTGCTTCCCGAAACATTGCCTGTGACCGGATTTACGATCTTCACCTGTGGCGCGGTAGTATCCCTGGCCACCGTTGTCGTTCCGTTTGCCACATTCACCGAGACGGTGGTCGAAGCCTTGGAGTTGCCGGCCGCATCGAATGCATAAGCGGTCAGGTTCGCCATACCGTTGGCTACGCCTGCCGAATCCCAGGTGAAGGCGAACGGCGCCGTGGTGTCGACTGCGACTGTGGTATTGTTGACCCGCAACTCGACACGGGTCACGCCGACGTTATCGCTCGCAGCCACGTTTACGCCGACCAGACCTGTTACGCTTGATCCGCCAGCAGGGGAAGTGATGGAAACCGCCGGGGCCTGCGTGTCTCCGGCGACCACTGCCGAGGCCGCCGCCTGCACCGCGCGTGCAGCATCAACCCGTCCATAGCCATAATAGGGATCGCGCCCCGCTGTGCCCAGATCCACGGCAGTTGAAAACAGCAGACTCTCGATCTGGGTATTGGATAATGTCGGCTTTGCCGCCATCATGAGCGCCACCACGCCGGCCGTTACCGGACTTGAGAATGATGTGCCGGAAGCCGCGCCATAGCCGCCCCCCATAGTCGTCGTCCAAATTCCGGCTCCAGGCGCGGCAAGGGAGATGTAGTTTCCGTAGCTCGACCAACTGGCTCTGAAGTCGTTCGCATCTGTAGCGGCTACAGCTACCATCGATGTCGTTACTGCATAATTCTGGAGCACTCCCGTATTTCCGCCACTCACGATCACCAGGCCACCTTTATCCTTCATGTATTGCGCCGCGCTCCGGGTGCTCGCACTGTCGGTCAGTCCGAGGAAGCTGGCATTGGCGACGCGAACGCCGCGGTCTGCCGCATAGATAAGCCCTTGGGAAATCGCACTCCAGGTGGCATATCCAGTACTCCCGCTCACGCGGACAGGCATTATTTTAGCCAACGCCGCCACGCCGGCAACGCCTTGGGCATTGTTTGCCATGGCTGCCGCTGACCCTGCAACCTTGGTTCCATGCCCGTAAACATCCGACGTGTTGGAATTGTTTTCGTAGAAATTCCAGCCTGGAACAAGCTGGGGTGAGAGATCAGGGTGATTCGGGTCAACTCCTGAATCCAGGATGGCGATGGTCACGCCGCTGCCCAGGGAACTGTCCCAGGCGGACGGAGCGCCAATCTTGGGCAAATGCCAGGCGCTGCCATAGTAGGGATCGTTCGGTATGAGCGCGGGTTCGACTTCCTGGTCGATCTCGGCAAACTTGAGCGCCGGATGATGCGCAAGCCTTGCCGCCACCGCCTTCTCAGAGGCATTACCCGGCAAGTCGACGATGTACAGATCGCTCTGCCCGATCTTCCTGCCCTTGCCGCCATGTTCGCCCAGAACCTTGGCCAGTTCCTTTTCCGGCAAGCCGGCACGCGGCATGACCAGGATGCGACCCTTCGCCCAGCCAAGCGGCTTGTTCATTCCAGGCCCCCTGCCCTCCGGAGGCTCTGCACTGGAAATGACCGGACCCAATCCCAGCAAAACTGCCAGTATGCCGCTCCAAAGGGGATACCAAGGTTTGGAGATGTGCTGCGAGTTGCGAGTGCTTGATTGAATAATGCCTGAAGCGGGTTCTCTTGAGCCAGTTGCAGGCGCTTTATGATTGATATTCACGTAGTTCCTCCTCTTGGGGAGGCGGAACCGCCTAGATAGGCCGGGTGCCGAAAAACGTACTGAGCCGGAGCATCGAGATCCACTCAACACGTTCTAATAGCTTCTCGTCATCCAAAGAATCGACAAGAAAGAAAATGGCATTATCTGGCAGTCCTGCCGTCCTGGGGCCTTGAGCCCGGTAGACCGATGACTTTGCGTCCCCCGCTTTCGCGAGATTTGCCTTTTACAGATTAAAAATTGCAGCGTTATCGTATCTGAACTCCCCAGGGGGTATGGGTGAAGCAACTGCACAAAAATCATTCTGTTCGTTGCTTTATTTAAAGGTGAAAAATGCTGCCGCTCCCGAACCCCGAGGAGATTTCGAAATTTGCAATTCTTGCAAACCAAACTTCCTGCCACTCCGGGTCAAACAGTACTCCTCCTGGTCGAAGAATTTTACATATCACTGCAGAATGGAAGAGCTCGAAGCAAACAAGGCTGATTTTATTGGAGTTTTAATTTAGGCACGAAAATTGCTAAAGAAGCTCCGATAGGCCGAAAACGAAGTTTCGAACCTATCCAACAAAAACTTATCAGGAGAACAAATAATGAAGAGTCATTTGAAGGGAGCGTTTGCTGCACTGGGACTGCTGTCTGTGGCAGGAGGTGCCCAGGCAGCAATTTTCCAAATCGATTTCACTACTGCCGGCGCGTTTTCCGGCACCGCGCCGTCCCAGCCAACAGATCCGAATGCAATTTTTGCGACAGCGACTTTCGACGATCACAACAGCTCCGGGTCGGTGACGCTGACAATGAATGTCTTTAATAATTTGTCCGCTGGCGCTTACGTCAATGACTGGTACTTCAACGTCGATTCGGCGCCATTGAGCGGTATCACCTTTGTGAGCGGAGTGGCCGCGCAGACCATCCAGAACGGAACAGATGCGTTCAAGGCCGATGGCACCGGCGGCAACTTTGATTTCGCATTTCATTTTCCCACCCGCAATCCCGGAGAGTTGGGGCAAGGTCATACGTCCGTATATACCTTGACGGGAGGGGGCATTACTGCCGATTCTTTTAACGCGGTATCGGTATCCGCACCGCCCAACGCGGGTAATGGCGGATATGTCAGCGCGCTCCACGTCCAGGGCTATGGCAACAGTGTCTGGATCGGCACTGACGGCGGGCCACCTTCCAATGAAATACCAGAACCGGCAACGCTTGCACTACTCGGGCTTGGCCTTTTGGGAATCGCGGCAACCAGGCGCCAGAAACGCTAGAGCCTGCAAACAAGACAACTTGCATGATCAAAAACCCCGCTCTCGCGGGGTTTTTGTTATCGATAATATTTACACCTCCTTGCCCGTCAAGCCACGGTAGTGCCCGTAGAGCGAAACCCCGAGGATAAATATTCCGGCGATGCTCTTCCCAATAATCGATATCAACTCCCTCATGCACCCAGGCCTCTCGCGCCCCAGCCTTCATTCATATCGAAAATATTTTCATGCCATATATTATTCCTATTACTATCTCAGCAGCGTTTGATTTGACACATGCTCAAGCGGAACAGCTAGATGTAAAAAAAATCGACAGGGATGGGTGGTAATAACACCGAAATATCCCAGCTTCCGGTTCATCTCTGTCGTTACCCAAAAAAAAGCTCGCCGAAGCGAGCTTTTTAACTGGAATAGCGAATCTGTTTAAGCAAGCCTATTTCTCTGCCTGCGCGATACACCCCATCCCAGCAGCCCCAGCCCGAGAAGGGCAAGCGTCGTCGGCTCCGGAAGCTCTTGCGGCGGCGGACCTCCGAGTTCGGTAGGCCCCAGGCGAACTTGCTGTAAATCAGAAATCCCCGTCATTTGAACAGTACTGTCGATCGTTACTTTCACCATTACCTGGTTATCCAGGGAAAAACCGGTGAAAAAGTTCTGCCCGGAACCACTAAGTGGCTGATTCAAGAAGCTGAAGGTTGTGCCGAACTGATCCAACAGAAAGATGTTGGCAGAACCATCCGCGGCAGCATCAATATTGAACTGGACTTTCGAGAATCCAAGATTTGGATCGACCAAGCCGAAATCGATAAAGTTAAATGAACCATCAGCTGCTTCAATACGCGCCTGCCCTCCCGCCGGAGCAAAAATGTCTTCGTTACTTGTGAATCTGACAAGCTCACCGGTAGTCGGCGGATTGAGCTGTCCGATAACTTCATGATCAAGAGTTGGATCAGGTTGATTAAAAAGTACATTATCCACATCTCCCGAGCCCCCTACCAGTCCTGGGCTTAACTGAAGAGTCGCGAATGTATTTCCTGATAAAAGCACGCCGAGCAAAGCAACTCCGGCGCAGATCTTAAGTTTTCTCATGCCGTTCATGTTATGCCCCTCCCAAGTAAGAAGTTATCTCCCTCGCTTGATCTGAAGCAAGTTGGATGCCAATGAGAAAGTCTATGAAAAACCTCGAGTTTCTTCCATCTTCCCGGAAGGGGTGTAAAAATTTACGACATGTGAACGGGTAATAACATGCTCCTTGCTACTGCTTCTATCGGTTACTTGATCACTGTCACATTCACCGAAGCAGATGCTGTATTGCCCGCCGCATCTCTGGCGACCGTCCAGATAGTGTGTGCTCCCGCGCGCACATTGCTTGGGCGGGTATTCCAGCTATATCCTAACGTACTTCCTTTTCCGGTAGCCTTGAGCACGCCGTCGATGTAGAGCGTACAGGTGATTCCGGAAGCGCCGCTATCATCGCTTGCATTCACGCTGATGGCCACATTGCTGCCCGAAACATTGCCTGTGACCGGATTTACGATCTTCACCTGTGGCGCGGTAGTATCCCTGGCCACCGTTGTCGTTCCGTTTGCCACATTCACCGAGACGGTGGTCGAAGCCTTGGAGTTGCCGGCCGCATCGAATGCATAAGCGGTCAGGTTCGCCATACCGTTGGCTACGCCTGCCGAATCCCAGGTGAAGGCGAACGGCGCCGTGGTGTCGACTGCGACTGTGGTATTGTTGACCCGCAACTCGACACGAGTCACGCCGACGTTATCGCTCGCAGCCACGTTTACGCCGACCAGGCCTGTTACGCTTGATCCGCCAGCAGGGGAAGTGATGGAAACCGCCGGAGCCTGCGTATCTGCTGTCAGCGTGGTGCCGGCGGCGGCCTGTACGGCACGCGCCGCATTCACTCGCCCATAGCCGTAGTAAGGATCGCGCCCTGGCGTTCCAAGATCCACCGCCGTGGAATACAGCAGACTCTCGATCTGGGTATTGGATAATGTCGGCTTTGCCGCCATCATGAGCGCCACCACCCCAGCCGTTACCGGGCTTGAGAACGACGTGCCGGAAACCGCGCCATAGCCGCCACCCTTGGTAGTGCTCCAGATTCCTGCACCGGGAGCCGCGAGAGCAATGTAATTACCATAACTAGACCAGCTCGTCCGTACGTCATTTCCGTCAGTGGCAGAGACAGGAATCATGCTGGTGGTTGCGGCATAATTTTGCTGTACGCCAGTGTTGCCCCCGCTGACAATGACAAGGCCGCCTTTGTTCTTCAGGTATTGCGCCGCACTGCGAGTACTCGCACTGTCGGTCAGTCCGAGAAAGCTGGCATTGGCGACGCGAACCCCGCGGTCTGCCGCATAGATAAGCCCTTGGGAAATCGCACTCCAGGTGGCATACCCATCAGAGCCACTTACCCGGATCGGCATGATCTTCGCCCGTGCCGCCACCGAGGCCACCCCCAGCGCGTTATTGCCTGCCGCTCCCGCCGCACCCGCAACCTTGGTGCCATGCCCGTAAACATCCGATGTATTGGAATTGTTCTCGTAGAAATTCCAGCCTGGCACCAGTTCCGTAGCCAGATCAGGGTGAGTGCTATCGACTCCTGAATCCAGGATGGCGATGGTCACGCCGCTGCCCAGGGAACTGTCCCAGGCGGACGGAGCGCCAATCTTGGGCAAATGCCAGGCGCTGCCATAGTAGGGATCGTTCGGAATGAGCGCGGGTTCGACTTCCTGGTCGATCTCGGCAAACTTGAGCGCCGGATGATGCGCAAGCCTTGCCGCCACCGCCTTCTCGGAGGCATTACCCGGCAAGTCGACGATATACAGATCGCTCTGCCCGATCTTCCTGCCCTTGCCGCCATGTTCGCCCAGAACCTTGGCCAGTTCCTTTTCCGGCAAGCCGGCACGCGGCATGACCAGGATGCGACCCTTCGCCCAGCCAACCGGCTTGTTCATTCCAGGCCCCCTGCCCTCCGGAGGCTCTGCACTGGAAATGACCGGACCCAATCCCAGCAAAACTGCCAGTATCGCCCCTGCAAAACGGCAGCTGGATGAGGCAACCTTTGCGCGTATGTTTGATATGAACCTCTCGGCAAGCCGGGCCGCTACACCGGCCTGCTCTTCCCTCTTGTCGGCGTTCATGTTCGACTCCTTTCTAATTGTGAAAAATCAAGTTCCAAAAAAACAGCAATAAATCTGCCGGTCGTTACGTTCATGACACGTCACTGCGCCTTTCCATAGAAATCTGGAAATAAGCAAGCCAATACTTATCCAATCCGGGGTTGCTGATTGAGATGCACCACTCTGGCCCGAAGCTGGAGTTCCGAGACTCCTGCCGGAATATCAATCGAGCTAGCGGCTCGCGCCGTAGCCTGCAATGGAATGGTCCAGGGAATTAGCTGAAGAAATTTTCTGTGACCTCATGGGCAAATCGAGCTGCCACAAAACAAACTGACAAACTGAATGGGTTCCTGCAGAACAGTGCTCTCTCAAATATTTCTTTTGTTGTTTCCAGTCCCTATCTTTTCCAATAAATGATCAGCTTGAGCCCGTTTGAAGCATTTTTTATGCCAGTCCTGCTTTTTTAGCTAAAACAGACACTTGAGGGGAAGCGGGTTCCCTTTGACCGTCGCCTTCCGGCGACGCAGAAATGAGCGGTAGAGGATAAATTCTTGAGAATAAGGGGATGTGAGTGTCGTTGAAGAACGACGAGACTATGACGGATGAAGTCCGGGGGTAAGGAATATCTCTGGGGATAAGGATTATCTTCTGGCCTAACCGTACCGCTTATCCATTCACAGCTCGCCAAAAAACTCCATAACGGGTCCGGTCGTTATCGGGCGCTACTCTGTAGTGGCACGGACGAATGTTCCCGTCACGGTCACTATTCCCGGTTCGGGCAAGGCTTCAATCCGGCCCTTTTCGAAACGCACGCGCTGTAACTGCATTGCTACAGTCCACTTCAGCCAGTCCGCGAAGGGCACAGCCTTAAACGTGACCTGGACCTGATCATCCCCCAGTGCATCAATGCCATTCAAAGCATGAGAAAGTCCGAGGATGTCTGCCTGGGTTTGCGCGAGCGCATGCAAATCGCCGGATAAGGGGGGCGGAGATGGAGTAACCTTTATACGCTCGTACTCGGCCGCCTGTTGCTCGAACTCTTCCGCCTGGACGCGCAGTTGCGGAAGGTTCGAGCGCAATCGGGTACGCGCCCTGTCCGCCGAGCTGACCAGCCCCAGATAAAGTCCCGCGCTCAAAATCATTCCCAATATTGTGATGACCCGCCGCTCCCGGGGAGAGCGTGATTCCCATGCTTTCCGCAGCTGTTTCCTCACGGAGTCGTCACCACGAGCACAACGATTCCGGCACCCCCGTCTGTCGGTGCCGGGTTGATATCGACACTCAGATCGTTTTCCCGCAACCGGGCGGCAATACGGTTCGCGAGTCCTTCCTCCGCGGCCAGCTCAAGCGCTATTCTCCCGCTATCATAGGAAATCGCATGCAGACTGCCAGAAGCCAGTTCGCTCAATGCCGGTCCCACTGTTTTGATCATGGGCAAGAAATCGGCCGTATCGGGAACGCCTGCCGCATGCCGCGCTTCGATGAGCTTTCGCCGCATCTGTAGCGCAGGGTCCACTACCGCGACCGCAGCCGGAAATAGGGCGCGAAACCGGGTTTCCATTTGCTGATGCAAGGCACGCTCTTCATTGGCAAGCAATGCCCAGTCAGCGGCAACGGCCAGGGAATGGAGCACCAACGCTGCCGCGCCGATCCAGACTGCCGGGCGCAGACGTGAAAGA
The DNA here is from genome assembly GCF_000196355.1 of Nitrosospira multiformis ATCC 25196. Classification (NCBI taxonomy): domain Bacteria; kingdom Pseudomonadati; phylum Pseudomonadota; class Betaproteobacteria; order Nitrosomonadales; family Nitrosomonadaceae; genus Nitrosospira; species Nitrosospira multiformis. The sequence continues at coordinate 2,181,385 of NC_007614.1, forward strand.
AGTCCCCTGAAAGGAGGCCAGCGTCTGTGTTTCTGCAGCAAGCTGATACTGGATTGCTGAGCCCCGCGCCAATCCCAGGTCCCCGCAATGTATACAGGAATGCCGAGCACCCGTTGCCACGCTTCGATATCTGGCGCTGCCGCAGGATTCTTCATGATCTCACCGGCACTCTCCTCAAATGTCATTGCGCCTTCAGGCTCAATTGTATAGAGCGCGATGGATGCCGGTCTCGCTCCATGCCTTTCCGCATCTTCGAGCATGAGATGCAATGACAACGGAGGAGACGCATCGCCTCCGCAATCTGTTGCTCCCCCTTCAAACTCGCCGGTGCGCACAAAACCTTCCCGGCCCTCCCAGGCGAAACTCCATTCTCCCGGCGTCCATGGCAATAACAGTGTTTCGCAGTAAATTTCATCCACTTGGATAGCAGCTGCCTGCAGCGCATCGAGACACTGCGTCAACCTTTTCTTATCCACTGCCGCGAGTATGTCCTCGCCTCCAGCGGAACCGATCCAGCTCACTTGATTAGCCTCAGGCTCACGCAGCATTTCTTCTTCGACCGCAAACGCCAGTACTGACCCAGGCTGCCGCCTCGCAGCGTCAGGTAAGCGAGCCCGTGTGAGCAAAACCTGGGCAGCTGGAATGATCAACTGGACAGAACTCGCGTTTTTCGGCAGATCAGCTATCTGCCCCTCCCCTGTCAAGGGCAATCCATCATCGCCCGTCCATATCCACTGGCAACTCAATGATTCCTCCAGAAGAGGACACCGGATTCTTAGCAGGCTCATGAATATTTACGCCAGACAATAACGGGCCACCCGCCCTCCTCACGGTTAAGGAGGACCACTCCCCCGGCATGGGCTTCGCCGATAACTACACTGAGTGCCGCAAGAAAATAATTGCTACTGGTGCCAATATCGTTTTCCTCCACCGCAGCGCCCTGAGGAAGACGATTGAGAAAATCGGCATGATCACGAAAATGGGCGCGCGCGCGCTGGAAAGTCAATATGCGGGCATTTCCAATTCCCAGACCCTCAACAATGGCAGCAAGCACTTCGGGGGGCGCCGTATTGACATTGACAGTGGTAAAGCTCGGCAGGGCCGTCACGAACGGACGCAAACGCGCGCGGATATCCCTGTTGAAACCGCGAATGCGGGCCAGTTCCGCTACATCGGTCAAGGGCCTGTTGGCAGTAAGGTAAGAAGGGTTCAGCACACTGTAATATTCATCCTCGGCGCCGTGCTGGGGACGAGGTTCGCTGTCCACGTCTATCCAGTCAGCCAATGCATCGGCAAGCGCATCCGGCAAATCGAGCAAGGCCAGCAAGCGCTTGAAGTAAGCAAGCTGTGTCGCACTGATTTTTCCATCGGGAGCCAGGTTGTTCAGATTGAACAAGCCCTGCTGATCGTGGATGTGGCCCGTGAGTTCACCGTTTTCAATGGGCATCGCCGGAATCTGCAATGCCCAGGGTTCGCCCAGGTGATCGACGCTGCCCATCCGGCCATCATCGCTCAGCACAGCGCGGACCCAGTCCACCCCCGCCTTGACCATCGCCTGCGCCTGAACGTAATCCTGCGCAAGCTCGCTTTGCCGTGACCAGATACCCTGTGCGGTAATGATCGCTGTTGCGGTTATCGACGCGAGCGCCACGACACCCATGGCAAGCACGACTGCTACCCCACGTTGTCCTGTTCTCATGATGTCATTGGAAAATACGTTCTATTTCCTCCCCCGAAGCAAGGGCAATGCGCAGGCGCACGGCTTGGGGAATGGAAGAAATCGTAGACACCGGCGCGTCAGGCGCTCCACTTGGCCATGCATTCACCCAGGCACGATTTGCGGTAAGATACTGCAACTCCATTTTTGCCACCCCGCTCAATACCGGATAACGCATGGCAACTGTCCGGGGACCGATGTCGAGACCAGGCCACAACCAAAGCTCGATTTCCCGTTTATCATTCAACTGGTAAGCAATCCGCCGTGCGGCATCCGTTTCTTCGATGGAACCCAGACGACTGAATTCCATGTAAGGCAACAAGCCTCCATCCGGCGCCGCTTTAATCACTCCGCGCCAGGCCGGCAGGACGCCTGAGCCGGTTCGAACCGGACGCGGTATCGCAAGTTGCACATCATGCTCAAACCTTGTGAGGAATAAATCTATGCGGCGCCATTTTTCAGTTTCCCGCCTGACATACTCTTGCGCGTCGAGTATCGCTCCAAGTCCACGATAAGACATCACTGCCAGCAAAGACAGAACAGTCAGCGCAACCAGCAGCTCAATCAGGGTAAATCCCCGGAATCCGGTTTCACGCATGGATTTCATGGAAATGGATTACGAATACCTTCCTCGCCGGGGACACGAAGGCACTAAGTCATAGGAGCGTTGAGCAGCATCTTCCATCCCATATAAGCTGCCATCGTCCTGTTCCGGCAGCTTGCTCACGGATTCCCCGGGACTGCCGGTTGCGCCAGATATCCTGTCAGATGCGCAAGCAGGTGCGATTCCCCAGCAGGCGCAAATACCGAAATATTGGCTCGCCGGAATGAGGGATTTGCGGTTTCGGTAATATCCGCCCGCCACGTGAAATCCATGTTTCCTTGTTTTGCTGTTCCACGATATGTGCCCGGCGACGGCCAGGCGCCGCGGGTACGCTGCTCTGCCAGGAAATTTTCCGCAACCCATCCCGCCAGCAGTCGCGAGCGCAATTCGCCGACAGTGAGCGTGCCCTGCCCTGCAACACGCAATGCGGCCATGAGAGCAACCGCAATGATTGCCAGTGCGACCAGAACCTCAACCAGCGTGAATCCACGGCCTCTACCGCAGCTGCCCGGATATGATTTCATCATTCGGCCTTCCCTCTCCCGGCAATGCCTGCACATCGCCGACCGGAGATCCTGTGACTGTATAGCGCTCCGTCCCAAAAGATATCTTTATGGCATAAGCCGGCATGAAACCGTGAGGATTGAACTCCAGTCGCATAAAATCTGCTGGCGACATCTCGATCAACATGCCCGCGATCTTCATACCCTGCGGAAATGTTCGTTCCCCGAAGAGATCATTGTTACGAATTTCCGACCAACCGGCACCCCATTGATTCCCCCAGAACCGATAGCTTGCGCCGTCTGTTGTCCAGGCGAGAGATCTTCCTGACATACGCGCCTCGGTTCCCGCCAGGTCAAGGAGTTGCGCCAGCCGTTCCGCTTCGACGCGAAGAAGAGCTCGTTCGTCCGGTCGCACGGTGCTGCTGATCAGTCCGGCAAAAAGCCCGATGATCACCAGTGCGACAAGCACTTCGAGGAGCGTGAATCCGCCTCCGGCTTTTATCTCAGTCACGAATCCTGTTGGCCTTACAGGTTCCAGGAGCCGATATCCGCATCGTTACCGTCTCCCCCGCGGGCGCCATCTGCCCCGAAACTGAAAACATCGATTTCGCCGTGAACCCCGGGGTTCAGGTATTGATAAGGGTTGCCCCAGGGATCCTTCGGAAGGCGCTCGACATATCCTCCGGCTTTCCAATTGGGTGGAATCGGTGGATCGGTCGGCTTCGTTACCAGCGCCTGCAATCCCTGTTCAGTCTTGGGGTAGCGATGGTTGTCGAGGCGGTACAGCTTGAGCATCTGCATCAAGCTTGCGACATCCTGTTTTGCTGCGATGATACGCGCTTCGTCAGGGCGGCTGATGATTTTCGGCACCACCATTACAGCGAGAATTCCTAGAATCACGACCACCACCATGACCTCGAGCAAAGTAAAGCCGCTCTGCCTTCCGGGCCGTCCATACTCTGAGGCGATCAAATGGCCTGGAGCTTGTTGTCTTTCAGAGAGTAGATTGGAACCAGATTTCTCCATCATTTTTACGTAAATACCCATCAAAAAACGGACAAAATGGAACGAAGATTACCCAAGAAATTGTTCATTGTCGATTCCGGTTTTGCACCATGGCACGCGCCTCCCGATCTGTCCTCCTAATCCACGTCTCGATGCAGCGCAACATTGGCCTCGCCGATAAAAATTTTCAGCTGCCTCAGGAAGTGACGTCAACAATAATCTCAAAAAAAACATATCCCTTATTCGCCAAACAGGAATAAATTAACGCTCATTTTGCATGTTTAGAATCAGGGAAGCCGGAAAACAAATGACAGACGGGAACAACGCCTGCAGTTGCATCAAGCACGGAATTTTTCATACGTAGCAATTTTCATTATCAAACTTCTAAAGGGGAATACACTTATCATGCCAATATCATCATTAAAGGGCACCTGCATCTACAGATATGTTTCTATCGTCGCCATGGCGGCCCTGTTCCACCCGGGAGTCAGTCTTGCTGGTGGAAACGAAGTCAACTTCTCGCTCACCGATAACCCTGCCCGCTGGTTTGATACCGGCACAACAATTGCCGGCACGCGCTCGCTGGCCGTGGCAAAACCGGGGGTGCGGGTAAATTTTTCAGGGAATTCAAACACGGTTCACACCCGAACCAGCGTAATTTATCCAACAGGCGCAGCGGGTATGCCGTTTAACACCCCGCCAAGAAAAAGCGGAGACAGCGTTACCTTGAAAACCCCCGGTTTGTATGTCTTTACCTGCAGTATCCATCCCTACATGCTAGGGGCCGTCATTGTCGATGACCCGAATACGAGCGGGCTGGATTTGGGGAATTCTATCAGCTTGATCAACGGCATCACGGTTCCAAGCAGCAGTGATCTCGCCACCCGTTTGCTGCACACCTTCTTTGTCGCGACCAATCCGGCAAACTGGCAGAATTACGCCTCCAATACGCCCTGGCACATCACCTATCCAAATGTGGATGTGCGGGTGGACATAGGCGTAGTCAATCTACCTACCGTGCTCAATGCCCGCTATGGGAATGATCGCGCCCTGGAGCCTCTCCAGAATCCGGTCATGCCGGCAGTGGGCGAAGTATGGGTGGCAACGCAGTTCGAAACCGCTTCCGGCAAATCCAAGCCAGGCACGGTCACCGCCGTAAGCGGCGCAACGTGGCAGGTAACTCGAAAGGTCGCATTGCCGTCGATCAACATGAATAACGCGCACAACATGTGGACCGATAGAAATCAGAATGTCATTTACGCGACCCAATGGTTCGACAGTAAATTGGCTGTCTATGACCGACAGACAGGAGCATTGATTCGCAATGTGTCGGTAGGAGAAGCGCCGGCTCATGTGATGACGCGGACGGACACCGACGAGCTTCATATCACAAACAATGGTGATACGCGGACAGACTCGGTCATGGAACTTGCGCCACTTGCCACCGGAGTGGAGCGGCGTATAGATATCGGGCGGGGAAATGCTCATGCCCACTGGATGAGCCATGATGGAAAAAAAATGGTTACCCCGAATGTCCTCACGGGGGATACCACAGAGTATAGCTTCGGCTCGAACAGTGTCGAGTCCATTCTGCCCGCGAGCACCCCCTTTGGGCACCCGCTGGCCACGGGAATGATGCCGGATGCCAGCAAGTATTATGTGGCCAACATGCTGGACAACACGATGACGGTGGTCAACATGAATACTCATGCCGTTATCAAGACCATCAATCTGATTGCCAACTATAACCCGGTTACCGGCGCGATTACCGGTCCTGTAGGCGCTCTGCCGATTCAAACTCCTGTCTCTCCGGACGGCAAAAACATGGTGACCGCCAATATGCTCAGCGGGACCATTACCGTGATCGATACTCGTCCCGGCGTACCAACTTCAGATGCGGTTGTTGCCATGCTTCCATGTGATCCCGGCTGCCATGGCGTGCAATATGGCGCCAAGCAGGGAGGGGGATACTATGCCTATGTTGCGAGCAAATTTTCGAATAGATTACTCGTCGTCGATCCCGATCCAAATGGAGATGGGAATCCGTCGGATGCTGTAATTGCAGGAAAAGTAGGACTTTTCGCGTCTGCCGGAACTCAGCGTGATGCCACCATTACCGGGAATCCGGGGATGGGAGGTCAAGGCGTCCTCCCGGTCCCCGTCATCTACAATGGGTGGGTTCAGAATTTACCTGCCGCATGGAAAAGCCAGTTGACAGCTGCTCAACAGAACCCGGCCCAGTAGCAGCTTGTAAGATTATTACCTGGGGTAGAAAACTCCAGGCAATGGAAAGCGGTGAGATGGCTCGACTGTCTCACCGGCTCTCTGTATTTCCTCCTGTTCACATACTAAAAACTGGGATGCACTCAGGCAAGATTGGCCGCAGCACCTCGACAGAACTACCTAGATGCCACTGCGACAGCCATCGTCACATCACCCATGCGCCACGCAGGCGACATCCTGTTATCTTCGAGGCAGCTGCAGGCACATCGTTCAATAGATTCCACCCCCCAGCTGAGACGAGACCAACACCCCGGTTTCAGCTGAAAGGTCATACCGGGTTGTGCCATTTCCCGGACTCGTCCACTGGCCGAGATGGAATGATCCCGATCCCGAGAGTCTGTCTACCATGACATTGCGGAAAGTCAGAGGCTGGCCGCTTTGACAGACGGTTGGGGCAATTGTGGGCCTTAGAAAATATGCCGAGCCGACACCCAGGCGGATTGCAATGCCATTGTCAATCGCCAACGCGGTTTCGACATCCAGACCAATGCCTCGGGCGGATTCAACGCTCACCCATTGGTCCTGGATGGTACGGGCGAGAAAGGTGAGAAGGCGTCCCATCCGGTCGCGCGTGTCGAGATGCGCATCGGCAATTACCCCATTCAAGCCAGGCGCAGTCAGAAATTCTCGATCGAGAGTCATGCGACGGTTATAAGGATCGGCCAGCGCATCGTCAGAGTACACCGTGCCGTTCAACGCTACGAAGTCAAACTGACCCAGAACTGCAAGTCCCGCGCTGGTGCCCCCGATAGGTGCATTGCGACCAATCAGTTCATTAATCGCCGTTTCGAGCGCAGTTCCTTTCCAGAGATTAATGTAATCACTCTGGTCGCCGCCCGCGATAAACAAAATTTCCGCTTTTTTGATCCGATCGAGCACGAACGGATCGCTGGCGGCCTCACGCGTCTTTATGACCAGTGTCTCGATGGAATCTATACCGCCCATGTCGTAGACATACTGGTTGTAGCCGTCGGCTCCCCGTACACGGATCACCACAAAGTCGCCGCCTCCCGCCTTCTGGATCATCCACTTGAATGCAGCGTCCACATCGGGACCTCCGCCCATCAGGAGAGTTGATGGCGATGGTGGCCTTTGCGGCAGGACAGCATCAACCGCGTTGCCCGTAAGGTAATATTCGTAGCCTTTGGGCTTGGGCTCTGCCAGAACCCCGAAGGTCATGAAGACCACCGCAGAGGCCAGGGCAAGGTGTGCAAAAAGCCGCGGGAAGGATTTATTGGCACAATCTCCGGTATCCATTATCTCCCTCTAAAGAGAAGGATCGGGCTGAACAGGACCGATCACCTGTTTTGTTCGAGTAATGTCATTGGCGCCAAAATGCTTTCAAGCGAAAAGAAGATGAAAACAGGGTTTAATTCCGTCCCGGACAGAGTTCATAAAGGAGTATAAACATGTTTATGTTAGCAGCTATTCAGCTCATACGCTGCCACAGGCAATGTGGAATACACAGGCGCAACTTCGCCAGGCCTCAATACGCTTGAACAAGGTACAATTGCAATCATGAGCAATTCAGCAAAATCTGAGCGATAAAAAGTGACATCACCAAATCTTACTGAATATGCATCAATCTCCACCATGAACTATCGTTTTTTTCAGGAACCGGTTATAGGAATCCATTCCTGATCGAAACTCTCCGATTTTTACTCAGCCGTATTGAAAAGTTAAGCATTAAAGAATGCCGGAAATCTCGATCGACCGGTCGAATCGTGCGCAAACAGCCCTTGTATATTTAATCATCCTCGCTGCACTCGCGCTGCTTGGAGGGGTACTGTTGTACTGGACACGCCTTTGGTTCATCCCCCACCCTCAGCCCAACTTCGAGTCAGGCACGCGTGCGGACGTGGAAGCGGCCGAAGATGTATCGGGTGTGAGTGACCTGTTCGGTATTGCACAACGAGAACAATCCTCTATTGCTGTTCCTGTCGGACCTGAGGTCAGGCTGTTCGGGGTTGTCGCCGCTTCCCGGCACGGGCGGGGCTATGCGATCCTGCAAGTGGATGGAAGAGAGACGCTTGCGGTGCGCGAAGGTGAAAACATCGCTCCCGGCCTCCAGCTGGCTGAGGTTCACGCCGAACATATTGTCCTGGAACGTGACGGAATGCGGGAAACACTTGTATTGCAGCGTCAGAATCCGCCTGCAGACCCTGCTCGTCCGGTGGAGACAGACCTGCCTGTCGAGCTTCACGCGCCGGTCATAACTGAGTGATGTCGTCATCTCATGGGCTACAGAGGTAAAATCGTGCGGCATCGCTCGCTATGTGCAGTTTTTTTATGGATGGCAGTGGCAGGCTGGGTTACCGAGGCTTGGGCCGTAAATCCCTCTGCCACCCTGCCCGTCGAGGAAATTGGCGTCCCGCCGAGCGTCCTGCCGGAAGCGGATTCCCTGCGCGCCAGTAAATCCAGGTCTTCTGCCGGTCAGGATCTCGTTACACTCAATTTCGTCAATGCCGATATTGAAGGGGTAGTGAAAGCAGTCAGCGAAATTACCCGAAAAAATTTCATGCTCGACCCCCGCGTCAAGGGTACGATCAACATCGTTTCAGCCAAGCCAGTGCCGAGGTCGTCGGTCTACGAAGTATTCCTGTCGGCACTGCGATTGCATGGATATGCAGTCGTTGAGGATTACGGCATCATCAGGATCGTTCCGGAAAGTGATGCCAAGCTATACCAGGGCCCGACACTTGGTCCCACGAACAAGCGGCAGCTCGCGGGCGACCGTATCCAGACACAGGTATTCACGCTGCAGTACGAATCCGCGGTGCAGATGGTGCCGATCCTGCGTCCGCTGATCGCTCCAAACAACAGTATCACTGCAAATCCCAACAGTAACACCCTGGTTATTACAGACTACGCGAGCAATCTCCAACGCCTGGCGAAAATAATTGATTCGGTGGATCAGCCAAGTGGAACCGAGCCTGTCTCGATACCCCTTCAGCACGCCTCGGCGATCGATGTCGCGCAAACCGTGAACCGGCTGTTTTCAGAATCGACGCAGTCCCAGGCCGAGGGCGCCGCGGACCCCACCCAGCAGCGTTTCACAGTCGTCGCCGACGCCCGCTCGAATACCCTCCTTGCACGCTCCGGAAACCGGGCAGCGCTTGCGCGTCTGCGCCAGCTGGTAACAGTGCTCGATTCTCCCACCAGCGCTGCCGGCAACATGCACGTCGTCTTTCTCAAGAATGCCGATGCAGTCAGGCTTGCCGAAACCCTCAGGGCGATCTATCACAACATGGCGTCCCCGGTTTCCTCATCTTCGGGACTGAGCCAGGGCACCGGCACAGCTTTTGGAACATCTTCCCTGGGTACATCCACCGGCGGGGGGATGGGTGCCTCGTCAGGCACCTCAACAGGGGGGTCGATGGGCACTTCCATGCCCGGTTCCAGCCTTGGTGCGGGGACTGTTCCCGCTGCTTCCACCGTCACCCCGGCTCCGATGCAAACTGGCGCAACTTCCGCCACCCCCGGCATCATTCAGGCGGATGCAGCCACCAACTCGATCATTATTACTGCCCCGGATGCTATTTATAATAATTTGCGCGCGGTGGTGGAGAAGCTCGACGTGCGCCGCGTGCAGGTTTATATTGAAGCGCTGATTGCCGAAATCACTGCCGACAGAGCCGCGGAATTCGGCATCCAGTGGCAGAATCTGAGCAATGCCGCGCAAGGTGGCACCCAGGTTTTCGGTGGCACCAACTTCAATGCCGGCACTGCCGGAGGCGGCAGTATCATCTCCACCGCCCAGAATCCGATAGCGAATGCAGCCTCCGGTCTGACTATCGGCATCATGAATGGCCTTGTCACGGCTATTCCCGGCATCGGCCCTGTTCTCAACATTCATACGCTCATCCGCGCGCTGGAAACGGATGCCAATGCCAACATTCTTTCCACCCCCACCCTGCTGACACTGAATAACGAAGAAGCCAGGATCATCATCGGGCAGAACGTTCCGATTCCCACCGGCCAATTCATTCCGCCAGTAGGAGGCGCCGTTACCTCCCCGTTTCAAACCGTTTCACGCCAGGACGTGGGACTATCATTGAAGATCAAGCCCCTTATCTCGGAAGGCAATACTGTCCGTGTGCAGATTTTTCAGGAAGTCTCGAGCGTCGTTCCTGGCACGGTCAACGCCACCAACGGGTTGATTACCAACAAACGCTCGATAGAATCGACAGTGCTGGTTGACGACGGGCAGATTCTCGTGCTCGGCGGTCTGATGCAGGATTCGGTAAATGACTCGGTTGAAAGAATTCCACTGGTCGGGGCGATTCCGCTGTTCGGACAATTGTTCAGTTACAACAAGCGCTCACGCAACAAAACCAATCTGATGGTATTCCTGCGGCCGACGCTGATGCGCGCGGGCGACGCCGCCGATCCGCTTTCTGACGCACAGTACGATCGGGTGCTGGGCGAACAGAAAAAAGTGAGACCCAAGTTTAATCTTGTGCTTCCGGATATGGAATCGCCTACTTTGCCGCCGCGTCAACCACCTCCTGTCATCCTTGATGACAGCATCACTCCCGATGATCCCGGAATTTCCAATGTTCAAGGCAACTGGGATACCGGGGGAGTGATGGATAATACACCCTGAAACCGGGCCGCAATCATGGCGTCTGACAGGATTCCTTATGTCTTTGTCAAGACAAATGGAGTGGCCGTGACGAGCGTCACGAGCGATCACGCAGAGGTGGTGGTGCGCGGCGAAGTCCAGGCCGGGGCACTGGCGGAGTTGCGTCGCGTTCTGGGCGTGCCTCTGCGGGCGCGACGCCTCGCTACCGACGAGTTCAACGAGATCGTTGCGGTGCTGTATAACGGCGCAAACGAAGGCGCCGCCGCACTCGCAGATGATCTCGCACAGGATATAGACCTCTCGAGATTACTGCAGGAACTGCCGAAGGTCGAGGACCTGCTCGAAAGCCAGGATGATGCTCCTGTCATCCGGCTGATCAACGCGCTCTTTACACAGGCGTTACGCACCGCGGCTTCCGATATCCACATTGAGCCATATGAAACACGCTCGGTTGTACGGTTGCGAGTGGACGGCACATTGCGCGACCTGATCGAACCGGCGCGCGCATTACATGCCGCCCTCATCTCACGCATCAAGATCATGGCGCAGCTCGACATTGCGGAAAAACGCCTTCCGCAGGACGGCCGGATTACATTGAGGATGGCAGGCAGGCCAGTCGACGTGCGCGTATCCACCATCCCCACCGCACACGGCGAACGCGCCGTATTGCGTTTGCTGGACAAGCAGGCTGGCCGCCTGGACCTCCCTCGGCTTGGCATGGATGAAATCACCTTGACTCGCATGGACAGGCTTATTCGCGAGCCCCATGGCATTATTCTCGTAACCGGCCCCACCGGATCGGGTAAAACAACCACGCTTTACGCCGCCCTGTCGAGGCTGGATTCCGCGTCGCTCAACATCATGACGGTTGAGGACCCCATCGAGTACGATCTTGACGGCATCAGTCAGACTCAGGTCAATCCGCGAATCGAAATGACGTTTGCGCGCGCCTTGCGGACAATCCTGCGGCAAGACCCGGATGTCATCATGATTGGAGAGATTCGCGACCTCGAAACCGCACAGATCGCGGTGCAGGCCAGCCTTACGGGCCATCTGGTATTTGCGACTCTGCATACCAATGATGCGATAAGCGCCGTGACCCGGCTTGTCGACATGGGAGTCGAGCCGTTTCTGCTGGCATCGAGTCTCATCGGCGTAGGTGCGCAGCGTCTGGTGCGGCGGCTCTGTCTGGAATGCCGCCAGCCCTGGGACGAGGCCATGGGAAAATCCCCGAGCTCTTTTTCGGCTTCCGGAATTTTATACAAGGCGCAGGGCTGTGCGGCATGCAATCACTCCGGCTATCAGGGACGCACCGGGATTTATGAGTTGCTCGCGGTTGACAACGACCTGCGCCGGAGAGTTCATGATCGCGCTTCCGAACAAGACCTGCGAGAATATGTGATTTCCGCCGGAATGCGCTCGTTACGTGACGACGGCATGCGCCTCGCTACCCAGGGCATCACCAGCCTGGAGGAAGTCGTGCGTGTAACACGCGAATAGCAGTTCCATATGGAAGCGTACCGCTACGAAGCGCTTGATCCCGAAGGCCGCAAGGTAACGGGTGTGCTGCAGGCTGATACCGCGCGCCAGGCGCGGGCACAGTTGCGCGCGCAAGGCTTGCTGCCTTCGACCGTCGATCAGGTCCGCGCTCGCGAGGGCGGTCAGGCACCCTGGGTCCGAGGCCTGCGTCCGGAGGAGCTGAATTTGCTGACACGGCAGATGGCTACTTTGCTGACCGCCGGTCTGACAGTCGAGCAGTCGCTTGCTGCACTGATCGAATCCGCCGAGGAGCCGATGACACGCGAAGTGCTCGGCGGTGTCAAAACAGAGGTGATCGCGGGGCTTTCCCTCTCCGCCGCGCTGGGCAGCTACAGCAGGAGTTTTCCCGATTTCTATCGGGCGCTGGTGCATGGTGGGGAAGAATCGGGCACATTGCCGCTGGTACTGCGTCATCTTGCCGAGTATCTCGATGCACGTCAGACACTAAAACAGAAAACCAGTCTTGCGCTCCTTTACCCGGCACTGGTGACCATCATTGCCATTATCATTGTTGCCGGCCTGCTCATGTATGTGGTTCCCCAGGTAGTGCAGGTATTCCAGCATTCTCGCCAGAGCCTGCCCCTCCTGACTCGCGCACTGATCGGGTTGAGTGATTTCCTTCTCATGTCATGGCCTTATCTGATTATTGCCATTGTCGGCGGGGCACTTTCCGCACGCGTCGCGCTACGGCATGAGAACATCAGATACCGATGGCACGCTCTGCTGCTGCGCACCGCATGGCTGGGATCGTTGATTCGCAGCAGCAACACATCCCGTTTCGCCAGCACGCTTTCCATTCTGGTCGGAGGAGGTGTGCCGCTTCTTAAAGCTCTCAGCTCCGGTGCCCGCGTGATGAGCAGCATGGTCATGCGTAAAGCGATCGAAAATACCATCGAACAGGTCCGCGAAGGCGCGAGCCTCTCCAGAGCGCTGCGGGAAACCCGCGTGTTTCCGCCCCTGCTTGTGCATCTGGTGGCAAGCGGGGAAATGAGCGGCAAGCTGAAAGAAATGCTCGAACGCGCCGCCCAGCTCGAAGCCCAGGCGCTGGAACGGCGACTGGGCGTCTTTTTAACGCTGCTGGAACCAGTAATGATCCTGGTAATGGGGGGCGTGGTGCTGATGATCGTGCTTGCCATACTGCTCCCCATCATGGAAATCAACCAGCTGGTGCATTAGCAATGAGACGGCGTGAAAAACAGCACCTTTATTCGGCAGGAGGTGTAGAAAAGAGGCCGATAATGCGGAACTGAAAGGAAACCCCTCCGGCTAACCTAATCCAGGGCGTCCAGGGCGATAGCGCCCTTGAAGGCACGTATTCCCTTACTCCCCTCTACCGGGTCAAGCCCCTTGCGAGATCGGCCTTTATGTCTTTTACCGCTTCAAGTCCCACTGCAATGCGCAGCAAGCCCTCGGTAATGCCAGCCGCATCCCGGTTTTCCTGGCTGATCCGCCCATGCGTGGTGGTGGCAGGATGGGTAAGGGTGCTCTTGGCATCTCCCAGGTTGGCGGTGATGGAAATCATGCGAACAGAATCCACCACCCTCCATGCCGCTTCTCTTCCATTCTTCAATTCGAATGAAACGATTCCCCCCCCGGTTTTCTGCTGGCGGCTGGCAAGCTCGTACTGCGGATGCGATGGCAAGCCGGGATAGTGGACTTTGGCTACGCCGGGCTGGGCTTCCAGCCAGCGCGCAATTTCCAGCGCATTTTCGGAATGCCTTTCCATCCGAAGGTTCAGGGTTTCCATGCCCTTCAGGATCACCCAGGCATTGAACGGGCTCAGGGTCGGTCCGGCAGTGCGCAGAAAACCGAATATTCCCCCGTCCATCACCAGATCGCGCTTGCCCAGCACCGCCCCACCCAATACCCGGCCCTGGCCCTCAAGATATTTGGTTGCAGAGTGAATCACGAGGTCTGCGCCCCATTCCAATGGACGTTGCAGCGCGGGAGAGCAGAAACAATTGTCCACGGCGAGCCACGCGCCCGCCTTCCTGGCTACGGCTGCAAGCGCGGCAATGTCGGAAATCTCTGTCAGCGGATTGGAGGGCGTTTCCATGAACAGCAACCGGGTGGCTGGTCTCACCGCTGCTTCCCAGGCGGAAACATCCGTAGCGGAAACAAACGTCGTTTCGATGTTGAAGCGCTTGAGGATATTGTTGAACAGGCTGACGGTCGCACCGAACAGGCTGCGCGAAGCCACGATATGGTCTCCAGCACGGAGGAGACCCATCGTGCAGGCAAGAATGGCCGACATGCCTGAGGAGGTGGCGACACAGGCTTCCGCCCCCTCCAGGGCGGCCAGTCTTTCCTGAAAAGCGGTAACCGTGGGGTTGGTAAAACGCGAATAGATGTTACCCGGTTCCGCATCGGAAAAACGTGCTGCCGCCTGAGCGGCACTGTCGAAGACGAAACTCGAAGTCAGGAATAAGGCCTCCGAGTGTTCATTGAATTGGCTGCGATGTATGCCCGTATGCAGCGCCAGTGTTTCCAGCTCAAAATCGTCAGACATGCCCGACATCTCCCTCAAATTCCCAATAAAAAACCCGTTCAGCTTTCGCTAAAAAACGGGTTTTCCCGCTTTAGCTGAATTTATACTGCGCCCGCAAGCTGAAGATCAAATCGGCGCCTGCCCTGAAGGTACGCTCGGTACCTGCTTTTGTCAAATCTTCATTAATTCGCTGTCACGAGATTCAGGTCGAGTTGCGTGCTGGAACGTCTCTCGGTAAGAGGAGCGCCGCCACTGCGTTGCGCCTCCAGGACGGCCAGGTATTCCGGCGTTACATCCCCGGTAATGTAGCGTCCGTCGAAACATGAGGTCTCATACTGCGAGATCGACGGATTGACACGGCCCACATCTTTAATGAGAGAATCGAGTTCCTGATACACCAGATAATCGGCGCCAATTTCCCGGCATATTTCCTCGTCGTCCCGCCCCGTGGCAATGAGTTCGTGGCGCGTAGGCATATCGATGCCATAAACGTTGGGAAACCGCACGGGGGGGGCAGCAGAAGCAAAGAATACCTTGTTCGCACCGGCTTCCTTCGCCATCTGGACGATTTCGCGGCTGGTAGTGCCGCGTACGATCGAATCATCCACCAGCAACACATTTTTTCCGCGAAACTCCACCCCCATGGCATTGAGCTTCTGGCGGACCGATTTACGGCGCAACTGCTGGCCCGGCATGATAAAGGTTCGCCCGATGTAGCGGTTTTTTACGAAACCTTCACGAAAACTTATGCCCAGGCGGTTGGCAAGCTGCAAGGCGCTGGGACGGCTGGAATCGGGAATCGGAATGACTACATCGATATCGAGATGACCCATCGTGGCTTTGACTTTATCGGCCAGACTCTCTCCCATGTTGAGCCGCGTTTCATAGACTGAAATTCCGTCTATGACTGAATCCGGGCGTGCGAGATAGACATACTCGAAGATGCAGGGATTGTGCGAGGGGTTGGACGCGCACTGCTTACTGTAAAAATTGCCGGTGTCATCAATAAAAATTGCCTCGCCCGGCGCAACATCCCTCACCAGCTTGAATCCCAGAGTATCGAGCGCCACACTCTCGGACGCTACCAGATATTCCGTCCCATGCTCCGTTTCCGCGCACCCGAACACAAGGGGGCGAATACCATAAGGGTCGCGGAACGCGAGCAATCCGTAACCCGCAATCATTGCTATGACGGCGTAGGCGCCTTTGCAACGCTCGTGCACGCCGGATACGGCGGCAAAAATAGCGGCGGGATCAAGCTGGTGGTTTTTCGTGCTCCTCTGCAACTCGTGGGCCAGCACATTAAGGAGCACTTCCGAATCCGAATTGGTGTTGACGTGCCGTAAATCCTCGCGGAACAACTCGTCGTTGAGCTGTGCGGAATTGGTCAGATTGCCGTTATGCCCGAGTACGATTCCGAAGGGTGAGTTGACATAAAACGGCTGCGCTTCTGCAGGGGACTCGGCGGAACCTGCGGTAGGATAGCGCACTTGGCCGATCCCCATATTCCCCAGCAAGGCGCGCATATTCCGCGTGCGGAACACGTCGCGCACGAGGCCGCTGTTCTTGTGCATGTGGAAAGTATTCCCCTGGGCGGTAACAATCCCGGCCGCATCCTGACCACGATGCTGCAGCACCAGCAACCCATCGTAGAGTAACTGGTTGACGGGAGCATGCGAAACTAAACCCAGAATTCCACACATGAATGCACTCCGCAAAAATGACTTAGATCGACGCTATACGAAAAGTTGCACGAGTTCAGTGAGTGGAATCCTGCGCATTCGGTTTACTGCCCTATTGCTTGCGCTTCAGTTCCGCATAGTGGATGCGCCTGGACAAATCCTGCGGCAACCAGGGCAGCACGACCATTGCTACAGCCTCCAGGTGCTTGCTCAGTACTGCTTTTCGCCAGAAGGGCTCCTGCGGCACTGCGGTAAGACCTGCTGCCAGCACGATCACCAGCACCACTACCAACCCGCGGATAAAACCGAACAGGGAGCCGAAAAACCTATCGGTGAAACCCAATCCTACCGTCTGGACCAAGGCTGAAGTCAGCATGGTCACGAGACCCATCGCCACCAGGGTTATCAGGAATAATGCAATGAAAGCCAGCAGGATGCGCAGCGATTCTCCGCCGATGGATGAAGGCACCATGGGCGCGAATCCTGCGGCAAAGGAATTCGCCACCATGAATGCGACTATCCAGCTGACCAGGGACAATATTTCGCGCACGACCCCTCGCGATACGCTGAGCAGGATTGACACAACCAGTATCGCCAGTACAGCGTAATCGAAGCCGGTCAGATCACCGGTAAACATGGCAGAAACACGATGTCGTATGTAAAGGGTCTCATGATCCTCACCTACTTTTCTGTAACCACACCTTCGAATCCCAGGTTCTTCAGTTTTTCCCGTGTTTTCTCAGCCTCCTCGCGCGTCGCGAAAGGACCGACGCGCACGCGGGTTACTTCCTCCTTGCCGGCCTTCACGATTTCAGTATAGGCGGAGAAATTCTGTGAAGCGATCCTTTCCGATTGTCGGGCCGCTTTTGCCGGCGTAGAAAAAGCCCCTAACTGCACCACAAATGATGTTTCCCGCGAAGCAGGCGGGGTGGCGTTTTTACTGGCCGTTTCCACTCGGGAAACGGCGGGAGCCGTGTTTGTAGCCGCCGCTACGCTACGCGGAGCAGCAGGCGCAGGGTTTGCACGGGCCTTTTCGTTAATGGAGGCAGGCGTTTCACTGGGAGGTACAGCGGTTATATTCTTGCCGGATATCCCGCCTGCCTGCTCCGGCCCACCCTCAGGCTGAGATATGGATGGAGCGGCTGTGGGAGGTGTATTTACGGGGGAAGCAGATTCGGCGGCAAGCTCTTCCACTGAATCCTCAGACGGAATGTGTATGTCGATTTCATGACCGCGCCGGTCGGGCTTGCTGTCAAGGATCATCGGCAATACCACCACTGCCGCGGTTGCCAGGACGATTGCCCCCACCAGGCGTCGTCTGGCGCGCTTTCTTAGCTGAATCTCTTCTTCTGTGATGGTTTTTGCCATTAGATATCAGGAAATCTACCCGCGCTCAATTCTGTTCCTTAACACTTCAGCCACGGTATGGAATGAGCCGAAAACACAAATTCTATCATTTCTGGCTGCCTGCTCACAGGCGTAAGCATATGCCTCGGATGGATTGCGGAACTTGCGGATGGTATGGGCGGCGCCTTCTCCTGCATTCCCCGGGAGCGGCTCGGCGATTTGCAGCGCCTGGGCAACCTGCGTGGCGGCTTCGTCCGCCGTAGCGCCTCTTGGAGCGTCAATACCCGATACCAGCCAGACATCCACGCTGGACCTCAACTCCCGTACCACGCCTGCGATATCTTTATCCCCGAGCATTGCAAATACCGCGTACGTTCTGGGATAACGCCCCATGCTATCGAGGCTGGCGGCCAATGCGCGTGCCGCGCCTGGATTATGGGCAACATCGAGCACCCTGACCGGCTGTCCAGGCAACACCTGAAACCGGGCTGGCCAAACCACTTCCAGCAAACCATGACGAATGTCGCTCAAGGTAACCGGCAATGTATCTTTCAGGGAATCCAGGGCGGCGAGGCACGCACTGGCATTTTTCAACTGATAGGCGCCGCGCAAGGCCGGATAAGGGAGTGCATGCCTGCTCTCGCCGTTCCGCCAATAGCTCCAGGACTGTGGAGCGGTTGAATAACCGAAGTGCTCTCCGATATGCATGAGGTCGGCGCCGATCGATTCCGCATGACGACGCACGCTTATGGGCAGGTCCGGTTCGGAACAGATTGCGGCCTTCCCTGACCTGAAAATTCCGGCCTTTTCGAATCCGATCTGTTCACGCGTATTGCCCAGATAATCCATATGATCGAAATCCACGCTGGTAAGGACCGCGCAATCGGCCTCGAACACATTGACCGCATCCAGCCGCCCGCCCAATCCCACCTCCAGAATTGCAACTTCCACTTCGGCCTGACTGAACAAGTACATGGCGGCCAGTGTGCCAAACTCGAAATAGGTCAGGGATACGGCGCTATTCATCCGCGCCGATTCGACAGCGCGGAAAGCCTCGCACAGCTCATCATCGCTTGCCTCCTTCCGGTCGATTCGCACGCGTTCGTTATATCGCAGCAAATGAGGGGAGGTATAGCATCCGACCCGATATCCGGCATGGCTCAGAATGGCTTCCAGCATCATGCATGTCGATCCCTTCCCGTTGGTGCCCGCAACGGAAATGATGGGAAATGAAGGTTCGAGCTCCAGTTCCGCCTGGACGCGCCGTATCCGCTCCAGTCCCATTTCGATAGCTGCGGGATGCAGGCGTTCCAGGTAGTCCAGCCACTCTGGCAGCGTTGCGGAAGCAAAGGAGAAAGTGCTCATGCCCGCGATGGCACGGTAAGTATGATTATGCGTCGAGTGAAAATGCTCAGAGCGCGGGAGGGGAAGCGTGCATCAGCAACGTGCACAAATTGGCGATCTTGTCGCGCATGCGCCGGCGATCGACGATCATATCTATTGCTCCGTGTTCCAGCAGGAACTCGGAACGCTGAAATCCTTCCGGCAGGGTCTGCCGCACTGTCTGCTCGATCACTCTCGGTCCCGCAAAACCGATCAGAGCGCCTGGTTCAGCAATCACTACATCACCAATGAAAGCAAAACTTGCAGACACACCGCCCATGGTAGGGTCCGTCAGGACCGAAATGAACGGAAGTCCTTCGCGGCTCAGCCGGGTCAGTACAGCGGTGGTTTTGGCCATCTGCATGAGCGACAGCAGGCCTTCCTGCATGCGCGCCCCGCCACTCGCCGCGAAGCATACAAAGGCCAGACGCCGGTCGACACACGTTTGCACACCCCGTATGAAGCGTTCGCCGACGACTGATCCCATCGAACCCCCCATGAAACCGAATTCGAATGCGGCGACAACGACGGGAACTGTCTTGACGCTGCCCTGCATCACCACCAGGGAGTCATCTTCGTTAGTCTCTCTTTTCGCCTCCGCCAGCCTGTCGGAGTAACGCTTGCTATCCTTGAATTTAAGGGGATCGAGCGGGTGAACTTCCGCCCCGATTTCGCGCCGATTCTCTGGATCCAGAAACAGGTCGAGCCGCACGCGCGCGGAGATCCGGTTGTGATGACCGCACTTGGGGCAGACATTGAGATTGTTCCCCAGATCGGAATAGTAAAGCACTGCCTCGCAGGAGGCGCATTTGCTCCACAGTCCCTCAGGCACCGCTTTCTTTTCACCGCTTTCCTTGCGCTTGATCTTGGGCGGAAGAAGTTTCTGAAACCAGCTCATAAGTGTGTAAGTTTAACGGCGGCTGATGGTGCAGGACTTGCTGCGTCTATTGCAATTCGCAGACTTTTTACCAGACGATGGACATTTGTTAACACCTCCGCCTTGGGCGACCTTTCAATTTCTTCGATGATGCGGCTTCCCACCACCACTGCATCGGCAAGCTCCGCCACTGCCCGGGCGGTTGCGCCGTCACGTATGCCAAAGCCCACTCCGATAGGAATGGAAATGCGGGAACGCAGTCCGTCGAGTTTCTCGGCCACGTCATGCAAATCGAGGTGAAGCGAACCGGTAACGCCTTTCAGCGAAACGTAGTACACGTATCCTTCCGCCAGGGAGGCCACCCGCTCGACGCGCTGCTGCGGCGTAGTGGGAGAAAGCAGGAAAATGGGAGCGATATTCTGACGTTTCAGGTATTCCACCCATTTCACCGATTCTTCCGGAGGATAATCCACAATCAGCACGCCATCCACTCCGCACGCCTTTGATCTTGCCGTGAAAGCATCGTAGCCCATCGCTTCGACCGGATTGGCGTAGCCCATCAGCACAACCGGCGTGCTGGAATCACTTTCCCTGAATTCTCCCACCATTGCCAATACGTCCTGCAACGAAACGCGATGTTTCAGCGCACGCTCGGAAGAGCGCTGAATCGTTGGTCCATCCGCCATCGGATCAGAAAATGGAACACCCAGTTCGATGACATCGGCGCCAGCCTGCACCAGTTCATGCATCAGTGGAACCATCATTCCGGGTTCGGGATCGCCAGCAGTAATAAAAGGAATGAGCGCCTTTCTCCGATTCTGGAGCAGTTTGCCAAACAGGGTGGAAATACGGGACATGAATGGACTTTGCAGGTTAGAAGGTGATATGCGAAGCGCGCGCCACGGTGGGCATATCCTTGTCCCCACGCCCCGAGAGGTTCACCAGCAGCAACTTGTCGGAAGTGAGGGCAGGCGCGAGCCGGGCTGCATAAGCCAGCGCATGACTGGATTCGAGCGCGGGAATGATCCCTTCGTAATGGCACAGTGCGTGGAAGGCTTCCAGAGCCTGCTCGTCGGTTATTCCGAAATATTCGGCCCGTCCGCTGTCCTTGAGCCAGGCATGCTCCGGCCCTACGCCGGGATAATCCAGGCCTGCCGAAATGGAATGTGTTTCGACGATCTGCCCATTCTCATCCTGGATGAGGTAAGTGCGATTGCCGTGCAACACGCCAGGGCGTCCCTTCGTCAGGGTAGCGGCATGCTGATCCGTCTCCACGCCGTGTCCGGCCGCTTCCACTCCGATCATCCGGATGCTGCTGTCGAGGTAGGGATAAAAAAGCCCGATGGCATTTGACCCCCCCCCCACGCAGGCGATCAGGGCATCGGGCTGCCGTCCGTAATCCTCCTGCATCTGGGTTATGGCCTCGCGCCCGATGATCGCCTGGAAATCCCGTACCATCATGGGATAGGGATGAGGTCCGGCCACAGTACCGATGATGTAAAAGGTATCCGCAACATTGGTCACCCAGTCGCGCATGGCCTCGTTCAAAGCATCCTTCAGCGTGCGTGAGCCGGATTCGACCGGTATGACCTCCGCACCCAGAAGCTTCATCCGGTAAACATTGGCAGCCTGGCGCTCCACATCGACCGATCCCATGTAGATGACACACTCCATCCCATACCGCGCTGCGACCGTGGCCGTGGCAACACCATGCTGGCCTGCGCCGGTCTCGGCTATTACCCGCGATTTGCCCATGCGCCTTGCCAGCAGCGCCTGTCCCATCGCATTATTGATTTTGTGGGCGCCCGTATGGTTCAGGTCCTCGCGCTTGAGCAGGATCTGGGCGCCCCCCAGCTGCGCAGACCATCGTTTTGCATGATAGATGGGAGTCGGGCGTCCCACATAATGCTTGAGTTCATGGGCGAATTCTGCCTGAAAGTCGGCGTCGCTGCGATAGCGCTCGTACTGTATGCGTAAATCCTCCAGTGCCGAGATCAGCGTTTCAGCGACAAAGATGCCGCCATACGGACCAAAGTGCCCATGACTGTCCGGAAGATCATAGACTTTCACTGATTCCAACTCCTCGCATGAATGCTGCAATTTTCCCCGAATCTTTAATGCCCTTCGCGGCTTCCACGCCACTGGACACATCCACCGCCCAAGGATGGGCCTGCTGGATTGCGCTCGTAACGTTGCCTGCGTGTAGTCCCCCCGAAAGAATCAGCGGCAGCGGCAAATTGCGCGGAATCAGGTTCCAGTCAAACGCCTCTCCGGTTCCCCCCGGTTCCCCTTCCACATACGTATCCAGCAGCAAACCGGTGGCTCCCGTATAAAGGGATGCGTATTGTAGCAAATCCAGCCCCGGCCTGACTCTTACCGCCTTTATATAGGGAAGCGAAAATTGCTGGCAGAACTCGGGGCTTTCGCTACCGTGAAATTGCAACAGGTTCAGGCCGGCAACCGAAATGCTTTCGTCTACCCACCCCGCCTCAGGGTCGACATAGACACCCACTGAAGTAACGAATGGCGGCAGCGTGGACACGATTCCGCGCGCTTCAGCCGGTGAAATATAGCGCGCGCTCTGCTCCCAGAAGACAAAGCCCACGGCATTCGCTCCGAGATGCACTGCCGCAAGCGCATCTTCCACTCGGGTTATACCGCAAACTTTTACTCGAATCGACATATATCCCTGACTTCCGGTGTTGCGCCCGCAACTGGGTTTCCGCCACTTGTCGCCCATGATGTGAGGATAGCCGGCCTGTTTGTGCCCGGCACTATTGCGGTCAGAGGGGGCTCGACAAAGGGTGGCAGCTTCCACCTCGCATCATAGGCAACCCCTGCCAAGTATAACCCGGAAGCGGAAAAAGTCGGTGCAGCTTCGCTGCGCTTCCCGTTTTCAAGCAGTTTCCCTATCCAGTCAGGACGAAATTTACCTTTACCTACATAGACCAGACAACCGACGATATTCCGTACCATGTGGTGCAAAAATGCATTAGCGCGCAGCTCAAACGCAACCATGTTTCCCACTCGCGTAACTTCCAGTTTTGTCAGGGTGCGTACAGGGGATTTGGCCTGGCATGCAGCAGCCCGAAAGGCGCTGAAATCGTGTTCGCCCACCAGCATTTGTGCCCCCATCTGCATGGATTCGAGACGGAGCGGATGGTGATACCAGCCGACTCGGTGCTGATGAAGGCCCGGCCGCACTGGGTGGTTCAGTAACAGGTAGAGGTAACAACGCTCAAGCGCACAGTAGCGGGCATGAAAATCGTCTGCAGTAGGGGATGCCCATAGCAGGGCAATGCCGCTGGGCAGCAGGGCGTTTGCACCCCGCACCCATGCATTCATAGGTCGCTCCGCCCGAGTATCGAAATGCAGCACCTGGTAGATCGCATGAACCCCTGCGTCGGTTCTCCCTGCCGTCACTACTCGGATAGCCTCGCCTGCAATTTCAGACAAGGCCGCTTCCACGGCATCCTGCACGGTATTTCCCCCTGGCTGGCTTTGCCAGCCGCAGAAATTGCTGCCGTCATACTCCAGCACCATTGCGATTCTCACGGTAAAGCTACCATCGTGATTCTGGTGATACTTGTACCGGCACGTCCAGGGAATTTTTAAACACTTTTCGGGAAACGGAAGTAATGACGTATAAGCAGACGCTCTCCAGCGTGACATTGGGCGCTGATTGGGTAGTCCGTCATTGCCCACCGCTTTCGCACAAGCCATCCTGTACGACTCTTATGCTTTCCCGCTACAGAACGAGTGCCCACGGCAGCGGTTCCTCTTCTTTTTCCCGTTCATCTGTTCCAGAAGACTGTTTTTTGTGCCACTCGGCTGTATGCATCCTCACTTCCTGATCGGCTTCTCCTGCTGTTATCGTACTGATTTCGCTGCTGTCGGGTATTCTCAGGACGAATCCCATCTTGAGCTGATGCATGTTGTCGCCAAAGAACGCCTCGCGGTTTGCGCGAAACAGGGCCACCAACACCTGATTGAAGCTTGCTTCAGGAGGAAGCGCAATATTTTTTGCGATTCCTGATAAGGTATCGCCCGGTTTTACGGGACCGTAGATCCGATAGGACGAGTTTGACGCGGAGAGTCCTGAAGGGAGTCCGGTTTGTCTTGATGAGAAGCCATCGTGGGCTATAGCCGGATCTGTTTTACCCTCTGCAGAGTCAATACGCGGATAGCAATGCGGTGTCGGCTGAGCTGACTCATTTTCCCGGGAGGATGCACTCGTTTCGGCAAGGGGGAGCAAGGCTGTATATTCACGCAACAAACGTCCCGACGCCCAGTTCAGCTCAATCAGGATATTCAGGAACGGTTCGTCAACGGGTTGCCGAGAAACAATCCTGATATAAGGCTGACCATCTGGATGGGTTTCAATAGTGGTTTTAAACGTGGATAAAAGCGGAGAATAATCGACATTTACCTTGCGGAAGACATCATGTGATGCAAGGTGGGCATTCAGGAAAAATTTCTCTTCTGTTGTTACCCCCACAAGATCGATTTCTGCTCTGAACGGCTGTCCTTGCACGGAATTGACAGTCAGCCTTCCCAGGCCTGCTGCGTGACTGGCTTCCACCGACATCACGGCGGCCAGAAATGAAAAAAACAGACTGCACTTAAACCTCGACTTCTGCACGGCAGTATACTCTCAGGGAGGAATAATGCCCTATCCCTTGACGAAGATCGGAAACGTGGTCAGACATCGGCTGCGTGCATGCAAGACGCGCATCCGGCGGGTTTCGTTTACGAAGAAAGCGGGTTGCCATCGAACGATAGGCAATCTTCAATCGGACGACTGCGGGAAAATGACTCTCGAAAAGGCGCAGGGGAAGCTCCGGAAGATGGAAATCAGGCGGCACGATGTCTTGATTCACCGCGCGCCTTTGCCGCTTCTAGCGATTCTCAGGCCGCCACCAGAATTCTGAGCATTCTGCGCAGCGGCTCTGCGGCCCCCCAAAGCAACTGGTCTCCCACAGTGAATGCAGAAAGATACTCGCCGCCCATGGCAAGCTTGCGCAACCGGCCAACCGGTATTGTCAGCTTGCCGGTAACCGCAGCGGGAGTCAACTCTTTCAAGGTATGCTCCCGCTCATTGGGAACGACCCTTACCCAACTGTTCGAAGCGGCAAGCACGTCTTCCACCTCATCCAGCGGAACATCCTTCTTCAGCTTCACGGTCAGCGCCTGGCTGTGGCAACGCATGGCCCCTACACGCACACAGATACCGTCCACGGGAACCGTTCGTTCACCACGCCCCAGTATTTTGTTTGTCTCGGATTGCCCCTTCCACTCTTCCCGTGTCTGCCCGTTGCCCAAATCCCTGTCTATCCAGGGGATGAGACTGCCTGCAAGCGGCACACCGAAATTCTCGGTTGGAAAATTTTCATCACGAAGTGTTCCCGCCACTTCACGGTCGATGTCGAGTATTCCGGCCGCAGGGTCATCCAGCAGATTTTTCGCCACGCGATGGGCTTCGCCCATTTGCAGAAGCAATTCCCGCATGTTCTGCGCCCCGGCGCCGGAAGCTGCCTGATAAGTCATGGCGCTCATCCATTCCACCAGTTCTTCTTTGAAGAGCCCGTTCATGGCCATCAGCATCAGGCTGACGGTGCAATTGCCTCCGATATAATTCTTTATCCCATCGTGCAGAGCCTGTTCGATAACGGGCATGTTGACCGGGTCCAGTATGATGACAGCATCATCTTTCATCCGCAGCGTGGAGGCTGCATCGATCCAGTAACCCTGCCAGCCTGCTTCCCGCAGCCGGGGAAAAATCGCGCCGGTATAATCCCCTCCCTGACAGGAAATCAGAATGTCCATGGACTTGAGCTCGCCTATATCATTCGCGTCCTTCAGCGGCGGAGCCTCCTGGCCGATGTCCGGTGCTTTGCCGCCCTTCTGCGAAGTGGAAAAGAAAGTTGGCTCGACCAATGCAAAATCATTTTCTTCCCGCATACGTTGCATGAGAACCGACCCTACCATGCCACGCCAACCGATAAAACCCACTCGTTTCATTGATATCTCTCTTTTGGAAGAAATCGTGGTTGATCAACCACAGGATATGAAGTGTCGTTGCTACAAACTTGCCAGAACCGCATCACCCATTGCTGCGGTTCCGATTTTCATCTTTCCTGGCTCGTAAATATCCGCCGTCCGGTATCCATCAGCCAGCACCTTTTTCACTGCCCGTTCGATTCGGGATGCCTCCTCCTCCCGATCGAAGGTATAGCGCAGCATCATCGCAACTGAAAGGACGGTGGCCAGAGGATTCGCCACGTCCTTGCCGGCGATATCGGGAGCAGAACCGTGTATGGGTTCATAAAGCCCCTTGTTCCGCTCATCGAGCGATGCCGAAGGCAGCATGCCGATCGAACCGGTCAACATGGATGCTTCATCCGACAGGATGTCCCCGAACATATTGCCTGTCACAACCACATCGAACTGCCGGGGATTGCGTACAAGCTGCATGGCCGCATTGTCCACCAGCATGTGCGAAAGCTCCACGTCCGGATATTCACCTGCCGTTTCGGTCACCACGTCGCGCCACAGCTGGGTTGATTCCAGTACGTTCATCTTGTCGACAGAGCACAGCCTGCGACTGCGCTTGCGCGCTGCCTGGAAAGCCACCCGCGCTATTCTCCGGATCTCGGCTTCGCTGTAAATCATGGTATTGTAGCCGATGCGCTGACCATTCCGTAATTCAATCCCGCGTGGCTCACCAAAGTAAATATCCCCGGTCAACTCGCGCACGATCAGGATATCGAGTCCGGACACCACCTCGGGCTTCAGCGTGGAGGCATCGGCAAGTTCAGGATAAAGTACCGCAGGCCGGAGATTGGCAAACAGGTTCAAGGCCTTCCGTATGCCAAGAAGGCCTTGCTCCGGCCTGAGCTGCCGGGGCAGCCCGTCATATCGCGGGCCGCCCACTGCCCCCAGGATCACGGCGTCCGCCTGAGCCACCAATGTGCGCGTTGCCGCGGGAAAAGGCTCGCCCGCTGCATCTACAGCACATCCGCCCAGCAATCCCTGTTCCAGTTCCAGCTTCAATCCATCGCTTCTCAGCGTTTCCAGCACGCGCACCGCTTGCGCGACAATTTCCGGGCCGATACCATCTCCGGCCAGAATTGCTATTTTCATAAGGTCCTTTTAAAGGGGAAAGTCTGTCAGGCGAACAGCCACGGCTGTTCTGCGCGGCGTTTTTCTTCGAACGCGCGGATTTTGTCCGCGTGCTGCAACGTGAGGCCGATTTCGTCCAGACCATTCAGCAGACTATGCTTGCGGAAAGGATCGATATCGAAGGAGAAAGATTCTCCGGCAGGAGTGGTCACCGATTGCTGCTCCAGATTGACGAGCAATCGGTACCCTTCGATGGCCTCGACCTCGCGGAACAACTGATCCACCTGTGAGGTGTCGAGCACGATGGGAAGCAAACCTATTTTGAAGCAGTTGTTGAAAAAAATATCGGCAAAACTGGGGGCAATGATTACCTCAAAGCCGTAATCCTGCAATGCCCAGGGAGCATGTTCCCGGCTGGATCCGCAACCGAAATTGGCGCGGGCGAGGAGTAGCCGGGCATCGCGGTAACGCGGCAGGTTAAGCACAAATTCAGGGTTGAGTTTACGAGTGGCAGGGTCGATGCCTGGCTCGCCATGATCCAGGTATCGCCATTCATCGAAGAGGTTTTGCCCGAAGCCGGACCTCTTGATGGATTTCAGAAACTGTTTGGGAATGATGGCGTCGGTGTCGACGTTCGCCCGATCCAGTGGGACCACCACTCCCTCGCATGAATGAAACTTTTTCACTGCTGATTACCGTTTTGCAATTATTTTGCAGATTTTTCCAGTGCTTCTCCGCCGCTTTGAACGTCTTTGCCTACTCCCTGAATGGTGTGGCAGGCAGACAGGCCAAAGGCAGCGATCAAGGCAAGCATCATCGTCAGCGTTCGCATCACAACTCCCTGTAGTAGTATAAAAAACCGTTATTGTTGTACTGGAATTCTAATATATTTCCCTTACATCCACAAAATGTCCCGCGACTGCGGCAGCGGCGGCCATCGCAGGGCTCACCAGGTGAGTACGCCCCGCGGGACCCTGCCTGCCCTCAAAGTTGCGATTGGAAGTGGAAGCGCACCGTTCGCCGGGCTCCAGCCTGTCGTCATTCATCGCCAGGCACATCGAGCAACCCGGTTCGCGCCATTCAAAGCCCGCATCGCGGAATATCCTGTCCAGCCCCTCCTGCTCTGCCTGATGCTTGACCAGGCCCGATCCTGGTACGACCATTGCAAGCTTGATGCTCTTCGCAATGCGACGGCCCCTCACCACCTCGGCGGCGGCGCGCAAATCCTCTATGCGCGCATTCGTGCAGGAACCGATGAATATTTTATCGGGGCGAATTTCACTGATCGGGGTGTTGGGAGCCAGCGCCATGTATTTGAGCGCCCGCTCCATGTCGTGACGCTTCACCGCATCCGCGATTTCTGTCGGATCAGGCACCTTTCCATCCACTGTCGCAACCATTTCGGGGGAAGTTCCCCAGGTTACCTGCGGCTTGATCGAGGCGGCGTCCAGTTGAACCCCCTTGTCAAAGCTCGCACCCTCGTCACTCTTCAGGGTACGCCAGTAGGCCACCGCTTTTTCCCAGAGATCGCCTTTAGGCGCAAAGGGACGGCCCCGGAGATATTCAATGGTGACATCATCCACTGCCACCATTCCCGCACGCGCACCCGCCTCGATCGCCATATTGCAGAGCGTCATGCGCCCTTCCATCGACAGCCCACGAATCGCGCTGCCGGCAAACTCGATCGCATAGCCTGTACCTCCGGCAGTACCGATCCTGCCGACCACGGCAAGCGCCACATCCTTGGCGGTAATGCCATTGCCCAGGTTGCCATCTACCACGATCTGCATCGTTCTGGATTTCTTCGCCAGCAAGCACTGCGTCGCCAGCACATGCTCCACCTCGGAAGTACCTATGCCAAAGGCAAGGCAGCCAAAAGCGCCATGCGTGCTTGTATGCGAGTCGCCGCAAACCACTGTCATTCCTGGCAGGGTGGCACCCTGTTCCGGTCCGATGACATGCACGATGCCTTGGCGCTGATCGTTCATTCTGAATTCGGTGATGCCCAATTCCTCACAATTCTGATCGAGCGTTTCCACTTGCAGGCGAGATACCGGATCACTGATGCCATGATCTCGCCCGGTGGTCGGCACGTTGTGGTCTGCTACCGCCAGAATGGAATTGAGGCGCCACGGCTTGCGTCCGGCCAGCTTCAACCCTTCGAACGCTTGGGGGCTGGTCACCTCGTGCACGAGGTGACGATCGATATATAGCAGCGCCATGCCTTCCGCATCATCGGATTCTTCATGCACCACATGGCTTTGCCAGAGTTTGTCGTATAACGTTTGCATTTTTGTGGAAAATGGGAATAACGGCTTCAAATCTCAATGTTTCATTATCCCATAATGAAATATCAAGGAACAGCAAGAGTACGCAATTGTCACGCGGACCCGTCGATGTCCATCTTCCAGACTACCAGCCCCAAGCCCAGCGACACGGCCATCGCACTGATCGTAAAAGTGAGTCCTGCCCCCAGCCAATCCCACGAATAACCGCTGAATATGCCCCCAATAGTGCCGCCGAGCCCGAATGTGAGACTGGTGTAGAGGGCTTGCCCCTTCGCCTGGTGGCGCCCACCGAAGAGCCGATGCACCACCATCATGGCGGTGGCGTGATGCGCCCCGTAGGTTGCGGCATGCAGCACCTGTGCAGAAAATATGACAAACGGCCATTCCACGCCCCAGCCTATCATCAGGAAGCGTGCTACGGCACAGCTGAAACTGAACACCATGATCTGTTTCATGCGGAATCGGCGCATCAACTGCGGCATCAGGAAAAATATGCCGATCTCACAGATAACCCCTGTGGCCCACAGCCAGCCTACGAGACTTTTGCTGTATCCGTACTCGACAAGATAGATCGAATAAAAGGTGTAGTAGGGGCCGTGCGCAAACACCATCAACAGGCACGCTGCAAAAAAGGCCAGTACTTCTGGCCGCCGGAATATTTGTGGAATGGAATGCTCGGTGGCAGGATGCGTTGCTGTCCCGACTTCAGGAATCAGTCGTGAAAAAAAGACAATACCGAGCTTGAAGCCAAGGACAGCCCATAGCAGCGAGCTGATGCTGGTCGCATCCAGCAGATAACCAACCCCGGTTACCGCCAGAATGAATCCTACTGAACCCCACACCCGGATGAGTCCGTATTTTGTGATGTTTTCTCCCAGGTATGAAAGTGTGGTTGCCTCGATCAACGGCAGGGAAGCGCTCCAGAAAAAACTCATCAGCGCCATGACCACAAACAGCCAGCTATAGGACTCGCCGAGAAAAACGCCACAGTAGCTGACCAAGCCTGCAATTGCAGCCGAGCGTACAATGAACATTCGCTTGCCGACGTGATCTGCAAGCCAGCCCCATGCAGCCGGGGCAAAGATGCGAGTGACATGCAGCAGGGACATGAGCACCCCGATCTGAAAGGAAGCGAAAGAAAGGGATTTGAGGTAAAGGGTCCAGTAAGGAGCAAAGGCGCCAATAAAGGCAAAATGGAAGAAATAGAAGCCGGAAAGACGCCAATAGGGGATGGATTGCATTTATGCGAGTTTACAGGCTATTTGACAGATCATTTAATCAGCCTGTAACGGATATGCGGTTTAAAGCATGATGACCGCCTTCGCCGCATGAGGAGGTCAAGCTGTATGCAACCTCATAAAACAAGGGGTGCAGGATACCCTGCACCCCTTCTTTACTTGATACTACCTAACAGTTTTTATTTGTGCGTGTGAAAGGTATCGTCGGTTTTGTCTTGCACGTGGTCAGCGCCGACCGGTGCAACCGGAATGATCCTTTCATTGTTTCGATGGGCAGAGGTCTTATAGTCTTTCCTGGAGGTGGTTTCGTAGTCTGCATCCATGTAAGACTTCGTTCCATAGTAGGAATTGATCGTGTTCTGCCAGGAGGGATCCGCCATATCCGGCCAGTCATCCTTATCGAATCCCGGTGCGGAGTCGAGGCGTTCCTTATCCACGTTGAGGATGAAGCGCTTGTTCTCTGTATCGAGCGTCAGCGCGCTCCAGGGCACGGCGAAGAGTTTATCCCCCATTCCCAGAAATCCGCCGAAAGACAGCACGGCATAAGCGATTTTGCCGTTGTTCATATCGAGCATGATTTCCTTGATGTCGCCAAGATCTTCGTCCTTGGTGTTGTATACATCCTCGCCAATAAGAGTGTCCGCACCCATCAGACGGGGCCCCGGGCCCTTCCCTTCCTCCTTGCCATACTTCTTGTACATCCCGTAGGTATCGCGATCTGTATAAGCCATAACTATCTCCTATGAAAGTATGAAATTAGTAAATTCTTAAAGGTTACTGCTTGAACTTCCTGTAAGAACTTTTCTGCATTTCACCCTCACCGCTTCGATCCGGCTTGCTGCTTCCTGCCGATGTGCCGGTCCTTCTCTTCCTCGAAGCGCCTTAGATGTATACAGAATGCTTCAACCTGGAAAGAGGATCAGTGCGGTATCGAACAAAAATTGACTTTTCCACCAAATCGCACGCAATTCAGGATCATCAGAACTTATATGTCTGAAAGCGTACAGAGTACATCCTTTCTCTTTGAGGAGAATTGCAACTAGAACTCGTCCGCGCTAAGGGATAAAGAAATGAAGAAGGCAGGAATCGGCCTGTTTACAGGAAAGGAAAGATATTCCTTCCAACTGAAATGAATATCGTCACGATAGATAAATGTCACCTAGATAAATAAATGATCATGCGGAAAACACTCAACCGACCTGTCGAATTATCGCCATTCCCGACATGGCTTCAACGATATCGTGAAATTCGCAGGCAGACGCTGAAACTCGTTGAAACACTTGGGCCAGATGATCAGATGGTCCAGTCCATGCCTGACGCAAGCCCCTCCAAGTGGCATCTTGCCCATACCACATGGTTCTTCGAGGAATTCATCCTCGCACAGCATTTTCACGGTTATGCCCGTTTCGATGAGCGATTCAGCTTCCTCTTCAACTCGTACTACAAACGGCTGGGAAAGCATCCGCATCGCTCTATTCGGGGTACGTTTTCCCGTCCCACCCTCGATCAGGTTCGTCTTTATCGTGTCTACGTAGACGATGCCATGGAGGAGTTACTCCTGCGTGAAGCTTCAGCCGAAATTTTACGATTGGTCGAACTGGGGTTGAATCATGAGCAGCAACATCAGGAATTGATCGTTACGGATATCAAACATGCGTTCTGGAGCAATCCCCTGCGGCCCAGTTATCAGCCGGAACGAATACGCGTTGTGGCATCCGCAACGGCTGCTCCACCGTTAAAATGGTATTGTTTTGACGAAGGCATCTACCAGATAGGGGATGACGATACCTCCCATTTTGCATTCGACAACGAATTACCGCGGCATCCCACTTATCTCAGTCCCTTCCGCATTGCCTCCCGCCTTGTAACAAACGAAGAGTACCTGGAGTTTATGGCCGATGATGGTTATGCGCGACCGGAACTATGGCTGTCGGATGGCTGGGACCATGTATGCGAGCATCAATGGACAGCGCCGCTCTACTGGGAACAGATGGACGATGGCTGGAGCCAATATACCTGTGGCGGCACTGTGCCGCTCGATCCGAGCGAACCGGTATGCCACGTAAGCTTTTACGAAGCGGATGCATTCGCGCGTTGGGCGGGCGCCCGGCTGCCAACGGAATCCGAATGGGAAGCTGCTGCGAGATCCAGCAGATGCTCGACCATTTTTGCAAACCTGTTTGAAAACGAAAATTATCATCCCACGCCAGCCGTTCATTCCAAATCGCAACAACAGAGCATGCAACAGATGTTGGGCGATGTATGGGAATGGACCTCAAGCCCTTATTCCGCCTATCCTGGTTACCGTCCGCCAGCAGGGGCAGAAGGGGAATACAACGGGAAATTCATGTGTAACCAGCTGGTCCTGCGCGGGGGATCCTGCGTTACACCGCGCTCTCATATACGGGAGTCATACCGCAATTTCTTTCTGCCCCAGAAGCGTTGGCAATTCTCCGGGATACGTTTGGCTAACGACAGTAATGACAGGACTGCATGATGATTACATCCAAATCCCTCAACCGGAAATCCATTCCCGCTCCGCTCCCTTCCATCGCCGAAGATGTACTGGAAGGCCTCTCTCGCACACCCAAGAGTCTACCGCCAAAATTGCTTTATGATGCTACCGGCTCCGACTTGTTTGAACAGATCACCTGTCTGCCGGAATATTATCCTACTCGAACGGAAGCGGGCATACTGACGGTCCATGCGGAGGAAATATGCAGCCATCTGCGCCGCAATGTCTCGGTCAGCGAGCTTGGGGCCGGAACCGCGACCAAGACTCGAATTCTGCTGCGTTCTCTTGTGCGGCAGCAATTCGGCGTGAACTACTTTCCGCTCGATGTCTCCGATGCTGCCTTGCAGTTGGCCAAGGATGAAGTGGAAAGCGAATTGAGCAGGGTGAAAGTTCACCCCCAACTTGGGGATTTCGACAACCTGACATTTCTTGAACATCAGTCTCCGCCGCGCCTCGTTCTTTATATCGGTTCCAGTATCGGCAATCTGGAAAACGACGCTGCGATCGCCTTGCTGCAGAACATTGCACGAAACCTGTCAACCGGAGATAAGCTGCTGCTCGGGGCAGATCTCGTGAAAGACATCAATGTCATGCATGCTGCTTATAACGACGAGGCAGGAGTGACTGCTTTGTTCAATAAAAATCTTCTTGTCAGGATCAACCGGGAACTGAGCGGGCACTTCGATCCCGAATCGTTTTGCCATATCTCATTCTGGAATGAGGCAGAATCGCGCATTGAACTGCATCTCGAAAGCGCTTGCCGCCAAGCGGTCAGGATAGATACGCTTGATATGACATTCCACTTTGACCGGGGTGAACGGATTCATACGGAAAACAGTTACAAATACACTGTCGAGCATCTCGAAAACCTGCTCCGCTCTGGTGGTTTCCAGGTCGAGCATACCTGGACAGATCCTGATTCCTGGTTTGCGGTCAGCCTGGGCGTGATAACATGAAGAACTGCTCAGGTTTCTGATCCGATTGTACGATTTCCGCTTTCCGGCACCTACGGCATCCGGCCATTCGCTGTATCAGTATCAATACTTGCTAGATATAAATAGCAAGATCACGGTAGTACATTCAATAAAGTCTGCGACGGGGAATTGAGAATGAGGAGTAGGGATGTTTGAGTGGCTGACGAGCCCGGAAGCATGGGTTGCACTGCTGACGCTGACTACGTTGGAAATTGTTTTAGGTATCGACAATATTATCTTCATCTCAATACTGGTAGGACGCCTTCCTGAAGCCCAGCGAAATTTTGCCAGAAGGATGGGGCTTAGTCTCGCGATGCTGAGTCGGCTTGCTCTATTGTTCTCGATCTCCTGGGTAATGAGCTTGACCAAACCCTGGTTTGCAATTTTGGGCAATTCCATTTCAGGGCGCGATATCGTATTGATCGGGGGAGGGCTCTTTCTCCTGTTCAAGGCAACTCATGAAATACATAACAGTCTGGAAGGCACGGATAACAGCAGCAGGAACATCTCCGCCACGAGCGTAGGCATGGTCCTGCTACAGATTGCCATCCTAGATATTGTATTCTCGCTGGATTCCGTCATAACGGCTGTAGGCCTGGTCGACCACATTACATTGATGGCTATTGCCATTATTCTCGCGGTTCTAGTCATGCTACTGGCGGCCAAACCAATAGGAGATTTTGTAGAGAAGCATCCGACAATCAAGATCCTTGCCCTTTCCTTCCTGATACTGGTCGGCGTTACCCTCATCGTCGAAGGCTTCGACGTTCATGTTCCGAAAGGCTACATCTACTTCGCCATGGCATTCTCGGTCACTGTGGAATTTCTCAACCTTCGATTACGCAAGAAAACAGTGGAACCAGTCAGGTTGCACCGGCACATAGACAACGTCGATTGATGATGAATCCGGCTTTTCGCCAGCATACCGGCTGAATCTTCCCGCATGCTTGACTGGCAAAACGGACAACTGTATTCCACTCGCTTCGGTGACGTCTACTTCTCAAGAGACTCGGGACTGGAAGAAAAACAGTACGTCTTCCTGCAGGGCAACCGGCTTGCGGACCGTTTTGAGTCCTTGCAGCCTGATACCGCGTTTTCCATTGGAGAAACGGGATTCGGCACAGGATTGAGCTTTTTATGCACTTGGCGGCTATTCATCCAGATTGCACCCCTTCGGACCAGTCTTGATTTTTTCAGTGTTGAAAAATATCCGCTTGATGAAAAAGAACTGAGCGCAGCGCTCGCGCTTTGGCCCGAACTGGGCCCATACGCCGATGAACTTATGCTGCGCTGGCAGCGGCGTGTACCCGGATGGAATCGGTGGAGCTTCGCCGGAGGAAGAGTGCGTCTCACGCTGGCAATAGAGGACGTGACCCGGGCGCTGCCTGAAACGCACGGTATCGATGCATGGTTTCTTGACGGCTTTTCACCGGCGCGAAACCCGGAAATGTGGACACTCCAGATTTTTCACTGGATTGCGCGGGCGTCGCGAGCAGGCGCAACCTTTGCGACCTATACCAGTGCCGGCGTTGTTCGTCGCGGTTTGGAACAAGCAGGGTTTCAGGTCAAAAAAATATCCGGCTTTGGCCATAAGCGTGAAATGCTGCAAGGTGACCTTCCTGGCCCCCCTCCCGTTCGACTGGCTCCCACCACCGCGATCGTTATCGGAGGGGGAATAGCAGGGTGCGCCGCTGCTTCGGCGCTGGCCAGTCGTGGACTTATAGTTGAACTTCTGGAATCACACACCCTTGGCGCGGGTGCGTCAGGCAACCCGATTGGTATACTGCACGCCCGCCTGAGTGCAGGAATGAACGCCCTGCACCGCTTTGTGCTGGCATCCTACGGACATGCGCTCGCCTTGCTTGACGAAAAAATACCCGTCGATGGCGTCATGCGGAGTGAATGCGGAGAACTGCAGCTGTCATTCTCCGCCGAAGAAGCAAGACGAATCGGGAAGCTTGCGACCCTCGACTGGCCCGCGCATGTTTTCCGACCAGTAGATGCGGCTGAAGCATCGGCCCTTGCGGGAATTGAGCTTTCATATGGTGGCCTTTGGTTTCCCGGTAGCGGTTGGCTTGCTCCGCCTCAACTTTGTGTAGCCTTGCTTGGCAGTCAGGCTATCACCCTGTATACCGGTCGCACGGTAAAATCACTTACCCCAACGAGTCACGGGTGGCGTGTGCAAGCGGAAGATCAGAGGAAGCAAGCGTGGTCTCTGGAGGCCGAGATAGTTGTGGTTTGCACCGGATATCAGGTGAAATCGCTTCCAGCATTGGCAAATCTGCCGCTAACCCCGGTACGGGGACAGCTTACCTTGATCCCTGCAACAACCGCAAGCCAGAATCTCCGCACCATCGTATGCGGGAGTGGCTATTTCTCCCCTGCTGTTGCAGGACGACATATGGTGGGAGCAACCCATCGTTTTAACGATACATCGATTAACCTGAATGTATCGGAGCATGCGGAAAACTTATCCAGACTGCGAGAAATTTCTCCTGTCCTCCGCAGGTTGAGTGACGAGGTAAGTCAAGATATCAGGCAGCTTGAGCAATTGGATGGACGCACATCTATCAGGGGGTCTGTTCCAGGCGCCATGCCGCTCGTCGGCGAACTTTTGCCCGGACTGTATACCAGCCTCGGCCATGGAACGCGTGGACTGATTACCGCGGGAATTTCAGCCGAATTGGTCGCGGCAACCGCCTGCGGGCAACTGCTGCCGTTGCCATTGTCCGTTGTCAATGCGCTCTCGCCTGTCCGAAGAGCTTCTCCCGCTATTCCGGTTTCAATCAAGGGATAGGGTGTACTAGAGTCCAATGGGCAACGTGGTTGAAAACCAGTAGAATACGCACCCATCTCTCTCGGATAATTCACCCTTTACATCTTGGATGCCAGGCCGCTCTGTAAGGGACCGATCCCGGGCTGTTCTACCCGTTGGCAGAGAGAGCAAGTTTTGAACGCTGACAGGAACGCTCTCACAGAGGAGTCTTATGAACGCAGAACCCAAGCGCGAGCCGCTAAAAGGCGCGAAGTCCAATCCTCAGACGACGCAGTCACCCGTACCGATCAGCTGCTGGACGAGCGCTGCAATCGGTATTACCACCTACATATTCGAAGAATCGGAGGAAGCCCTGCGTCAGTCCGGGCTGGTACCTGATTGGCTCGGTTATCCCGCGGACCCGGGGCACGGTGTGGCCGTGCCTGCTCATCCCGACTTCCCTAACTATCTGAAGCTCCTGAGGCTGAAAAGCGGCCAGTTACGTCTCATAATCGACGTTCGTGCTGTATTGAAAGCAGATGGTCAATTTCAGCGTTTCCTCGGCGGCTTGACAGCCGATGCAAACCTTTCCCTGGTTAAAAGAGAGTCGGCCTGATATCGAGGCCCCTCATTCATTCGAAGACTCTCCCCGATACAAAAAAGGTTGGGCAAAACTGCCCAACCTTTTTTATGCGCGGAAAGTACGCATGCTCCAATCCCTTCGAAATCCCTCACCAAAATTTTCTCATGTTTTTTCCTGAGGATCCTGATGCTCTTTCGGGACCTCATGGTCGGGAGTAATGACTTTCCCGTAGGCCGACGGATAAGGTGCTTCCGGGGTGGAAGGTTTGCAGCCAGCGGCAGCGAACAGCACCAATGCGGCAGCCAGAACTGTGTTTCATTTACCCGTTCTCCGTAAGATCCAGACCACCGTTCATGAGAGAACCTGTTGCATTCCGTCCGTTCACAACTTTATACGGCATCAGGTTCTGCATATGTGCCGCAACAAACTGTGTAATGATAAAGCGTACTAAACCGGGCTCCCTGTGCGTCTGTTCACGCGTACCGTAAAAATACTCAAAATGCCGATCATGACAAGCGCGAGGACAGTAGGCTCCGGGACTGTGCCATCGGGCAATTGAGCCGGTATACGATCAAAATAAGTCTGGTTCGCCAACCCCTGGTTACCTACGTTCAGATACCCGGATGCAACAAGATCCGAAGAGGAATTGCTTTTTAACCAACTCATGGTCCAATTCGCACCCTGCATGTTGAGTTCATAAGTTTTTCCGTTGACCACAAAATCCTTTACGAAGAAAAACCCGTTGAATACGCCATTCTCGAACCGTATGGACGGACCTCCTAAAATATTCGCATCTCCAAATTCGAACTCCAGGGGAGAACTCCCGAATTCTATACTGAAGATAGTACTGCTTGATGCGCCGGTAACTTCTGCGAGTGGAATGTTCAGCGTGCCAGTACCACTCCCGGGTATGAGACTTTGATCGAATAATACACTGCCGCTGACGCTGCCGGCGGCACAGCCGCTGCATGTATTGGTTCCCTGCAAGCCCAGGCTGTTAGCCAGCCCACCCGTGGCGAGAATCCCCCCGGAGAAATCGGCAGTTATATAAACCGGTGCAGCCTGAGTAGCCGATACAGCCGCCGCAAAAATTCCCGATACAATTGTGTTGTGAAGAAACTTATTCATACTCCCCCCTGCATATTGAAAAGACAACAGTAGAACCGGACGTCATCTTACTTAAAGCACGCCATATCGCTATTGGACTTCAGTACATCCTGGACTCTGGTACAAGGGAAACAAGACGCGGGTTCTCGGCTTTATCAAGCAGGGCCGAAAGTGATCAAGGTGCCGAGGGTATGCGATCAGTTCTCAGGAAAGGATGGTGGGATAAAGGCCAACACGTACCTCGGACTTGCTGCTTCCATTCGAGTACTTTGTTTTTCCTTGCAAAACAGTCTCATTCATCGACCTCCGGCTTTCAGTGGGAGGGCATGCCGCATCCTATGCAAGCGGTCCTGTGGTTCTGGCAACAGGAGTGCCCTCAGCTGCAGAGTCTCTGGAGTACGGGAAAGGGGATATTACAACGCACTGCTCCCGAAACCGACTCACTGTTGGATGCGGCTACAGAGGGTGCGGAACCGATTCATGCAGAATTCCTGCACTTCGCACCCTGAAAAGAAAATCGCCTAGCGCAATAGCACATAGGCGACTGACTATACTACTTGAACTGGCGCGTCCGGCAGGATTGGAACCCACGGCTCCAGTTCGTAGCCGATTTGCTGAACCGGTATTTTTTGTTTCCATACGTTAAGTATTTAACGGTAAAACCTCTCTTGTATTGTTATTCTACCTACTCGTTTCTCTCCTCCAAACAGGGAAGCGATTGCGGTAAACTCACCCCTGGCCCGGCGTTCGTCCGGGCCTTTTTATTGAACCCATCCAGCCTTGAATTACTGGTCTTCTTTTCCTGTCTTTGAATTGCAGACGAGCAACGGTTTAAATCGCCGTGATTCGGGTGACGGCGCGGATGACGCTGCTGCTTCCCTCTGGCAGGTTAGAGAGATATGCATTACTGCGTCCAATCCAGCTTTAGCCAGGAAAGAAGAACGCCATTTCCCCCGTCCTCATAACAGCAATGGGATTACCCCTATATTCTCCCTTTCTATTTCACATAAGTGAAATATGATTGACTTCAATGTGGGATTCACCCCGACTTACTGTCGGGCCCACATTCTTGCTTACGCTGCAATCAATTCTCCTCACTGAGACTGCCCTATACCGAGGCTTGCTGATCCGGTTTGTGTCATATCAGAGCTGGACACGGTAAGTTCGCATCGTCCCGAATTTTAGGGGTAGGATAAACAAAGACGAATCATGGAAAATGATGCAAATTTAAAGAAGAAAATCAGCTTCGAGAAGGAACAAGATTCGAACGTTTCAAATCTGTCAGATGAAGAGTTTCATCAGTCCTGCCAGATACTCACCAAGGTTCTTGCCACACTGCCCCCCAAGAGACAAAGGGAACTTTTTGGGTTGCTACAAATTCTCGCGGAAGATGGCACTTCCCAAAAACAGCAATCCTCGGTTAGGCCGCTAGCTGAAAAAATAGTGGCCACGGTATGTAGAGACGATCATTCATCGCGGCCTCTTCCATACCATCCGGAACGCAGAATCTCCGATAGGCGACGTAGCGATCGACGTCAAAGTGATCAGGGAAAACGGTTATGCAACGCTGGAACTCCATGGACGTCAGAGGACATCCAGATACTGGAGATCATGGCAAAACAAGGGATTCCGCATAGACGGATCGCATTGAAGCTCGGCAGGACTTCCACGGCAGTCGAAGCAAAAGCCAGGACACTGAACGTCCCCTTGTCCGATGAGTAGTTTTTTTATTGTACTGTACTGGCTGTTTCTCTACCCTTTCACTCCCTGGTTGTCGCCCAAAACGGCTAATAACCATCTGGGGGTTTCCGCACCCGAACTTGCGAATGCCTCATAACTGATTTACATCAATTTGAGGGGCCGGGAATCCTGTATCTTATTATCTGGCAACCCGTTCTGGTGGTTTTTTGTTGCCCTCCACTCTTCCGACAATAAGCACCAAAAATAAGCACCAAAAATCCGGTTCTAATCGGCCGATGGAAGCTTTACTGCTGAGCTATGATAGCCATGCGGTTAGTAGCTACCATCACTGCCGCTTCCGGGCTCTTTCTCCTTCTTTTGAGACCTGGGTTTATGATGTAGTGGACTCTCCTTTGCCCGGCTCACCGCCGGGCCTTTTCTTCCTTATTGCCTTGGCGCAGACCTGCAGCCGACTGACTCGTGTTTGTACCAACTCCCTGCTTCCTGATTTCTGCCGCCATGCCACTAGAGAAAAGGAGGAATTAAAGGATTAAGGGATTCACCTTCTCAGATAATTATAAACAAGTTGCTTAAGGCAATAACTACGCTACCAATCCGATCTAATCCCTGTTCCCTTTTCTCCTTTTCTTTTCAACTGCTTTTTGAGCATCGCTTCTTCCTGTTTACGCTACGCCCCCTCATCGTCACTAATCTGTTCTTTCTCCTCCCGCATCGCCTGAACGCCTAACGCCTACTCCCTGCACTCGTCCCGTCTGGGCCGGCTGGGATTGGCTTTAAGGGCATAGTCGTAAAGATCGCTTTCAGCGAGGCCTGGAAGCCGTAGCCAACCAGTTCGTCTTCCTTTTAGGATCGGCGCCGGCACTATTTGTGCTGCAAGGTTGCCCACAAGTTTCTCAGCTTTTCCTTCCATTTGGGGACTTCTTCCTCTCCCAGAATCAGCTAAATCCTATCTTTGGAAAATTCATATCCATTCCTCTTGTAATGTCTTTATTGAGGGCATAGAATAAAATCAGACTGATCGGTCTGTTTTTGATGGCACTCTGGATGGAGGTGAATAATGAGAGTGAAATGCGTGAATGGAATTGATGTCGACCGGTTGCGGGCAACACGGGAAATTCGCCTGGATGCTGGCAGGATCGCGAGAAAAATCAGGAAACAATTAGCAGAGGGGAGCGTCCCGGGCCGAGCAAAACCCCATCAATCCATGCAGATCCTGGAGGAATAGGCCGATGAAGGAAGCTCGCAAATCGATCGAGGAAAAACTGCTTTTGGCCGCGCGCCGCCTGTTCTGCCGTGCCGGGATCCATGCGACAGGCGTTACGCGGATTCTCGAGGAAGCGGGTGTGGCACGCGCCAGCCTCTATACCCACTACGGCTCAAAGGAAAATCTGCTCAAGGCGGTGTTCGATACGGAAGCGAACATGTGGTTTCACTGGTTCGACCTGGACCTGCCACATCTCAAGTGTTCCCCCCGGGAGCGCATCCTGGCCCTGTTCGATCTGCTGGAGAAATGGTTCGCAAAAGAAGACTTCTTTGGCTGCGTATTCATCAATGCCGTAGCGGAACACGAAAAGGATAGCCGCTGGGTAAAGGATATAGCCAGTGCGTACCGGGATCAAATAATTGACCGGCTGAGGTCACTGGTTGTGGAAAGCGGAGCCAAGGATCCCGATATGCTCACTCAGAAACTGGGCCTGATCATCGAAGGTGCGATCGTAACCGCTATGGTCACTCAAAATAGCCAGCCCGCCTATATCGCACGGCTTGCCGCTGAGGACATTCTACGCTGTATGGAGTATACCCTCTCTCCAGCGGAGAATTCTGCATCATCCGCTGCGCCTGCCTCCATGGAACCGGTTTAGTCGAATTACGGGAGAAGTCAATGGATAGCATTTGGGCAAATTTATCGACAGGGATGCGGCGTTTTCTGGCTCTGATCGGATCTCTCGCGGTTATCGTGGCAGTCGGTTTGCAGTTTCACGTGAGCTCTCAGGGGGATCAGTCAAACACCTATCCGAAGGGTTTTCGCGGAGGCACATGCACCATAGAGTCCGACTCCCTGGTCATCGGCTATTCGGGTTATTTCATCCCAGGAGACTATGAAATCCCTGAAGACGCAACAGGCGCGATGTCTGTCCCTGTCCTGTGCGGAAAAATACCCAGCCCCGGAGTTCTGGATGTCACGATTGATCTTCTTTATCCGGAATCGGCGCGCGAATGGCTGCTGACCATGGCGCTTACAAAAATGGAAGGCGGCATGCCATCGAACACACTGCTGGCGATTCCTTCGAGAACGTACGAGTCCGGCACCATTACCCAGGTATTGCGTATCGCCGAATTGGGGGAATACAGGCTTTATCTATCCGGCAAGGATCGGAATCAGACTGATTTCACGCTGGAAATCCCCATCACCGTGGGAACGCCATGGTACGAGGGTGTTGCTCAATTCTGGCCCATGTTCGTTCTGATGGTGGCGGCAATTCTTTATCAGGCTTTCAGAAAACTCCGACTACTTAAATAAATACAACCGGAGGATTCCCGGAATGGCAGGTTATGTTGGCGATGTCGCCATTGCGTATGATCGCGATCTCGGGCCCGTGCTTTTCGAGCACTATGCTATTGACATCG
Organism: Nitrosospira multiformis ATCC 25196; assembly: GCF_000196355.1. Classification (NCBI taxonomy): domain Bacteria; kingdom Pseudomonadati; phylum Pseudomonadota; class Betaproteobacteria; order Nitrosomonadales; family Nitrosomonadaceae; genus Nitrosospira; species Nitrosospira multiformis. The sequence continues at coordinate 2,224,309 of NC_007614.1, forward strand.
CAAGGCGCGCAACCGAAGGATCAGTCCGCCACATGCTTGAAATCGCGGCAGGGACGGGAATAGTCACCCGGCCAATTGCGTAACGTACTCCCCAAGGATGCGCTGCTTACGGCAGTCGACATCAGCGATTCCATGATGGACGTCGCGCGCGCAAAGTTTCTTCCCCACGAGCAGGTCACGTTCCAGGTTGCGGATGCTACGACATTGCCTTTCGAAAATGAGGCGTTCGATGCGGTGGTCTGCCAGTTCGGTGTGATGTTCTTCGATAAAGATACGGCATTTCGCGAGGCATACCGGACATTGGGGCGTGGAGGGCGCTACTTGTTCAGCGTCTGGGATTCGCGGCGCTATAATCCCTTTGCCAGTCTGGCTTTCGAAGTGCTGAAGCAGTTCTTTCCACTAAACCCGCCCAGATTCCTTGAGGCTCCCGTTTCCTCATTCGAGATCGATCCCATCAAGGAGGCGCTTATCCAATCAGGTTTCGAGCGGATTGTCATCTCGGTTCAGGGACGGGAACACGATATTCTGGATGTGCGGACCTTCGCGCGAGGGTTGGTGTTCAGTCCCGTCATCGAGGAAATCAGAGAGCGGGGCGGAGTGGAGCCGGAGGATATAATCGCGGCATTGGCGGAAGCACTGAAAAGAGAGTATGGCTCACGCCCTACGCGTTATCCAATGCAGGCCATACTGTTCGAGGCGGAAAAGCCTTGAGCTGCAATTCCGGTCACACTTCGCCAGGTTCGTCAGGTTCAGGAATTCATTCTCGTTATTTCACCTTCATTCCGGGGCGCGCACCTTCATCGGGAGAAAGCAGATAAGGGCCTTCACCGTCTCCCGCAGCCAGTACCATTCCTTCGGATATACCGAATTTCATCTTGCGCGGTGCGAGGTTGGCAACCATGACCGTGAGGCGTCCCTTGAGCTGTCCGGGATCATAAGCTGATTTTATGCCTGCAAATACTGTTCGCTGTTCCGAAGCGACATCCAGGGTTAGCTTGAGCAGCTTGTCGGCGCCCGGCACGTGCTCCGCATCGAGGATTTTCGCGACCCTGAGATCAATCTTGCCGAAATCCTCGATGGAGATGGTCGACGCGCTGGCTTGGCCTGCTTCTCCTTCTTTTGCCGGGGCGGGTGTGGTGGAAGAGTTTTTTTCCATGGTTTCTACAGCTTGTGCAACCTGCTGTGACTTTGCGGGTGCCAGGCTTTCCTTGTTTGCATGGGTAAGCATTTCGATCTGCTTCGGATCGATCCGGGTCATCAAGTGCTGGTAATCATTGATCCGATGTCCGTCCGGCAATAACCTGTGCTGCGAGTTTGCATCCTTCCATGTAAGAGGATCTAGTCCCAGGAACTGCTCCGCTTCCATTGCAAGCTTCGGCAGCACAGGTTTCAGATACACCGTCAGCATCCGGAACATATTCAACGCGACGCTGCATACTTCATGCAATTCCCTGTCGTTCCTGCTGTCTTTCGCCAGTACCCAGGGTTTCATCCGATCCACATATTGGTTGGCCACATCGGCCGCCGACATGATTTCCTTGATCGCTTTACTGTACTCCCTGCGTTCATAGAAATTTGCGATGGACATATGACGGCCGAGAAAAGTATCTCCCTCTCCCAGTTCGCAAAAAAGAAACTGATTGAACCATTTCCGGCTCGCTTCCGAAACATTGTGTGTAAGCTCGCCCCCGAATTTTTTGGTGATGAACCCTGCGCATCTGCTGGCGATATTGACATATTTCCCTACCAGATCGCTGTTCACGCGCGCGACAAAATCCTCGAAGCTGAGATCGATATCCTCCATGCTGTCGTTGAGTTTGGCAGCGTAGTAATAACGCAACCATTCCGGATTCAGTCCTTGCTTCAGATAGCTCTCAGCAGTGATGAAAGTCCCCCTGGATTTGGACATTTTCTGGCCGTTGACGGTTAGAAACCCGTGAGCATAAATCTGAGTAGGGGTGCGATATCCCGAGAATTCCAGCATCGCCGGCCAGAACAGGGCGTGAAAGTAGAGAATATCCTTCCCTATGAAATGCACCATTTCCGTATTGCCACCAGGACGGAGGAATTCATCGATCTCGGCCTGGGTTCGCTGGTTCTGCTTGAAGTAATTCTTGAAACTGCCGAAATAACCGACCGGCGCATCCAGCCAGACATAGAAAAATTTCTTTCCGCCGGTACGTGGAATAGGGAAGCCGAAATAGGGCGCATCCCGCGAGATATCCCAGTCCACGAGACCCGCTGAAAGCCACTCGTTCATTTTATTGGCAGCTTCAGGTTGAAGTCGCGGTCTCGTTTCCAAGGCGACGCCGGGCTGAGCCGGGATGGATTCAAAAATCCAGTTTTTGAGGAAAGCCTCGCAACGCACATCCGAAAGTTTGAAGAAATAGTGATTCGAAGTGCGGCGCTCCGGTCGGGCGCCGGAGACGGCAGAGTAGGGACTGATCAGGTCGGTTGGCAGATAGGTGGCTCCGCAAGCCTCACAGGAATCTCCATACTGGTCTCCGGCATGACATCTGGGGCATTCGCCCTTGATGTACCGATCCGGCAGAAACATCTGCTTGACCGGATCATAAAACTGTTCCACCGAACGTTTGGCAATCAGCTCCCCTGCCCTGAGCTGACGGTAGATATCTTCGCAAAACGCCTGATTCTCGGGCGAATCGGTAGTGTAATAGTGATCGAAGCCAATATGGAAACCATCGAAATCCGTCTTATGCTCATGCCATACGCGGTCTATCAGCTGTCGCGGAGTGATGCCTTCCTGTTCTGCGCGAAGCATGATCGGCGTGCCATGTGCGTCGTCGGCGCAAACATAATGGACCTCGTGCTCTTGCATTTTCTGGAAACGAACCCAGATGTCAGTCTGGATGTACTCCACCAGATGGCCGAGATGGATGCTGCCGTTGGCATAAGGGAGGGCCGAGGTGACGAGGATTTTTCGTTTGTTCATCAAGCGATTGAGAAAGGGGTTCGGAATGACGCAAAACGATGATTGTAACAAACTGTGGGGCTTGCGGTCTTTGGGGCTGACGAAAAGGATTTCCAGACCCCGGATTTCCAGCCCTCTGACTCATTTCTGTTTACCTTCCTGCGGTCTTTGACGGATTTATCCTGATGGCGTTCGTGTCTTCGACAAATCTGACCCCGAGCACGAGTCGAGGCTCGATCTCTCGATGATCGAGACTCAGGGCGAACAGGGATGAAGGGCTCCTGGCGCATAGGGGAGGAAAGCGTGAAGTCGAGAGGGAGAAGGTTTAGGGAGGACGGGGCAAAAGGTCGTCTGACGGTATGGGCAGCAATACCCGCTACTCGCAGCGGTATCCACCCAGCATAACGCCAGAAATCCATTCCGCCTCAGGGGAGGGAAACGTTCCCTTTTTTCGGAATGAGCACTGCCGCGCCTGTCAGCTTTCCTTCCCGCAATCTTGTCAAAGCCGTATTCGCTTCGCCGAGCGGAAAGGATTCCGTAGTCACGTGGATTGGCACTTGCGCTGCCAGCTTTAAAAATTCCTCACCATCCTGACGGGTAAGATTGGCAACGGAAACCAGACGTTTTTCCCGCCACAGGATGTCATAAGGAAAAGCGGGAATGTCACTCATGTGAATTCCTCCGCAGACGACGATTCCACCGGGACAAACAGCGCGCAGAGCGATAGGCACAAGAGCTCCTGCCGGAGCGAAGATGATCGCCGCATCGAGTTCTTCCGGGGGCATCGTATCCGAACTGCCCACCCAGTCTGCGCCCATCTTGTGGGCGAATTCCTGGGCGGCCGCATCACCGGGGCGTGTAAATGCAAAAAGTCTGCACCCTTGATAATGCAGAATTTGAGCGACAATGTGGGCGGCGGCGCCAAAGCCGTAGATACCTACCCGTTCGGCATTGCCGGTCATCTTGAGCGCGCGGTAGCCGATCAATCCGGCGCACAGCAGCGGGGCAGCTTCCAGGTCGCTATAACGGTCCGGAATGCGAAAACAATAGCGGGCGTCTGCGACCGTATATTCCGCGTAACCGCCGTCGATCTGATAACCGGTGAATCTGGCATTCGGGCACAGGTTTTCCCGTCCCTCGAGACAATAGCGGCAATGACCGCATGTCCAGCCCAGCCAGGGAATACCGATCCTGTCTCCCACTGCGAAATCCCGAACATCCGCTCCGCGTGCAATTACGCGTCCAACGATTTCATGCCCCGGGATAATAGGCAGTTTCGGATGAGGCAGTTCACCGTCCACTACGTGCAGGTCGGTGCGGCAGACTGCACACGCTGCAATCTCGATCAATAACTGATCAGGACCCGGCCGGGGGCGCGGGATACGGCGCACTTGAACCTTTTCTCGGGGCGCATCCAGCACCATTGCCTGCATCAAGCCATCTTGGTTTTGCATGGCCATTCTCAAAAAAACAGAAAGCTCAAGATGCTGAACCTCCCCCTACAGTAGCAGTTCTATCGACCCAATGTGGTGGCACAAGGATGCGTCCCTTCAAGCCCATGCTTGAATAATCTTGCAGCACCGCTTCGGAAATCTGATGCAAGGACTCCGGCTTGCATAAGGCGACGCACGCGCCTCCAAAGCCTGCTCCTGTCAAGCGCGCTCCATAAACATCAGGATGAGCCTGAAGCAGGGTCACCAATTGATCAAGTTGGGGAACCGAGACCTCAT